>NZ_AEJF01000076.1 GCF_001028175.1 Caballeronia mineralivorans PML1(12)
CCGGAGCCATCCTTCTGAGCGAATGGAATGGTCTCTCCACATGGCTCGTCGTCGGGATGAACTGGCAGGTCCAGTGCCTGCTGAAATTCGCGGCGGTCGAAGAGCAGTTCGCCCGGCTGGCACAGAAGGACCTCGATTTTCTCGTGCGGCTTGAACCAACAGATAGCGCTCCAGGCAGGCGCGAAAATCTCGTCACATCGTTCTCGGTAGCTGTTGAAGTACCTTCCCGGTAAATGCATCATCAAGCGACCTTCGGACGACGATGACATCCCACCTCAGCGCATGAAGATAAAGGACCCCCACATCGTTCCGCTGGCTCACCAGACCATAGCCATACTTGAGCAATTGCGCGAGTTCACAGGAAACGGCGAATTCCTTTTCCCCGGTGACCGCAATCCTCGCAAGCCCATTAGTAATAACACGCTCCTGTTTGCCATCTATCGAATGGGTTACCACTCCCGCATGACGGGACACGGGTTTCGGGGCGTCGCGTCGACGATTCTGCACGAGCAAGGCTACGAGCACGAGCACATTGAATTGCAGCTTGCTCATCAGGACCGGGACGAAGTGAGTGCTGCCGACAACTATGCGAAATACCTGGTTCCACGGACAAAGATGATGCAGGAGTGGGCGAATTATCTCGGCGCCGCCAAAAAGAAATAACGACGGCGCTCCGCCCAAGCACGGGATATGTCGTGTCCTATGACGGCGTCGGCAACACACTTCGCACATTGACAGAAACTTCCAATTGAGATATCTTAAAGATATCCAATTCAGTGCATGGAGAATGTCATGCCGACTTCGAAACCTAGTAACCAGATTGCCTTCCGCTATCGCAACGTCGACAGCGCAACGGGTGTCACCCGCGACACGGCGAAGCGACTCGCCGAGCAACTGGGTGTTGATGAAACACAAGTGATTCATCAAGCGCTGCATGCGCTTGCGGTCCAAGTCTTGCCGCAGTATGAGAGCGACGATGGCCCGCTCACCGCCGCTCAGGTTCGGCAGATCAAAAAGCAAGCCCCGCAAGGAACCAAGCGATCGATTAAATCGAGCCTGTTCGAGACAGAGCCCGCTGCGTCGTGACCGACATCGAACCCCAGTGGTGGGGTGAGCCGATAGCCGGGGAAATCGTCTGGTGTCATTTTCCAGACAACATCAACCCACGTCCCAAGCCTCGCCCTGCCCTCGTCCTCGCCGTCTTCGACGATGACGCGCCCCACTTCACTATCCGGGTCGCCTGCGGCACTAGTCAGCGCACCACGACCCTGCATCGCGGTGAATTTTGCATTTTGCGAGCGAGCAATCTTGCCGCTTATGCGGCGGCCGGCCTCAGCTATGACACCAAGTTCGACCTGAGGCAGGCCGTTGACCTACCTTACACGACCGAATGGTTTTCTGTACCTCCGGCAGCCCCTCATGGACAGAATCCAAAGCTCGGCATCTTACATCCCTCCCTCGTTCGGGCGGTCCAAGCCGCATTTCGCGCGACAACGGAATAGATGCAGTTGAACTGTCCTCACATTGAATCTGAAAGCAGTTCAGCACGGGCTTTTACTCACCCTCGAACAACGGATTGTGTATCGTGCCAGCGTCCCGAGCGGTTTTCTCAAATGTGAGGGACTTCCCCGGCACGCAGGATAAGCCGGGCCGGATGGTCAAGCAAAAGGCAGGACTAAATCGCGAGATTCTGTCGGCCGGATTGAGCATGGCGCATAACATGCTCGCGTACAAAGCAATAGAGGCTTAGAGGCTGGTACGCGATTGCACGTTTCAAACACGCGCCAATTAAAACCGTCTCGGCGACAAAAGAAAAGGACTTACGACTCTCGCCATAAGTCCTTGATCTTACTGGCCGAGGCGAGCGGATTTGAACCTCCGACTACCAGCGGGCCCATGCGAAGTGGTGGTCCGCGCTGCGTCAGAACCCCAGCGCCACCGCGAGTAGCCCCGCGACGATCCCGAAACCCACCACCGCGACCGCCACCACCGTCAGCACGCGCGGCGCAAACGAGCGGCCAAGCATGGCGACCGATGGCAGGCTGATCGGCGGCAGCGTCATCAGCAGCGCGCCCGCGGGACCGACAGACATGCCGAGGGACAGCATCGCCTGGATGATCGGCACTTCACCCGCTGTCGGGATCACGAACAACGTACCGGCGATGGCGAGACCGACGATCCACAGCACGCTATTGTCGATATTCGGCCCGATATGCGGAAACAGCCACGCCCGCGCCGCGCCGAGCACCAGCACGAGCACGATGTACTCCGGCACGAGCCGGATCGTCATGCGCCCGAGAATCCGGACCCAGCGGGTGAACGCAGTGCCCGGATCATCGGTCGTGACCAGCTTCGCCATCTCGCTGCGCGACGCTTGCGCTTCCTTCGGCGTGACCATCCGATTCACGGCGTAGCCAAGGCCGAACACCATCAGTATGCCCAGCACGAGCCGCAACCCCATCCATTGCCAGCCGAGCACGAAGCCCATGAAAATCAGCGTGGCCGGATTGAGCACGGTGTTGCCGAGCCAGAATGCGATAGCCGCACCCGGCGCCGCCTGACGCGCCCGCAGACCGGCCACAACCGGCGCTGCGCAACACGTGCACATCATGCCGGGCAGCGACATCAGGCCACCGTTCACCACGCTGCTGAAGCCGCTTTTGCCCAGCGCGCGTGCCACCCATTGCGGCGGGATCAGCGCCTGCACCGCCGAGCCGAGCAGAAGCCCGAGCACCATTGCCTGCCAGATCGCCTTGCCGTAAGCGAAAGCGTAGTCGATGGCGGCCTGCCACGACGGCGCGGGCGCGCTCGCGGCGGTGCCCATCAGTATCGATTTGCCGATGGAATGCTGACTGGCCGCGACGAACGCGCGGTTGTAGTACGGAAACCATTTGACGTAGAAAAGGCCCACGACCGCGATCAGCAGGAACGTGATCCAGCCGAGCGCGACGCGCGGTTGTCGAAGAGTGGATTGCATGGTCTTGGGTAGTTTTTATCGGGATGAAAACGGGTCAGGTCGACGTGACGGGCGGCGTTTCGGCGGCACGCAAAGCGTCGAGCCTTGCCAGCAGCGCCCTTGCCTGCTCGACGACATCGGCGTCGTTGGGCCGGAACAGCATGTGCGTAGCGTGCGGCAATTCGCTGAAATTCTGACGGCTGCTGCGCGCGTAGGCCGGATCGTAATGCAGGTCGATGAGTTCGCGGGCAAGCTCCGCCCCCCGGCCCTGGTCGATCAACGCATGCCAGCCGCTCACCCTCTCGCGGCTATGCAGGCCGACCAGCTTCGACAACTGCTGCTTGAACGACTCGGGATGTTGGAAAAGATGCGCGTAATCGTGCAGTAGAAACGTCGCGCGATCCTCGCGGCTTGCTTCGACCTCGACACACGCGCCGCGATGAAACGACTCCAGCAGCGCCAGCGGCAAGGAGATCGCGCCGATCCGCCGGCTCTCCGCTTCGACGAACACCGGCCACGCCGGATCGAAGCCCCGCAGCGTGCCGACCAGCAGCGTATCGAACCATTTCTGCGACGGTTGCGGCTCGCCCGGCAACGCGCCGAGCAGCGAACCGCGATGCGCCGCCAGTTGCTCCAGATCCAGCGCCTGCGCGCCGGCCTCGCGCAACGCGTGCAGCAGGCGCGTTTTGCCACTGCCGGTGGGGCCGGTCAGGGCGATATAGCGGAACGTAGTCGGCAAATGCTCAAGCGTATCGAGGGTTGCGCGCCGGTAACTTTTATACCCGCCTTCCAGTTGCCGCGCCTGCCAGCCGATCATGTTGAACATCGCGGTGACGGAACCGGACCGGTTGCCGCCGCGCCAGCAATAAATCAGCGGCCGCCAGTTACGCGGCCGGTCGGCAAAGGTCGTGTCGAGGTGCTGCGCGAGATTGCGCGCGACGAGCGCCGCGCCCACGCGGGTGGCCTCGAACGGCGACACCTGCTTGTACATCGTGCCGACGAGCACCCGTTCCTCATTGCTCAGCACGGGGGCGTTGAGCGCTCCGGGGATGTGGTCCTCGGCAAATTCGAGCGGCGTGCGGACATCGACGATCTCGTCGAAATCGGCCAGGCGATCGAGGGCAACAAGCAGGTTTTTCAAGGTGCGGCGCGCAAAAGTGCCAGGATGGGGAAGACCGGGATTATCGCACGCGGGAAAATCAGCGGTGGTGCAGCCAGGATGCCGCCGAGGTAGCCCAATGAGCGCGAACACTCTGCCCCATTCGATTCAAATTAACGTTCCTGCATTTTTGGCTCCTTACAGTTTCGCCGCATACTTCGAGGTCGACGCTTGAATTCAACCTGCTCAAAATGTTGACTGGATGCGTTGCCCGGCCGGCAGGCGCAGAATAACTCTCTGGAGAAGCCTTGGAACAAGGATCACGCGATGAGCTATAACGAGACCATCGGTCACCGGACCTACCGCTTCGACGACCTGAAAACGCTGCTGGCGAAAGCCAGCCCGCAGCGTTCCGGCGACCAGCTCGCGGGGGTGACGGCAGACACCGAGGAGGAGCGCGTGGCGGCGAAGATGGCGCTGGCACAAGTGCCGTTGCGCACTTTCCTCAACGAAGTCGTGATCCCGTACGAGAGCGATGAGGTCACGCGGCTCATCATCGACGACCATTCTTCACAGGCTTTCGCCGAGATTTCGCATCTCACCGTGGGCGATTTCCGCAACTGGCTGCTCGCCGACACCACCGATTCCGCCGCGCTGATCCGCGTTACGCCGGGACTGACGCCGGAGATGGTCGCAGCGGTATCGAAGCTGATGCGCAACCAGGATCTGATTCTCGCGGCGAAGAAACGGCCCGTGATCACCCGTTTTCGCAACACCATCGGTTTGCCAGGACATCTGTCGGTGCGCCTGCAGCCGAATCACCCCACCGACGACGTCAAGGGCATCGCCGCCTCCATGCTCGACGGCCTTATGTACGGCTGCGGCGATGCAGTGATCGGCATCAATCCGGCATCGGATTCGTTGAGCGCGATCACGACGCTGCTCGTGATGATCGACGACTTCCGGCAACGATACGAAGTCCCGACGCAATCGTGCGTACTCACACATGTGACCAACACCATCGCTGCAATCGAGAAAGGTGCGCCCGTCGATCTTGTGTTCCAGTCGGTTGCCGGTACCGAGAAAGCGAACAGCAGTTTCGGCGTATCGCTGGCACTGCTCAAGGAAGCACACGAGGCAGGGTTGTCGCTGAAACGCGGCACCGTTGGCACCGATCTGATGTATTTCGAAACCGGCCAGGGCAGCGCGTTATCCGCCAATGCGCATCACGGCGTCGATCAGCAGACCTGTGAAGTGCGCGCTTACGCGGTCGCACGCAAGTTCAGCCCGCTGCTGGTCAATACGGTGGTTGGTTTCATCGGCCCCGAGTATTTGTACGATGGAAGGCAGATCATTCGCGCCGGGCTTGAAGACCATTTCTGCGGCAAGCTGCTCGGCGTACCCATGGGTTGCGACATCTGCTATACGAACCACGCCGAAGCCGATCAAGACGACATGGACAACCTGCTCACGCTGCTAGGCGTGGCCAACGTCAACTTCATCATGGGCATTCCCGGCGCCGACGACGTCATGCTCAACTATCAAAGCACGTCATTCCACGACGCGCTGTATGTACGCAACGTGCTCGGCTTGCGTCGTGCGCCGGAGTTCGAGGCATGGCTTGAATCGATGCGAATCGTCGATCCGCGCGGCGCCTTGCTGAACCAGTCCGCAGCGCAACCACTGCTTGAATGGATGAGCGCGTAATGGCCGATTTCGACGATTCCCCTTCTTCCGTCAGCACCAACCCATGGGACGCATTGCGCCGTTTCACCAACGCGCGCATTGCGCTGGGCCGCGCGGGCAGCAGCTTGCCGACAGCGCCGCTGCTCGCGTTTAATCTATCGCACGCGCAAGCGCGTGACGCCGTGCATCAACCGCTCGACGTGGCCACGCTGCATGCCTCATTGCGTGCGTCCGGTTTCGATACGCTCGATGTAGAAAGCGCCGCGCCCGATCGCGATCATTATCTGCGCCGCCCCGATCTGGGCAGAAAGCTGAACGATGAAAGCACGGCGCGGCTGCGCGACTATGCGGCCTCCGCGCCTGCTGCGTTCGATGTCGTATTCGTGGTCGCGGATGGTTTGTCGGCCTACGCCGCTGCGGGTCATGCGGTACCGCTGCTTGAACGGATGCGCACGAAGCTGGCGGGCGTAAGCATCGGTCCGATCGTCGTCGCGCAGCAGGCACGGGTCGCACTCGGCGATGGTATTGGTGAGCTTTTACGGGCGCGGATCGTGGTGATGTTGATTGGTGAACGGCCAGGTTTGAGTTCCCCCGATAGTCTCGGCATCTACCTGACGTACGAGCCGCGTTTGGGCAAAAGCGATGCGGAGCGCAACTGTATTTCGAACGTGCGGCCCGAAGGTCTTCCCTACGATTCCGCCGCGTTCAAGCTGCATTACCTTCTGACCGAAGCGACACGTTTGAAGCTGACGGGCGTGAAACTCAAAGACGATAGCAATGCGTTGTTGCCTTCGGCGGGTTTGGGTTCTATCGAGGCAAGTTAGACCGTGATCGGGCGAGGTTTTTTTGCAAGCCGGCTTTTTTGTTCAAGCTTGTTCAAGCGCTCGCCGATGTAGCCGGTGGATGCAGAAAACGCAGACCGTTAGTCGCATTTCTTGCTCTTTCATAAAGAGTCGTTCATCGAACCGCACGACGCTCCCCTTCTGTCTTCGCAACGGCCACAACCGACCCCAAACCCATCGCACCGAATACGCGCTGGCGATGCGGAATCGCGAGCAACAGACCCAATGCAACGATATCGGCGGCGAAACCCAGTGGGACGTCGAGAAAACCATCAGTTAGTGTGAACAACACCGAATCGACGATCAGCGAAATCACCGCGCCCGCCGCGAAACATACGAGTCCATCGCGGCCGACCGCTCCGACCCACGGCAAGCGTTCCGCAATCTGCTTTATCACTCCGCGACGTGCCAGGTCGCTTGCAAGCCACGCGATTGCCAAAAAATTCACGATCCGCACGCCGGCCAGATTGCGTTTGAAATCGCCATCGAGGGAAGCGGGGAGTACTAGCAATTTGTAATACGCCATGCCCACGGCAATCCCAAGTGCGGCGACGCTCACCGCCCAGCCGAACCGGTGCGAACTCACACGCTGATAGAGGGGTTGGCAGCACGCAAGCACGCCGAGCACGAACATCAACTGCCACGCAGCAGGATTGAAGTCCCACAGCAAATCGTCCGCCGACGGCAAATACTCGGCGAGCGGCGCCGCGACAGCCCACAGCGCGACGCTTGCACCAAGCAGAAGCCACGGCCTGCTGCGTGCGAGCGGAACGACCAGCGGCACGGCCAGCGCGAAGAACGCGTACATGGGCAAAACGGAAGAAAGATACGGCTGACGACGCAAGAGCAGCACGTCGGCGATGGCGGTGAATGGCGTGGCGAGAAAGCTGTCGAGATCCGTGGTCGCCAGATTCGGCGCGCTGCCGAAAAATGGCCGCAGCACGAAACTTGTCGCCAGCATCAGAACGGCGGTGACCAAAAACGCGCGGTAGATCTCGATCGCGCGGCGGAAAAACCGCGCCCGGGCAGCAGATTCGGAACGGCGGACGGTCACGCAAGCGTAGGCCGTCGCGGTCGCGAAACCGCCGAGAAACACGAAGACTTCGGCTGCGTCATTGAGGGCGAATGCGTGCAGCGTCACGCGGGAAAGCATGCTGCCGCCAATATGATCGACCACGATCACCAGCAGCACGAGGCCACGAAAAAAGTCCAGTTCGACCAGGCGTTGCGATTTTCCCTGCATGCGAAACCCGAAAGGGACTGCCGGAATCGGGCAGCGAAGATTGAAGGCGCCGGGCCGGCTAAAGTAACGGCGTGTGGCACTAGAGTTTACCCGTATTTGCGCGGCGCACCATTTTGGCAGGCACGTCGTCGTCGAAAATCCGTCCGGCGAACTTTTTGGCGCCGCATCGCTCTCAATTATTTCATTAAGCTTACATT
Source organism: Caballeronia mineralivorans PML1(12) (assembly GCF_001028175.1). Classification (GTDB taxonomy): domain Bacteria; phylum Pseudomonadota; class Gammaproteobacteria; order Burkholderiales; family Burkholderiaceae; genus Caballeronia; species Caballeronia mineralivorans. Next base: position 8,024 of record NZ_AEJF01000076.1, read on the forward strand.
TTTGCTTTGCGCGTCACGTATCATCGCGAACGGCCGCCGCGTAGGCGCCTTACCTGTTTCCTCTCACTTCCCCAAGACTCTCGGATCTCATGGACTATCTAGTTGCATTGGCAAGCGACCCCGGCGCGTGGGCCGCACTGGCGACGCTCCTTGTCATGGAAGTCGTGCTCGGCATCGACAACCTGATCTTCATCTCCATCCTTACGAACAAATTGCCCGAGGCGCACCGTGCACGCACGCAGCGGCTCGGCATTGGACTGGCGCTGCTCATGCGCCTTGGGCTGCTCGGCACGGTGGCGCTGATCGTGCGCCTGACCGCGCCGATCTTCACCGCGTTCGAACATGACTTCTCGTGGCGGGACCTGATCCTCATCGCCGGCGGTGCATTCCTGGTGTGGAAGGCGACTACCGAGATCCATCATCACGTCTCGGGTGAAGGCGAAGGCAGTGGCAGCGGCGCTGCGAAGACGTCCACGCTCACGCCGTGGTCCGCAATCGGCCAGATCCTCGTGCTCGATCTTGTGTTTTCCATCGACAGCATCGTGACCGCCGTCGGCATGACCGAGCACATTCCCATCATGTTCGTCGCGGTGGTAGGCGCGGTATCGGTGATGATGTTCGCGGCCGGACCGCTGTCGCGCTTTATCGAAAGGAACCCGACTGTGGTGATGCTCGCGCTCGGCTTCCTGCTTGTGATCGGGATGACGCTGGTCGCCGAAGGGTTCGGATCGCACGTGCCCAAGGGCTATATCTACGCGGCGATGGCGTTCTCGGCTTTGGTCGAGGGATTGAATATGTTGTCGCGGCGGGCTAAAAAGATGCGCGCTTTAGAATGATCGCGCGATAACTCGATCACGCCGCGCGGCCTCAAACCGCGCGGCGTTGTGTTATCAGAACGGCAAGTCGGGCTGACGTGGCGGTTTATCGGCGCCCACGACTTTTTGTGTCTTCAGCCAGCGCTCGATGGCCTGCACGACGTGATCCCGTTCGTCATCGTCCAGATGTTTTCCCGCTTCGATACCGTGCCATTTCGCGAGGCAACTCCGGCAGCACGTTGCCGTGGCATGCTGCGCGATAAACACGGGATGGCCGCGAAACGGCGTCTGCTTGCCGTCGTTCGGCGGTTGTTCCGGAGCAAGCCGGCGCGTGATCAGTTCGCGCGCATGGCCGATCACCTCCGTCATACCGTGCGCGCACAAATAAGCTTCCTCACGCGCACCGAGACGGAAGCGTTTGCGGAAGTTCGAATGCGACAAGGCGCTGAAGACGGTATCGAGATCGCGCATCGGTGGATGCTTCAGAATGGCTTGCGATAGAGCGATGAATCGGTGAAACCTTCCGCGTTCAGCACATACCCGACTACGATCAGCGCCGTTCTTTCGATGCCTTTTTCAAGCACTTTTCCCGCGATATCGGCGAGCGTGCCCAGCACTTTTTCTTCGTCGGGCCAGCTTGCCCGGAAGATCACGGCCACGGGACACTGCGCGCCGTAATGCGGAATCAGGTCCGCGACGATCCGTTCGATATGACGCACCCCAAGGTGAATCGCCATGGTCGCGCGGTGGCGAGCGAGGTCGGCGAGTTGCTCGCCTTCGGGCATCGATGTCTTTGTGGCGAAGCGCGTGAGGATCACAGTCTGCGAGATGCCGGGCAACGTGAATTCACATCCGAGTGACGCCGCCGATGCCGCCGCAGCCGTCACGCCAGGCACGATTTCATACGATATCCCGAGCATATTCAGGCGCCGGATCTGCTCGCCAATCGCGCCATATAGCGACGGATCGCCGGAATGCACTCGCGCAACGTCTTGCCCCTTGGCGTGTGCGGTTTCGAGCAACGCGACGATTTCATCGAGGTGAAGATTCGCCGTATTCACCACGCTTTGCGCACGATGTCCGCTCAACACTGCTTCCGGCACGAGCGATCCGGCATACAGGATGACCGGGCACGTGCGAATGAGGCGTTGCCCTTTCACCGTGATGAGTTCGGGATCTCCGGGTCCGGCGCCAATGAAATAGACCGTCATTTAAAGGGTTTTATCGAAAAGTGAATGCGGATGGAGCCATGCTTCGAGTGCGTTCAGAAGCGAGTTCGTATCGGAAAATTCGCGCTCGACTTGAGGTAAGCGCGGTCGCTGCAGCATAAGGACAGGCAAGCCTCGTTCCCGCGCTACAGCGAGTTTCGCTTCGGTCGCAGCGCCGCCGCTGTTCTTGCTGACAACGACATCGGTTTGCTGCGCATCGAAGAGCGCGCGTTCGCCATCGAGCGAGAACGGTCCACGCGCGGCGATGATCGTCGCGCGCGCGTTGCCGGGATGCAGGTCGAGACAACGAATGGTCCAGTGTTGCGAAGGCGGAATCTCATCGAGATGCGCAAGCGGTTCACGGCCCAGCGTCCAGAGCGGATGTTTGTAAGGGGCGATGGCATGGAGGATGTCCGCAAAATCCGCCGCTTCGCGCCAATCGTCTCCGGCTTGCGGTTGCCACGGTGCGCGCCGAAGGGCCCAGCATTCAATGCTTTTAAGCACGCCAGCAGTACTCGCGTGACGGCTCATTTGCGCAGCGTAAGGATGTGTTGCATCGACGATCAAGCCGATCGATTCCGCGTCAATGAACGTATTCAACCCTTCTACCCCACCGAAGCCGCCCGCACGCACGCTGCACAAGAGATCGCCCGGCATGCGGCCCAGTCCGGCGAGGCTATAAACATGATCAGGACCGAGACGTCGCGCGATGGTCAATGCGTCGCCAGTGCCGCCCAATAGCAAGACCCGTTTCATTGCGCGGACCCCACGATGCGCCCCTGCCGATCGATCGCAAAACATTCAACGACGACGCCTTCGGGCACTACACTCAACGCAAATTGACGCGCGTGTTCGCAGACAATATCGCCGAGTGGCACGCCTTGCTCGTGAGCCAGCAGCAGCGCTTCCTGGCTCGTGTTAGCCGCGCACATATCTTGTTGAAGCATAGCGCTTGCACCCGCGCTCGCAGCCCAGCTAGCGAGTTGCGGCAAGTCGATGCTCGAGTTCCGGCTATGCAGATCCATATGCCCCGCCGCGAGCTTGCTGATCTTGCCGAAACCACCACACAGGCTCAGCTTCTCCACCGGTGCGCGCCGCAAGTGCTTGAGCACAGCGCCCACGAAATCTCCCATTTCGATCAGCGCTATATCCGGCAGGTTGTATCGAAGACGCATGGCATCCTCGCTTTGATTGCCCGTGCACGCCGCGATATGAACGTAGCCATTCGCGCGCGCGACGTCGACACCCTGGTGAATCGAAGCGATATAAGCCGAGCAGGAGAACGGCCGCACGATGCCCGTCGTGCCGAGAATCGATAATCCACCGACGATCCCCAAGCGCGGATTCATGGTCTTGAGTGCAAGTTCCGCGCCGTTCTCCACGCCGATGCTGACTTCGAATCCGCCCGCATAACCGTGTTCTCCGGCGAGCGCCAGGAGATGGTCGGTCATCATCTTGCGCGGCACGGGATTGATGGCGGGTTCGCCTATGGCAAGCGCAAGTCCGGCGCGCGTGACGGTGCCCACGCCCGGTCCCGCGAGAAAACGCACACCCGGTTCGCTCAGTAACCTCACGCGGGCAAAAACGATCGCGCCATGGGTGACGTCGGGGTCATCACCGGCATCTTTCACGGTGCCCGCCTCGGCGCTTTCGCCTTCAGCAAGACGGCAGAAGACGAGCGGCATCACGACCTGCTGACCCTTGGGCAATACGATGTCCGCGTGCTCGCTGACCAGCCCCGTCAGCAATAGACGCGCCGCCGCGAGCGACGTCGCGGTGGCGCAGCTACCCGTAGTAAGTCCGGTGCGTAGCGGCGCGGGCTGTTCGGGCGTTTCGTCACGCATGGAGGTAACGAGTGAGCATCATGGTTTGACAGCATGCAGCAGCGTAATGGGCAGCGCCTGGCGCCAGGTATCGAAGGCGCCTAGAGGCAGTGCATGGGCGATGCTGATGCGCGTCATCTCGCCGCCATGAAGCGCGCGCCACGCGATCAGGGTCGCCTCGCTTTGAATTGTGACCGCGTTGACGATCATCCGGCCGTCTTTCTTCAGATGAGACCAACACGTGTCCAGCATGTCCGGCGCCGTCACGCCACCGCCGATAAAAATTGCATCGGGTTGGGGGAGTCCGGTTAACACGCCCGGCGCTTCGCCCTCGACCAGTTGCAATCCTGGCACGCCTAGCGCATCGCGATTGTGTTCGATCAGGCGCTGACGCTGACTGTCCGCTTCGATCGCGATGGCGCGGCAGCTCGGGTGCGAGCGCATCCATTCGATACCGATCGAACCACATCCCGCACCCACGTCCCACAGCAGTTCTCCCGGCTCAGGGGCGAGCCGCGACAGCGTGATCGCGCGGACATCGCGTTTGGTGAGCTGGCCGTCGTGCTGGTATGCGTCGTCGGGAAGACCGGGCGTGAGCGGCAAACGCAGCGCATGGTTTTCCGCGACACATTCGATCGCCACCAGATTCAGCGCGGCCACATCGCTCGCCTGCCACGCGCTGGCTATCTCATCGATACGGCGTTCTTGCTCGCCACCCAGATGCTCGAACTCAGTCAGGCGGCTCGAGCCAAAACCGCGCTTTGTCAGCAACTTAGCGACCTTGGCGGGACTCGAAGCATCGCTGCTGAGAACGAAAATGCGCGCGCCGGGATGAAGCTGCGTTTCAAGCGCCGCGAGCGGCCGCCCGACCAGTGAGACCACCGCCACGTCCTGCAGCGGCCAATGCAAACGCGCCGCGGCGAGCGATAACGACGAAGACGCGGGCACCACGCAAAATTCGCCCGCAGCCAGTTCACGGGCGAACGTCGTGCCGACGCCAAACATCATCGGGTCCCCGCTCGCGAGCACGCACACCCGTTCGCGACGATGCTCAAGTACCGGTGCAATCGTGAACGGCGTAGGCCACGCGCGACGTTCCCCGCCGATCCGGGCTGGCAACAACGCAAGATGACGCGCCCCGCCGAAAATCGTATCCGCAGCCAGCAACGCCTGGCGCGCATGCCGGCTCAGTCCACGCCAGCCATCCTCTCCGATCCCCACCACGGTCAACCACGGTGACATCCGCCGATCCTCGCTTGATTCATTCGCAGATTACGCCGCGTCTACAACGTGGCTCAGACAATGCGGCTAAAGCACCCCCGGCGTGACGCCGATGCGCTTTAACCGCCATAAAAACGGGCATAATACCGCGTTAGTCGGTGCCCTTACGGGCCTAACAGGGAACACAGCAGAACTGTGGCTGCCCCCGCAATTGTACGCAGCGAGTCCGCGCTCCACTGCCACTGGTTTCGACTGGGAAGGCCGGTACGGACGACGACCTGCAAGCCAAGAGACCTGCCGACCGGAATTCTTCGTGCAAGCCAACATCGGGCGGGGTGTACCGATGCCGCGAACGTGCCATTCCCGCAAAGGGTCCGGCAGGTTCGAGGCGCCGCGCGAGACCGAACGGGTCACGCTTTGAACGAACCACTCACTACTGTACGCGGGTTAACGCACGCATTGCACGCATTGCCCGCGTCGCGGCCATCGGCTTGTCCTGGCCTGATGCGGATTGTGCCTGCACGCGACGCCGGCCTGTGCCGCATTCGCCTTGCGTGGGGCGAACTGAGTGCGGCGCAGGCACGGGTGATCGCGGAGGTGGCGCGGGCGTTCGGCTCGGGTTTTATCGATGCGACCAATCGCGCGAATCTGCAGATTCGCGGCGTGCGGGAGGGCTCGCAAGAGACGTTGATTTCGCGGCTCGTCGGTGCGGGACTCGGGCCAACTACGCCGGGTTCTGATGATCTCCGTAATGTGATGCTGAGTCCGCTCGCGGGCCTGGATCCGCACGCCCTTCTCGACGTAACACCGCTCTCTTCCGCTTTGCTCGATCAGTTGCAGCGGGACACTCGCTTGCATCAGCTGTCGCCGAAATTTGCGTTGATGGTCGACGGCGGCGAGCGTCTCGCGATGCTCGATCATCCGCACGATGTGTGGCTTTCGGCGGGTTCGGCGGAACGTTTTGTATTCGGGCTCGCGGGCTGTCCGCCGAGATTTGAAAGCGACGCGCCCGCGTTGGGCGCGGTTAGCCGCGTCCACGTTCCTGCGTTAGTCGATGCATTGCTGCATACGTTTCTGGATCTCGCGCTGCCGCAACATACGAGGATGCGCGATCTGTTAGCGACATGTCCCATCGAAGAATTTCTTGGCCACGTGCAGGACAAGCTCAGCTTTCCGTTGGCCCAGGACGTAGGTAACTGGCGTCGTCCCCCATCCAATGCACGGCTGCGTTTCGGCGTGCATCCTCAAGGAACGGGCGATAGCGTGTGCGTCGGTGCGCAAGTCCCGCTTGGGCGTATGGATGCAGCAACGCTATCGGCACTCGCCGATCTCGCGCCGCGATTACGCATGACGCCTTGGCAAAGCGTGATGCTGCTCGATGTGCCGGTTGCCGATGCACAAGCTGTCGTTGGTCAACTCACCACACTCGGCCTCGCGACAAACCCCGACGAACCATTCGCGCGCCTGATTGCATGCGCGGGTTCACAAGGCTGCGCAAAAAGTCTCGCCGATACCAAAGCCGACGCGCAACTTCTCGCCCGGTTGATGCCGTCCACAGGCGATGTCCACCTCAGCGGCTGCGCACGTTCATGCGCGGCGGCGCATCGTGTCGAGACCACGTTGATGGCCGTCGCTCCCGGTCGGTATGATCTTTACCACCAAGCACCTGAAGCCGTCGCCCGCCATCTAACCATCGAACAGGCAGCCCGCTGGCTAGCCCGGAGCACCCCTGATGCTTGACTATATTCGCGACGGCCAGGCGATTTATCGCGCGTCGTTTGCGACCATTCGCGCCGAGGCCAATCTCGCGGCCATCCCCGCCGATCTCGAGAAACTCGCCGTGCGCGTGATCCACGCATGCGGCATGACGGACGTGATCGACGACCTCCTGTTCTCGCCCGGCGCGGGCACGGCAGGCCGCGCTGCCCTAAGCCGCGGCGCCCCCATTCTCTGTGACGCACGCATGGTCGCAGAAGGCATCACGCGCGCGCGGTTGCCTGCAAACAACCGCGTGATCTGCACGCTCAACGATCCCTCCGTGCCTGAACGCGCTCGCGCGCTCGGCAACACGCGTTCCGCCGCCGCGCTCGAATTGTGGCGCCCGGATCTTGAAGGCAGCGTGGTCGTGATCGGCAATGCGCCCACCGCGCTTTTCCATCTGCTCGATATGCTCGACGCCGGCGCACCCAAACCCGCGCTGATCCTGGGCTTTCCAGTGGGATTTATCGGCGCGGCGGAATCGAAGGCCCTGCTCGCCGCCGATAGCCGCGGCGTGCCGTTCGTCGCGTTGCGCG
>NZ_AEJF01000077.1 GCF_001028175.1 Caballeronia mineralivorans PML1(12)
CGCGTTGCGCGGCAGACGCGGCGGCAGCGCGATGGCGGCCGCCGCCGTGAACGCACTGGCAACGGAGACCGAATAAATGAGCGGACGCCTCTATGGCCTCGGTGTCGGTCCGGGCGACCCCGAGTTGATAACGGTGAAGGCGCTGCGCTTGCTAAGCTCGGCGCCGGTTGTCGCTTACTTCGTTGCAAAGGGCAAGAAAGGTAACGCGTTCGGCATTATCCAAGGGCATCTCAAGGAGACCCAGACTCGCATGCCGCTGGTGTATCCCGTGACGACCGAAGCGCTCGAGCCGCCGCTTTGCTACGAGACGATCATCGGCGACTTCTACGATGAATCCGCCATCCGCATCGCGGATCATCTGGAAGCGGGCCGTGACGTGGCCGTGATTTGCGAAGGCGATCCGTTCTTCTATGGCTCGTACATGTATCTGCATGACCGGCTGGCTGAACGCTTTGAAGCGGAAGTCGTGCCGGGCGTGTGTTCCATGCTTGGTGGTGTCGCCGTGCTTGGCGTGCCGCTGGTGTACCGGAACCAGAGCTTGTCGGTGTTATCGGGCGTGTTGCCAGAGGCGGATCTTAAAGAACGTCTCGCCACCGCCGACGCCGCCGTGATCATGAAACTCGGCCGTAACTTCGACAAAGTGCGGCGCATACTGACCGAACTCGGGCTCGACAAACGTGCGCTATATGTCGAGCGGGCAACCATGGCGAACCAGCGCATCGTGCCGCTGGAAGAAGTCGATCCGATGGCCTCGCCCTACTTCTCGCTGCTCGTCGTGCCGGGGGAAAAATGGCAGGCGTGAACGAAGGGACACCCATAGCCATCTTGGTGCTGGGCACGGGGGCGATCGATACCGCCCGCCGCATCCAGGCGCGGTATCCGGGTTCGCTTATTCATGGTCTCGCGAGCCGCGTGCAGGCCGATGTCGCATTCACTGAACTCGGTCCGCATCTACGCGAACTGTACGCACGCAACACGCCGATCGTCGCGTTATGCGCGGCGGGTATCGTGATCCGTTGCCTCGCTTCTGCGCTCGCCGATAAGACCTTCGAGCCTCCTGTGCTGGCCGTTGCCGAAGACGGCAGTGCGGTCGTGCCTTTGCTCGGCGGTCTGGGTGGCGTGAACGTGATGGCGCGAGAAATTGCCGCTGCGCTGGACGTCGTGCCAGCGATCACGACAAGCGGAGAACTACGTTTCGGCACTTGCCTGCTGAACCCGCCAACGGGTTATGTACTCGCCGATATCGAGCAGGGAAAACGCTTCGTGTCCGATCTGCTCGCGGGCGCCACGACGCGCGTTGAAGGTGTTGCGCCGTGGCTCGATCAGGTAGATCTGCCGCGAGCCACCGACGCCCGCCTCGCCATCCGCGTAACGCCGCACACGAGCGATGTTGCTGGCGAGTTGATGATTCATCCACGCTGCGCGGTTGCCTACGTGACAGCATTGTCCTCAGAGGAATCGATTGTCGAACGCGTACGTCATGCGTTGCGTGACCATCGCATTGCACCGATGTCGCTGGCCGCAGTGCTTGCGCCTTTAAGCATGATCGGTTCCGTGCCGCTTGCTGGAGCCTCCCGTGTGCTGGATGCGCCGCTGCGATTTGGAGCCCTTCCTGAAGGCTTCGAAACGTTCGAGCATGAAAACAGCGTTGTGATAGCTATCGCACCACAACCGGTCAATCCTTCAACACTCGGACAGGCACGTGGCACGCTTACCGTGATCGGCCTCGGTCCTGGCAGCGCGGACCTGATGGTGCCGGCAGCAAGACATGCGTTGTCGCTTGCCGACGACGTCCTCGGCTATGAGACCTATGTACGCATGGCCGGTCCGTTCGGACCTCATCAAACCCTTCATTGCACCGACAACCGCGAAGAGATGCAGCGTGCGCGCCATGCGTTCGAACTGGCGAGCACGGGACGCAACGTGGTGGTGGTATCGTCGGGGGACCCCGGCGTGTTTGCGATGGCCGCGGCCGTGCTCGAAGCACTCGATCAAGCCCGGAATAACGCACAGTGGAACGCTGTCGAGTTGTCGGTCGTACCGGGTGTATCCGCGGCGCTCGCGACCGCTGCCCGTGCAGGCGCACCGCTCGGCCACGACTTCTGCATGCTGTCTCTCTCCGACAATCTCAAACCGTGGGCAGTCATCGAAGCGCGCTTGCAGCACGCCGCCCAAGCCGATCTCGTCATGGCGTTTTATAACCCGGTATCACGCGCGCGCCCATGGCAACTTGATCGTGCGCTCGATATCGTGCGCGAACATCGAACCGGTGCAGCCACAGTTGTGCTGGGCCGGAACATCGGCAGGCCAGGTGAAATACTGACCACAACGACGCTTGAGAATCTGCGTTCCGATCAGGTCGATATGCGCACGATGGTGATCGTAGGGTCATCCACCACGCGGTGTTTTCCGCGTAGCGACGGCAACGGCGACTGGGTCTACACACCGCGCTGGTATGAATGAGCTACGCGGAAGTCATGGAAACGGCCGTGCGATAGTCCGCTTGCCATGACTCTGCAAGCTTGATGCACCGACCAAGGCGCACCGCCTCGCTTTCAAAATCGACGATGACAATCTGATCCGCTGCATCGGGACGCAATGGCGTTTCCGGGCTGCGGCCGTCGGTCAGCAACCACAGGAAACGCCGCTGAGAAGGCTGATGCCGCGCAGCTTTGGCAAGCACGTTGGCGCCGGTGCGTACGCCCAACGCAAGCGGCGTGCCTCCGCCACCGCCTATCGGCGCAAGCCAGCGATCGTTCCACCAATGCGCCGCGCCGGGTTCGCGACGCACTTGTGCCGTCGCGCCGCCAAAGCAGACTAGCGCCACCTCCGCTCGTTCGCGATACGCCCGGTCGAACAACGCCACGACCAGACCTTTAGCAAGCGCAAGCCGCTTGCCGCTTAACATCGAGCCTGAGCAATCGAGCACGAAACAATGCAACGCGCCGCTATCGCCTCGCTCGCGATGAAACCTTAGGTGCGTCGCATCAAGAGCCCGATTGCGCTTCGCCAGCAGCGTTTGCAACCAGTCGATGCGCGCGCTCACTTCGCCCTCGCGAGATCGCGTTCTACCCGATGCGGAAGGTTCTAGCCATCGAAGGCGCCCGGGTTCGGCGCGTGCATCCGGCCTTCGATGGCTCAGGATTTTTTTGCGGCGAGCGGCCTCACGTTCTTGACCGTTGCAATGTCGACCGGCTCGGGTGGCATGTAGCCGAAGTTGGCTTCGTCGCTGTCTTGCGGACGTTGCTCTTTGCCGGGTTCAGCGCGTTGATCGTTTGCCGGCGCATGGCCTTCCTTGCGCCGATGCAACAACACCGACTCCGCAACACGTTCGACGTGCTCAACATCAACCGCTGAAGCCTCTTCCAACGCAGCCAGTGCTCGCGCGGCCCGCAGCATCACAAGGTCAGCACGCAAGCCGTCCACGCGCGCCTCGATGCATAGCTCGCTCACGCGTGCATGCACTGCATCGTCGAATTCGAGGTTCGGGAGCATCGCCCTGGCGTGACGAATCCTTTGAGCCAAGGCCTCTTGTTGTCCAGCAAATCGCGAACGAAAAGCTGCGGGTTCCATATCAAATGCGAGACGCGCCTTGACGATCTCGCGACGTTTTTCGGCGTCGAAACAATTCTGCAATTCGACCGCGAGACCGAAGCGATCCAGCAATTGCGGCCTGAGCTCGCCCTCCTCCGGATTCATCGTCCCGATCAGCACGAACCGCGCTTCATGCCGATGCGAAATGCCGTCACGCTCGATCATATTCACGCCGCTACTCGCCACGTCCAGCAACTGATCCACAAGCTGATTGGGCAGCAGATTTACTTCATCGACGTACAACACACCCTGATGCGCCTTCGCGAGCAAGCCCGGTGAAAAACGCACGCCGCCGTCGCGCAACGCAGCTTCAATATCCAGCGTACCGATCAACTGCTCCTCGCTCGCCCCCAGCGGCAAGGTCACGAACTGGTCGTCAGGTAGCAATTCAGCAAGCGCACGCGCGGTCGTCGATTTCGCAGTGCCGCGCGGACCGCTGACCAACACGCCACCCAGCGCAGGATCGACCGCGGCGAGTAAAAGTGCTTGCTGCAAGGGTTCTTGTGCGACCAATGCGGCGAAGGGGAAGATGGTTTCGTTCACGTTCGTTGCCCTTCGAGTTGCTGTTCGGCGTCCAGCAGATGGCGTTCGATCTGGCCTTGATAAGCGCCCGGGTTTTGCCATAAGCCACGCTGCATCGCTTCGGTCAAACGTTCGCAGATGGAATGCAGCGCATGGGGGTTGTGTTGTTGCATGAACTCGCGCGTGTCTGCGTCGTTGACGTATGCATCGGCGACAAGCGCGTACTGATGATCCGATACAACCCGCGCGGTGGCGTCGTAACCGAACAAATAATCTACCGTCGCCGCGAGTTCCGACGCACCCTTGTAACCATGTCGCTTCACGCCGTCGATCCATTTTGGATTGACCACACGCGAGCGGATCACGCGCGAAATTTCTTCCTGCAACGTACGGATACGCGGCGCGGCAGGATTGCTGTGATCGGCGTTATACGCTTGCGGCTGCGTACCGGACAGATGCCGCACGGCTGCCACCATGCCGCCCTGAAACTGGTGATAGTCGTTCGAGTCGAGCAGGTCGTGTTCGCGGTTGTCCTGGTTCTGCACTACCACATCGATAGTCGACAGGCGCGCGCCGAAGGTTTCGCGCGCATCCACACCATCGCCCTTCTGCGAGTACGCATAGCCACCCGAGCTTTGAAAACCGCGCGCGAGATCGGCGTCGGTTTGCCATTGCTTTGCGTCGATCATTTCTTGCAGACCCGCACCGTACGCGCCGGGTTTCGTGCTAAATACGCGCCATCCCGCACGCAAGCGCGCTTCCTTCGCGTCCAGTCCGCGCGCCATGTGTTCGTCGCGTTCGCGCATGATGCGCGCGCGGATCGGGTTGATGTCTTCGGCTTCGTCGTCGAGTTCGGCGACGGCTTGCACGGCGGCGTCGAAGAGATGCATCAGGTTGGCGAAGGCATCGCGGAAAAATCCCGACACACGCAGCGTCACGTCAATGCGCGGGCGATTGAAAATGGTGATCGGCAAGACTTCGAAATCGGTGACGCGATTGCTGCCCGCCGCCCACTTGGGACGCACGCCGATCAATGCCATGGCTTGGGCAATGTCGTCGCCACCAGTGCGCATGGTGGCAGTGCCCCATACGGATAGCCCGATCGCGCGCGGGTAGTCACCGTGCTCCTGGAGATGGCGTTCGATCAGCAGGTTGGCTGACTTCAGGCCGAGCGTCCATGCTGCCCGGGTTGGAATGGCGCGGGTATCGACGGAGTAGAAGTTGCGGCCTGTGGGGAGTACGTCAGGTCTTCCGCGTGAAGGCGAACCACTGGGTCCGGGTGGTACAAAACGCCCATCGAGGCCGCGTTGAAGTTGCTTTAGTTCTTGCGGACCACAAGCGTCGAGCCGCGCAAGCAGGTCGCCATTGAGGCGAGTTAATACCTGCATCGTATGCGGCCCGGCATTGTCGGAAGGTTGATCCAACAAGGACGTCGCAAGCAACTCAAGACGCTCGCGCGTGTCACCGTGATGGCGCCACGGTGCATTGATCACGTTCACGAGTTCAGCCGGACGAGGTCCAATCCAGGGCGCGGTCCAGTCAGAATCGAGAGGATCGAACGCGTCGCCCAGCTTTAAGTCACGAGCCAACGCAGTGAGCACGCTCGCGTTCGCACCTTGCGCATCGCCTGTCGGATAACGGCCGAGCGCGAGCAAGGTATCGCGGCGTTGAACGCCTTGCGGCGACGCGCCGAATACATGCAGGCCATCGCGAATCTGCGCCTCTTTGAGCTCGCATAAATACGCGTCCGCGCGCGTCAGCAATGCATCTTCAGTATCGGAATCACGCGGTTTGTCGAATCCTAGTTCCTCGTGCAGCCGATGCTCGACGATGCTCGCGAGAATCGTTTTTCGCAGCAGCTTGGCGCGGCGAGAATCCACCATCAGCGCTTCGTAGTATTCGTCGACCTGACGCTCCAGGTCCTGCAACGGCCCATAGTTTTCAGCGCGCGTAAGCGGCGGCATCAAATGGTCGATGATGACCGCCTGCGCGCGCCGCTTCGCCTGACTTCCCTCGCCCGGATCGTTGACGATGAACGGGTAAAGATGCGGCATGGCTCCTAGCGTCAGATCCGGCCAGCACGACGCGCTCAACGCAACGCTTTTGCCCGGCAGCCATTCGAGGTTGCCATGCTTGCCGACGTGAACGATTGCATCGACGTTGAAGCGCATGTGCAGCCAGAAGTAGAACGCCAGATACGAGTGCGGCGGCACGAGTTCAGCGTCGTGATAACTCGCGTAGTCGCCGCGTTCACGTGATCGTGCAGGTTGAATACCGACGAACACATGCCCGCAGCGCCAGCCCGCGATCATGAAGCGGCCGCGTCGCACCGTGGGGTCGCTTTCGGGCGGACCCCAGCGAGCATTTAGCTCCTGCTGCACGTGAGATGGCAGCTTGCGAAATGCGTCGAGGTAGTCATCGAGTGCAAGGCTTTGCAGCGCCGGACGCAGGTCGCGCACGAGCGGATCATTCGTCACGCCGGACGTCAGCGCCTGCATCAGCGCGTCGCCACCCGGGGGAATATCATCTACTCGATACCCCTCTTCCGCGAGCATCGAAAGAATGTTGACTACGGACGCCGGTGTGTCGAGACCAACGCCGTTGCCGATACGGCCCTCACTCAACGGATAGTTCGCGAGCACGAGCGCAACGCGTTTGTCAGCGTTGTCGAGCCGTCGCAAGCGACACCAGCGCATGCTCAGTTCGGCAACAAAGCGCACTCGTTCGAGGTCTGGCTGATAACGCACGACATCGACTTGCGTTGCCTTGCATCGATACGCAAGCCCCTTGAAACTGATCGCGCGCGTGATGATGCGGCCATCCACTTCGGGCAGCGCGACATGCATGGCGATGTCGCGCGAATTCAGCCCGTGGTTGTCCTTCAGCCAGTCTTCGCGATTGCCCCCGCTCAGGATGACCTGCAACACCGGCGCGTCGCCTGCGAGTTCAAACGGTACCGGGTCGTCTATGACGCCAGCTGCAAACGAAGTGGTGTTCAATACCAGCGTTACGTCATGATCTGCGCAGAGTTGCTGCACGACTTCGCGGTTCAACGGATCCTTGAGCGAGGCCATCGCGATCGGCAATGGATTGAGTTTTTGTGCTTCGAGGGCATCGATCAACGCATTGAACACATCCGTGTTGCCTGACTGTAAATGGGCGCGGTAAAACAATACGGCGACGACCGGTGCGCCTTGAATCCAGCGCTTTTGCCAGTCGTCTACGGTCGCAATCTGCCGCTCCGGATGATAGATCGAGACTGTTGGCAGCGGACTCGGCGCAAGTGCCTCACGCCCATATCCCAAACCACGAAACGCAATACAGCGAAGAAACTCTTCGGCATTTTGCGCCCCGCCCTCACGCAGATAACGCCAGAGTTGATCGCATAACGCGGGCTCGGCCGAACTCTTTGCTACAAGGTTCGGATCTTCTTGCAGATCTCCGGAGAACATCACGAGCATCTGGCCGTTGCGGCGCGCAAGTGTCGTGATGCTCTCGATTCCGTAAGGCCAGTACGCTTCGCCGCCTAGATGGTCGATGACAATCACGCGTGCATGTTTCAGCACGTCATCGAGATAAAAATCCACCGATGCTGGTTGCCTTAGAAACGCCTGGTTCGCGAGCCGCACCGCCGGAAAATCCGCTTCCAGATGCGGCACGACACTAGCGAGTAGCGACAGCGTCGTATCGGCGGAACTGAGCACGACGATCGGCGCCGGAGTCTGATCGATGCGCATGACGCCCGCAGTATCGTCGACAAAACCACCGGGCGTCGTGCGTAGCAGATGCACGGCTCAGGCCTGCACGGGCGTGTTGGCGAGCGCTGCGACGAGCGCTTGTTGCAAGCGCGGCTGATCGAGGTCCTCACCAATCAGCACGAAACGGCTGCTCCCGCTGGCCGCTTCAGCGGGCGTCCAGCGTCGATCGAAGTAAGTATCGAAACGCTGTCCCACACCCTGCACAACGAGCCGCATTGGCGTGCCAGGCAACGCAGCGAAACCCTTCACGCGATAGATCGTGTTGGCATCGACCAGCGAGCGCAACGCTGCGACCACCGCCTCGCGCGACTCGACCCGCGCCTCCACCACAACCGAATCGAAGTCGTCGTGATGATGATCGACGTGGCCTTCGTCCCCGGCGGAGCCATGATGATCGACACGCAAATGAATCGTGGTTTCCGATGCCGCTTCAAGCCCGAGCAACGCATGCAGATCGAGCTGGCCCATTTGCGCCGGCACGATCTTCACGCCCGCGGGAACCTCGCCGCGAATCAACGCTTCCACCGCACGCTGCTGCGTTTCATCGATCAGATCGGTTTTGTTGAGGATCACCAGATCGGCCGACGCCAGTTGATCCTCGAACAACTCGTGCAGCGGCGATTCGTGATCGAGGTTTGGATCGGCACGACGTTGTGCATCGACGGCTTGCGGGTTCGCCGCGAACTGGCCACTTGCCGCGGCCGGACCATCGACCACGGTCACGACAGCATCCACCGTGAATGCGTTCTTGATGGACGGCCAGTTGAACGCTTGCACGAGCGGCTTGGGCAAGGCCAGCCCGGACGTCTCGATCAGCACGTGATCGATCTGCTCACGCCGCTCGACGAGTTGCTCCATTACCGGATAAAACTCTTCCTGCACGGTGCAGCAAAGACAGCCGTTCGACAATTCATAGAGATTCGGTTGGTCCGTGACGCTTTCGTCCTCGCAACCGATGTTGCAACCCTTGAGAATCTCGCCATCGATACCCAGTTCGCCGAACTCGTTCACGATCACGGCGATACGCAGCCCTTTCGCGTTTTGCAGGATGTGCCGCATCAGCGTGGTCTTGCCGCTGCCGAGGAAACCCGTTACGACCGTGACCGGGATTTTGCGCGTTTGCATCCGTTGCTCCGTTTTATCGATTGGCTGCTTGCTGCCGGAATGCGTTTGCCTTTAGTGACCTTAGTAACGCCCGGGCGAACAATAGATGCCGCTCGCGGCGTCGCGATACAGGACTGCAATCCGGAAAAGCACGATGAAAAGTGTCGATCGTATGCCGCATCCCCGCGACATCGTTCGCTTCAGGTGTTGATTCGTTCCGGCCGGTATCCGGGCTGACGAAAATGCCGCTTCACCTTCCCGCATGACATAGGCATGCAGTGGTCTTTTGAAGCCGGCTTTACCGCGCGAGGTAGGGGAAAACTGGGTAAAACCACGCCACGCGATTTTCGCTTGACCGTTGCGGGGGCAGCGCAGGTTGGCACGGCCGAGGATCCGGCAACGCTTCCTGCTTCCCGTTTAACTGCGCGCAGCAGACACCGCGCGCGAGCACCAGAAAACCGCCGCCAAGTCTAGGCTGCTGGTGGGTTAGCGTCAAGGTTTGGGCGGCCTGTAAAAGGGGCTTTCACGGACGCCGGCAGACAAGAGGCTCCGCCTATGCGAACCGGAAAAACCTTCGCCGTTGGTGGAATTCAGCCTGTAAAACCCCAGCGCAAGCAGCACCCGCTGTGCTATCTTTGGCCAGCGTCTGGTGCTCACGCGCGCTTTTCCCGCGCGCGTAGTTAAACGGGAAACAGGATGCACAAGCGCCTTTTTTCACACGCTTGTGCCGACAAAGACCTGTGCTGTCCCCGCAACGGTACGCGACCCGTGCCCGCTTCGACTCCCTCTCATTCGAACCGGGTGCCCATTTCCTCCACGGCCACTGCTCCCACGAGCGGGAAGGCGAGCGGAATGCGGTCGCCAAGCCCGGATACCGGCCAGTCGCCAAGTGGCACGCTCTAAAAGCGCGCTGGACGCCACATCCGCGAGGGACGGATGAAGGACGTAATGCTTATATCGTCTTACATGAATTCAATTTTTCAGCGTTTGCGCTGGGCCGCCTCCGTGCTTCTAGCCCCCGCGCACGGAGCGCATCCGTGAGCGCGCCCGCCCGCGTCTGGCTCATAGGCGCCGGCCCCGGAGACGTCGAACTGATGACGCTCAAAGCCGTGCGCGCTTTGTCGGAAGCCGATGTCGTGCTCGTCGACGACCTCGTGAATCCCGACGTGCTGAAGTTCGCCCGCGCCAACGCAGTCATTCAATACGTCGGCAAGCGCGGCGGGCATCCTTCCACGCCGCAAGCGGTGATCATCGAAGAAATGCTGGCCCATGTGCGCGCCGGCCGCGTGGTTGCGCGGCTGAAAGGCGGGGACCCATTCGTGTTCGGGCGCGGCGGCGAAGAGGTCCAGGCGCTGCACGCAGCCGGCGTGCAAGTGGACGTGGTCGGCGGCATCACGGCGGGCATTGCCGCGCCGGCCGCCGTGGGCATTCCGGTCACGCATCGCGATCACACCATGGGCGTCGTGTTTGTCACCGGCCACGGCGCCAGCCGCGAATCGGGTGCGCTCGAGCCTGACTGGCGCGCGCTCGTCGCGACGAAGATGACGCTTGTCGTGTACATGGGCGTGCGGCGGCTCGCCGATATCACCAATGCACTGGTCGATGCCGGGCTCGATCCCGAGACCCCTTGCGCCGCGATAGAACGTGCTACTCGCCCCGATCAACGGCATCTGCGTGCGCCGCTCAGGCACCTCGCGCAAGCGGTGGAACACGCGGGAATCGGTGCGCCGACTATTGTCGTGATCGGCTCGGTAGCCGGGCTGGGCATTGCCAGTCCGCTGGATTACGTCGCTCAGCAACCGTGAACACATGGGTCATCGGCATAGGCTGCCGGCGCGGAGTGAGCGTCGAACAGATTCATGCAGCGGTGTTCGCGGCATTGGGTGCACGACCGTTTGCGAACGTCCGCGCACTGGCATCGATCGATAGCAAGAAGGACGAAACCGCGCTGATCGAATTTGCTGCTCGTCACGGTTTGCCGCTGCAATTTTTTTCGAAGCAACACATCGCGCAGATCGAGACCAGCGCGTCGGAACGGCTACAAAAGCTTATTGGCATCGATGGCGTTTGCGAACCTTGCGCGCTGCTGGCATCGCGTGACGGACGAATCATAGTGCCGAAAATGGTGGCCGATGGCGTGACCGTCGCTATCGCTGAAGACAACCCGAAACAACAGACTGACAACCAGAGAACGCGATGAAAACGGACGAAGAAGCGCATCTGCGCATGACACAGCGACGCAAGGAAGGCCACGAAAAAAAGCAGGCCGCCGCTGCGCGCGAGAAGGGTCTTTTGATCGTCAATACCGGTACGGGCAAGGGTAAAACAACGGCGGCATTCGGCATGGCCGTACGCGTGCTCGGACACGGCATGCGGCTCGGCGTGGTGCAGTTCATCAAGGGCGCGCTGCATACATCGGAGCGCGATTTCCTCGGCGCAATCGCAAACTGCGATTTCATCACCATGGGCGACGGCTATACATGGGACACGCAGAATCGCGATGCCGACATCGCAACGGCTCGCAAAGGTTGGGACGCGGCACGCAAGATGATTGAAAGCGGCGAGTATCAGATGGTCGTGCTCGATGAGCTCTGCACGGTGCTCAAATACGAATATCTACCGCTCGACGAAGTGCTCGCAGTGCTCAACGCGCGGCCTGAAATGCTGCACGTGGTCGTGACAGGCCGTCATGCACCCGAAGCGCTGATCGAGGCCGCCGATCTCGTGACCGAGATGCGTCCGATCAAGCATCCGTATCGCGAGCAAGGGGTGAAGGCGCAACGCGGCGTCGAGTTCTGACGTGCGCGCCTGCCCCGCTTTGTTCATCAGCGCGCCCGCGTCGAACCAGGGTAAAACCACGGTCACCGCCGGGCTCGCGCGCTATCACGCGCGGCTCGGCCGGCGCGTGCGTGTCTTCAAGACGGGCCCCGACTTTCTCGATCCGATGATCCTGGAGCGCGCATCCGGTGCTCCGGTGTACTCGCTGCATCTGTGGATGGTCGGCGAAAGCGGCTGCCGCGCGTTGCTCGCGGAAGCGGCGCAGACAGCCGATCTGATCCTGATCGAAGGCGTGATGGGTCTCTTCGACGGCACGCCCAGCAGCGCCGATCTCGCGACCACGTTTGGCGTGCCGGTGCTGGTCGTGATTGGCGCACATGGGATGGCGCAGACGTTCGGTGCGATGGCGTTCGGGCTCGCGCGATATCGTTCTGATCTCCCGTTTCATGGCGTGCTTGCCAATCGCGTGGCATCGGCACGGCATGCGCAAATGCTGGGCGAAGCGATCCCCGAAGGGATTCGATATTGCGGTCATCTGTCGAGCGCCGACGACATCGCGTTACCCGGCCGGCATCTGGGTCTGACGCAAGCGGCCGAGGTGGCGGATCTTGATGCACGGCTGGATCGTGCTGCGGATGCTATCGGCGAGACGACGTTGCGAGAGCTCCCACCAGCAGTTGTATTCAATCACGAAGCCCGCGAGCAGCCGCCACGTCTGCTGGAAGGCATGCACATTGCCATCGCCCGCGACGCTGCGTTTTCGTTCATCTATCCCGCCAATCTCGATCTGCTCACCGCGCTGGGCGCGACACTTTCAAGCTTCTCGCCCCTCGCCGATGAACCTGTTCCGGCCAACGCCGATGCACTCTATCTGCCCGGCGGTTATCCCGAACTGCACGCTGCCCGGCTCGCCACCAACGCAGCTAGCGCGGCCTCTATTCACGCACACGTTGAAGCGGGAAAACCGGTGGTCGCGGAATGCGGCGGCATGCTGTATCTTCTCGACTCGCTGACGGACATCGACGGTTCGCAGCACGCCATGCTCGCCCTTCTGTCCGGCCACGCGAAGATGCAAAAACGCCTCGCACGGCTCGCGATGCAGCGTGTTGAAAGCCGTCACGGCATCAGCACCGGCCACACCTTCCACTACTCGTCGATGACAACCGGCATGTCTCCCGTACTCACCGCGACGCATGCCACCACGGGCGTGGAAGGCGAAGCGATCTACCGTCATGGTCCGATCACCGCTACCTACATGCACACTTACTGGCCGACGAATTCGGCGGCCGCCGCCGCCCTCTTTCGCGGCGAACCGCTATGACAATGCCTATGGAAATGGAATTACCGCTTGAACTGACATTCACCATCGAACGCGCCAGGCAGCTTCAACCCGTGGGGTCGCCTTGCACGGACGTATGCCGGCTCGACAAGATCACGGGTCATTGCGAGGGTTGCTTCAGAAGCCGCGAGGAAATCAAGGCCTGGAAGACGATGCCCGATACGGACAAACTCGCTCTCTTCGACACCCTTCTTGCACGCAAGGCTGCGGCATAAAAAAGGGCGGCTCATGGGCCCCCCTGGGCCGCCCCTCTTTCACGCAACAACTCGTTCAGGCCGGAGCCACGCGCCGCGCCGGCACTCGCTCCATTGCGCGTTGTGCGAGGACACCGAAGAGCAGGCTGAGCATGGTCCAGATCACCGCCTGAATACCGATCGCCGCAACGCGGAAATTCCACAGCACCGTCGCTGAAAACAGCTTGGGCACTTCATCGACGGGCGGCAGCGCGAAGTACGCCAGCGCCATCAGCACGATATAAACGGCCACGGCGATCAGCGCAGCGTTCCAGCTACCGTGCGACGCCTGCATACGACGCTGCAGCCGGACGGCAAACACGGCCACCACGAGCGAGATCGCGACCATGCCGAAAAACAATGCGGTACGTGCGCCGATGGTCTCAGGATTGCCCACGGACGGTGGATTCGGAGGGTACTTGAGGAACGGCACGATGGCGATAGTCACGAAGCCGAACAGGCCAAGCAACGCCGACGTGCCGCGTGCGCGCAAAGCGCCGAGCCGCCCATACGAGAAGGCGAATACGAGCGAGAACAGGCCGCCCAACGCTGTGCCGAACACCGAGACGCCGGTCAGCAAACCCAGTCCCGCTTGTGTGCCGCGACTGACTAGTTCGACGTCATCGCCGTGATCGTGCGCATGTCCCGCCGCTGCGTCAGCTTGTTCGCGCGCTTGCTCCTGCTGCGATTCGAACGCAATCGCGCGATCCACCGATGGCTCGCCAAAGGTTTTAGCAAAGCAGAAGCCGAGCAGGCCCGCAACGAGTCCCGCGATCATGCCGCGTATCAAAAGATTTCGGATCATGGACGGCCTCAGTGGCAGGGGAAGCCGAGCAGATGGCGACCGTCGTGGACAAACTCGTGGATATACATACCCTGGAAGATCGAGGTCGCGCCTTGTTCGGCACCGACGAAATAAATCGCGATCAGCAAAAGCAGGCCGATAAACACAGCCCAGGGCAACACTTCACGCACCGGAATGGGTACCGGTGCATCAAATGCGGGATTATTGCCAGACAGATTGGCGGATACGGCAGGATGATTCATGAACGACTCCAAGGGAAAACGCGTCCCGTAAGACTTAGGAAAGGTTGCAGCGGGGGTCTGACTTGCAGATGCCAATTGAATTTTCCTCAATCGACAACCGCTCACAGTGGCGCGACCGTGCCGGACTCTCACCGGCTTCCTCGCGCTGCAAGTTTGTCATTCTATGATGTGACAGCGGAAAGTAAAGCGATGCCTTAAATAGAGCGCCATGAAAACCGAACTTATTTTGCTATGCCACGCGGCCACTCACGCAATGAAGAGCGGCCTCTTCCCGAGTGCCGACGATGCCATCGACGAGCTTGAGCAAGCTCGACTTCCGAAACTCGCTTCGATGTTTCAACCCGATAGCGTCATTACCAGCGCGGCAAGCGCGGCTGTACAAACCGGACGAACGTTCGGAATCGAAGCGAGTGTGGACACGTCATGGAACGACCTGGATTATGGTCTTTGGCAAGGCCGCTCGATCCGCGAGATTCACGATGAAGACGCGGCTGGGTTGGGCGCATGGCTTTCCGAACCGGGAAGCGCCGCGCATGACGGCGAGAGCCTGGAGGCCCTGCAAACAAGGGTTGTCGGCGCGCTGGAGCGCCATCGTGAAGCTGGCGTCACGTTGGCCGTGACGCATGCAATCGTGGTCAAGACAGTGCTGGCCACCGTGCTGGACGCACCGCTCACAGCAATCTATCGCATGGACCTGGAGCCGCTTTCGGCCGTCGCGCTGACCCGCTCAGGCGACGCATGGCGCCTGCGATGCAAGTCTTCCCTATGACAAAAACACGTCGTTCTTACCGGATGCTGGAAAAAACGAGCTGATGGTGCGAACGTCCTTGGCCGCTAACTTCAGTCAGGCTTTCGCACCGCGTGCCATGCGCTGAAGCGTCGAAAAATCGATCGCGCCTGCGCAAATCCTGATCGCTTCTTTCAGCGTACGGGGACGTCCCGCCGCAAAGTGCGCTTCAAGAATAGCGATGGCGCGAAGCCGTTCGTCGTTGCCAAGCGTCTCGCCGGTCGCCAGTTCAAGCACCGATATAAAGTACGTCGCTGGAGGCGTCGCGCTTGGGGAAGCGGTGGGTGTCGCTGCGGGAATCGCGTCTGACCATGCCTGTTTTGCGATGGTCGCTACATCGGATTGGGCGCGCCAACCCGCTTCTCTCAGTTCAAATTCGTTTCGACTAGTCATCAATCAAGCCCTGAAATAATCCTCGGATCACGTTTAGCTTAGTAGCAAGGACTATTCCAGCTCGAATATCCGAGCGCTTGTTCAGTTGCCCCCGAGAATTGTTCGCACGACCCTGCACGCCGCCAGATCCCATGCCGCGCATCCGACACTCTTGAACATGATCGGCCGCGTAAGTCCTGAATCAGCGATCGAACCGCTCAAGGCACTGGCGAGCGGCCGCACTTCATTCCAGTCGATACCCGCCTGGATCAGATCCCCGGCCTCATGCCGCGCCCCGGCCAGATCGTCGACAAAAACATCGCTTGCCAGCACCGTCGATGCCGCGATCTCAGCAGCGTCGGGAGTGAACGCGCCCACGCCGATCACGAGCCGGCCCTCGATGGGCGGCAACGTATAGACCGGCGTTTTGCTCGTGGTCGTCGCGATGACTACGTTGATCGAAGCGGGAATGTCAGAGTCCTTCAGTGCACTCAGTTTCGCCGATAACCCCGCATGCTCGGCACAAAACGCCTCGGCGCGTTCGACTCGCGAGCCTTGCACAATGATTTTCGCGGCCGGATACAGTGCATTCAGCGCCTCGACGTGATGCACGGCCTGCTTGCCCGTGCCGATGACCAATACGGCCTCAGGCTCGCGTCCAAGCAGCGCCTGGATGCCGATCATGGTGACCGCGGCCGTGCGGCGGCCGGTTACCGTGGGACCGTCCAGCATGAACAGCGGCACGCCGGTTGCGGCATCGAAAGCGGTGACCTGGCCATGAATGGTCGGCAGTCCGAGCGCGCCGTTCTTCGGACACACGTTGACGAGTTTGTGCATGGCGAGGTCGTCGGCAGCGGCTGGCATCGAGAGCATCACGGCGCCGTCGCGAAGCGGCACCACCATGCGCTCAGGGCTCGTGATGCGGCCGGCGGCGTAGTCGAGCATGGTGGCCTTCAGGGTATCGACGAGGCGATCGAAGGGCAGCAGGCGCGTGGTATCGGTGGCGTCGAAACGTGGGAGCGAAGAAGAAAGCGTAGCGGTATCGGTCATGACGGTCGCAAAGAGAATGCCGTTGGCAAGCGGGTGCAAGCGGGCATTCTAAAGGCAAACAAAACCGCGCCGACTCTATCAGCAGCAATGGCCGCGTTCGCATGACCGCTCTACCGCCCTTGCCGCCTTATGCCGTAACATTCCTGAAATTATCGGGCCGGATAATCGATAATTTGCAGAATGGCCGGATTTTGCGGATTTTGTATTTCCTGCCGGGACGAGTCAACACGGTCAACACGCCAAACCAAACGGAGCTTGCCATGATTTCGCAGGACAAACAGCGCCGCTTCGAAGAAGACCTGATCGACAGCTACGACGAAGAACTGGAGATGGAAGTCGACGATCGTATCCTCGACGGCGACAGTGCGTTTTCCGCCGAAGCGCGGGAACAGCGCAAAATTTACTTTCGCGAACTGTTCCGTCTTCAGGGTGAACTCGTCAAGCTGCAGGACTGGGTCGTCGCGAGCGGCCACCGGCTGGTTGTGATTTTCGAAGGGCGCGACGCCGCTGGCAAGGGTGGTGCGATCAAGCGCATCACGCAGCGGCTGAATCCGCGCGTTTGCCGGGTCGCCGCATTGCCCGCGCCGAACAATCGCGAACGCACGCAGTGGTATTTCCAGCGTTACGTGTCGCATCTGCCGGCGGGCGGCGAGATCGTGCTGTTCGACCGCAGCTGGTACAACCGCGCGGGCGTGGAACGTGTGATGAATTTCTGTACCGATGCCGAGTACGAAGAGTTCTTCCGCTCAGTGCCGGAATTCGAAAAGATGCTGGTGCGCAGCGGCGTTCAGATCCTGAAGTACTGGTTCTCGATCACCGACGACGAGCAGGAAGTCCGCTTTCAGGCGCGTATTCAAGATCCGCTGAAGCAGTGGAAGCTCAGTCCGATGGATCTGGAAAGCCGTCGTCGCTGGGAGGCCTATACGCACGCGAAGGAAGTGATGCTGGCCCGCTCGCACATTCCCGAGGCGCCGTGGTGGGTCGTGCAGGCCGTGGACAAGAAACGTGCGCGGCTCAATTGCATTCACCATCTGCTGAGCCAGGTGCCGTATCACGAGATCGAGCACCCCACGATCGAATTGCCCGACCGCGTTTATAACGACGATTATCTGCGGCAGCCCGTGCCCGAAAGCATCATCGTGCCGGAAGTGTATTGATTGATGAGGGTGTTAGCAGTGGCAGGTCTCGTCATGCATGGCATGGACCTGCAGCGGTTGAGCATCGCCACGATCGTGGCGATGCCTGAATACCGCTTGAAACATGTATTGCGAACCCTTCATGACCACGACGAACGTCACTTGCATCAGGTTGAAATCGAGCGTCACCATCAGGCGCATCAAGACCAACAGCGGTAGTACGACGGCGGGTCGGTAGAGTTGTCGTTCGATTAAAGCTTTCATGACGGCTCCCGTATCCATAGTTTTATTCTACGGACCGGGAGCCCCCGGATAAACCCTCTGTAATCGAAGACACTTGTCGCGCGTTTTGAACAATCGCGCTTTCCACAGCGCTTTTAGTGCTTACCGCGAGGCTATGTTCGCATCCGCCGCGGGTGCGGCAGGCGCCGCCGGCAAATCTCCCCAACCGCCGCCGAGTGCGCGGATCAAATTCACCGCCGACGTCGCCTGCACGCCCGCGAGTTGCACGGCTGTGCGTTGCGACTGCAGCACGGTACGCTCGGCATCGATCACGCTGAGATAGTTGACCGCTCCCTCCGTGTACTGCGAACGGGAAAGCTGCGCTGCCCGGTTCGACGCACTCACCGCTTCTGCTTGCGTGCGCGTCTGATCATGAAGGATGCGCAGGTCGGACAGGTTGTCCTCGACTTCCTGGAACGCCACGAGCACCTGCTGCCGATAGTTCGCGACATCCTCTTCATAGATCGCCCGCGCGTTCGCGAGATTGCCCTTGCGCCGGCCACCATCGAAGATCGGCATGGAGAGCGCCGTGCCCGCAAACGGCCCGAGCAAGAACGTGCGGCTCGACCAGTTGAAGAGATCGCCGAGTGTCGCCGATTCGAATCCGCCCGAGCCCGTTATGTTGAGCGACGGGAAAAACGCCGACTTCGCCACGCCAATCCGCGAGTTCGCCGCTGCCATTGCGCGCTCGGCCGCCGCGATATCCGGACGACGTTCGAGCAGCGAAGACGGCAAGCCCGGCGGAATGTTGATATCGACAGGATTCAGCGGGTTGGCCGCCATCGAAAACTGCGACGCGGACTTGCCGAGCAACACCGCGAGGCTATGTTCGGACGCGGCGCGCAAACGCTGCACCGTCATGGCGTCGGACTTCGCCGTGGCGAGTTCAGACTTGGCCTGAGCCACGTCCAGCTCGCTGATCTCGCCCTCGTTGAAGCGGTTCTGCACAAGCTTCAGGGCCTGCTCGCGCAGCACCACGGTACGTGTATAGACGTCACTTTCGGAATCGAGCTCACGCAGGTTGAAGTAGTTCTGCGCCACGTCCGCCTGCAACGCGAGTTGCACGGACCGGAACAACGCTTCGCTTTGCTCCGTGTCGGCGTTCGCGGCCTTCACTGAGTCCGACACGCGGCCGAACAGATCCACTTCATACGATGCGCTCGCCTGCGCACGCCACAAGGTCTGCGACGGTACGCTTGCGTTGGCCGGCAGGAACTGCGACGCCGGTGAGAGCCTCTCGCGCGTCGGACCAAAGCCCGCATCGAGCGTTGGGAACAACGCGGCCCGTGCCGTCTGGTTGATCGCGCGCGATTCCTTCACGCGTGCCGCCGCAGCCTTGAGGTTCTGGTTCGCCTCGAGCGCCTGATGTTCCAGGTCGTTGAGCGTAGCGTCGTTGAAGACGGTCCACCATTCGCCACGCAAGACCTGCTCCGACGGTTGCGCCGTCTTCCACGTGCCCTGCTCGGACGGCGACAGTGCCGTTTCCTGAGGTGCTTCCTTGAAGGCTGCCGGTGCGCTCACATCGGGCTTCGCGTAGGTCGGCGCAAGCGAGCAGCCCGCGACGACCAGCAACGACCCGAGTAACGCCGACAATCCCAGCCACCGCTTGATATTCAACGTTTTCATTTCAATCTCTCTCATACTTCAAGCGAAGCATTGACACCGCGCATGTGCGGATTGTGGCCATGCTTGTCGACGAGATGTTCGCCGCCAGCTAGCTTTCTCAGCAGCACATAAAAGACCGGTGTAAGCATCAGCCCGAACAGCGTCACGCCGAGCATGCCGAAGAACACCGCGACGCCCATCGCATGGCGCATTTCCGAACCTGCGCCCGACGACACCACAAGCGGCACCACGCCCATGATGAAAGCGATCGACGTCATCAAAATCGGCCGCAGACGCAAACGGCTCGCTTCAATGGCCGCCTCCACGATCGAACGCCCCTGCATTTCCAGCTCACGCGCAAATTCCACGATCAGGATGGCGTTCTTCGCCGACAAGCCCACCAGCACCATCAAGCCGATCTGCGTGAAGATGTTGTTGTCGCCCTTTGTAAGCCACACGCCAAGCAATGCCGAGAGAATGCTCATGGGCACGATCATGATCACGGCGAGCGGCAACGTCAGGCTTTCATACAGTGCAGCCAGCACGAGGAACACGAGCAGCACGCTGATCGGGAACACCCACATGGCTGCATTGCCCGCGAGGATCTGCTGATACGTCAGGTCGGTCCATTCAAACTTGATGCCGCGCGGCAGCGTTTCAGCCGCAATGCGTTCCACCGCAGCCTGCGCCTGGCCCGACGAATAACCCGGAGCCGGACCACCGTTGATATCGGCGGAGGTGTAGCCGTTGTAGCGAACGACCATCTCAGGACCATAGGTCGGCGTCACCTTGACGAGCGACGACAGCGGCACCATCTCGCCGTTCGCGTTGCGCGTCTTGAGCAGACCGATATCGTCCGAGTTCGAGCGGAACGGCGCATCCGCCTGCACTCGCACCTGGTACACACGGCCGAAGCGGTTGAAGTCGTTCACATACAGCGAGCCGAGATACACCTGCATCGTGCTGAACACATCCGTCACGGAGACGCCCAATTGCTTCGCCTTCACCCGGTCCAGATCCACGTTCAGTTGCGGCACGTTGATCTGGTAGCTGGAGAACGTCGGTCCCAGTTCAGGCGTCTGCGATGCACGCTTGATAAACGCCTGCGTTGCGTCGCTCAGTGCGGTGTAACCCAGTGCGCCACGATCCTCGAGTTGCAACTTGAAGCCGCCCAGCGTACCCAGTCCAAGCACCGGCGGCGGCGGGAACACGGCAATGAACGAGCCCTTGATCGCCGCATATTTCTGGTTCAATGCACCCGCAATCGCACCGGCCGAGAGCGCCTTGCCCTTGCGTTCGTCAAACGGCTTGAGCGTCACGAACACAATGCCCGCGCTCGACGAATTGGTGAAACCGTTCACCGACAAGCCCGGAAATTCCACCGCGCTCTGCACACCCGGCGTCTTTCTCGCGATGTCCGTCATCTGGCGAATCACCGCCTCGGTACGATCAAGCGACGCGCCGTTGGGCAACTGCGCGAAGCTGATGAGGTACTCCTTGTCCTGCGCCGGCACGAAGCCACCCGGCACGACCTTGCCCATCAGGACCGCGCCGGCCAGCAGCACGACATAAACGCCCATCATCAGCGCCTTGCGGTTGACCACGCCGGTCACACCCTTGCCGTACTTCTCCGAACCGCGCTTGAACACCTTGTTGAACTGGCGGAAGAAACCGCCGAACACACGGTCCATGCCGCGCGTGAGCCAGTCCTTCGGTTCGTCGTGGCCCTTCAATAGCATCGCTGCCAACGCCGGCGACAAGGTCAGCGAATTGAATGCCGAGATCACCGTCGAGATGGCGATGGTCATCGCGAACTGCTTGTAGAACTGACCCGTCAAGCCGGACATGAACGCGAGCGGCACGAACACGGCGGTCAGCGTCAGCGCGATAGCGACAATCGGCCCGCTCACTTCGCGCATGGCCTGATAGGTCGCCTCCCGTGCCGATAACCCCGACTCAATGTTCCGTTCGACGTTCTCCACCACCACGATTGCATCGTCCACCACGATCCCGATCGCGAGCACCATCCCGAACAATGACAACGCGTTGATCGAGAAGCCGAAAGCAAGCAGCAGCGAGAATGTGCCGATGATCGACACCGGCACCGCCAACAGCGGAATGATCGACGCGCGCCACGTTTGCAGGAACACGATCACCACCAGCACGACCAGCGCAATCGCCTCGATCAGCGTATGAACCACCGCATCGATACTCGAGCGCACGAACTGCGTCGGGTCGTAGACGATTTGATAATCCACGCCCGCCGGCATGTCCGCCTTCAGTTCCTTCATCGTCTGGCGGACCTGGTCGGAGATCTGCAGCGAGTTCGCACCCGGTTGCTGGTTGATCGCCATCGCAACCGCCGACTTGTTGTCGAGCAGCGAACGCAAGCCATATTCCGACGCAGCCAGTTCAACCCGTGCCACGTCATGCAGATGCGTGACCGCGCCATCGGGCGAGGTCTTCAGCACGATGTCCCGGAACTCCGCCTCGGTCTGCAAGCGTCCTTGCGCATTCACGTTCAGTTGCAGCGGCACATTCGACAACGTCGGCGATGCACCGATCACACCGGCTGCCACCTGTACGTTCTGCTCGCGGATGGCATTGACCACATCGGTCGCCGTCATGCCGCGCTGCGCGACCTTTTGCGGATCGAGCCAGATGCGCATGGAGTAATCGCCCGAACCCCAGAGCTGAACCTGCCCCACGCCCTGGATCCGCTCGAGCCGGTCCTTCACGTTGATCAGCGCGTAGTTGCGCAGATACGTCATGTCGTAGCGGTCATTCGGCGAGTTCAGGTGAACCACCATGGTGAGCGTCGGCGACGACTTGATGGTCGTCACACCGAGCCGCGTCACGTCTTCAGGCAGACGCGGCAAGGCCTGCGACACGCGGTTCTGCACGAGTTGCTGTGCCTTGTCCGGGTCCGTGCCAAGCTTGAACGTCACCGTGATGTTCAGGTTGCCGTCGCTGTTAGCTTGCGACTGCATGTACAGCATGTCTTCCACGCCGTTGATCTGCTCTTCCAGAGGCGACGCCACCGTTTCAGCGATCACCTTCGGATTCGCACCCGGATATTGGGCATGGACGACCACGGACGGCGGCACGACTTCCGGATATTCGGAGATCGGCAGCTTGAACATGGCGATAATGCCCGCCAGCAGGATGAGCACCGATAGCACGCCTGCGAAGATCGGGCGGTCGATGAAGAATTTAGATATGTTCATGACGGTTTCTTTATCTGCATGAGAGGCTGCGCGCGCCTAGGCGGTGACGGGTCTGTCCTGTCAGGAACGAACCCGTCACGTACTTCGCACACGAGGAGCCGCTGTTAAGCGTCTTATAAAGCGCGTCTTATGAAGCGTCTTTGGTGGCCGGCGACGCACTCGCCATTGCTACGGAATTGGCCTTCACGACATCGTTCGGACGCACGCGCTGCAGGCCGTTCACCACGATCCGTTCGCCCGGCTGCAAGCCCTTCACGATCACGCGCAGGCCGTCGCTCAATGTGCCGAGCGTGACTTCTCGGTACTGCGCGCGGTTGTCGTGATCGACCACCATCACGAACTTCTTGTCCTGGTCGGTTCCGATCGCGGCGTCGTCGATCAGCACGGCCGGATGCGGCGTGCCGCCGCCCACCTTGATGCGTGCGTAGAGACCCGGCACCAGCGAAGCGTCGGCGTTATCGAAACGTGCCCGCACGCGGATCGTGCCGGAGCCCGTGTCGAGCTGGTTATCGACGGATGCGACCTTGCCTTCGCGCGAGAAACCATCCTCGTTCGCGAGACCGAGCGAGACCGGAACGCTTGCACGCGAGTCACGGCTCAGATAACGCAGGTACGTTTGCTCGTCGACATCGAACGATGCGTAGATCGGCGACACCGACACCAGCGTAGTCAACAACGGTGCGCTGGAACCCGTCGACACGATGTTGCCCACTGTCATCTCGGCACGCGACACACGGCCCGACACCGGCGCCACGATCTGCGTGTACGTCAGGTTGATCTTCGCCGTCTCGAGCGCCGCTTGCGCCGCCTTCAGGTTCGCAGCCGCTTCATGCGCCGAGTTCTGCTTCTCGTCGTAGTCGCGCTTGGCGATGGCGTTGTCCGCCAGCAAACGTTCCGCACGCGCAGCATCGGTCGATGTATAACCGTTGCGCGCCTGGGCCGCCGCGAGTTGCGCCGCGGCTTGATCGACTGCCGCCACATACGGCCGCGGATCGATCGTGAAGAGCGGATCGCCCTTCTTCACCAGCGCGCCGTCGGCGAAATGCACCGCGACGATGGTCCCTGGCACGAGCGGACGGATCTCGACTTTGTCGACGGCCTCAAGGCGCCCCGAATAGTTCTGGTAGTCGGTAATGGTCTTCGAGACCACCGTGGCGACATCCACTTCCATGGCGGGTGCCGCCGGCTTGATGGCGGCCTCGGCGCCGTTCACCGGCAGATCGCCGCGGCCGAAACCATGCATGGCAGTGAATGTTCCGATGCCTGCGACGACCAGCGTGGCGCCCAGCGCGACGATAAGACGTTTGCGAGTGATGGACATGCGTTGCTCCGATTAGTCGTTGAGATTGTTTGAATTTTTAATGTGTCGCGAGTGGCGCAAGCGCCCGCGCGCGAAGCCGTTTCTTGAAGAACGCGACGACGTCGGCGAGTGCGGCCGGGTCCGCTGCCAGCGCGTTATGCGATGCATTGACATGCCGCGTGACTTCCGTCGGCACACCGGCAGCGATCAGCTCGCCCGCGTATTTCTCTGCCTCGATATGCAGCAGGTCATGCTGGGCGCTCGCAATCAGCGCTGGCGGCAAACCCGCAAGGCGCCGCGATTCAAGCGGCGCTGCATACGGATGAAGCCGTTGCGAAGCATTCGGCAGGTACGCGCGATAACACTGTGCGCACTCCGCCATGCAGATGTCCGGCGAGCGCACCTTATTCTCGTCGGCCATGCGCGTCATGCTTGGATCGAGCAGCGGCGCGAGCAGCGCTTGCGCCAGGATCGCAATGTCCCCGCGATCCCGTGCAATAGCCGCAAGACAGGTGGCGAGATTGCCGCCTGCATCGTGCCCCGCTACACCAATCCGGTTCGCGTCTGCCCGTTGCGCACGAGCGTTCGCTATCGCCCATTGCGCCGCCCGATAGCCATCTTCAGGCGCTGCGGGAAACGGGAAGGCCGGCGCCAGCGAGTAGCCCACCGAGACGACCCACGCCGCGGTGTCCCGGGCGATCGTGGCCGCGGCAATGTCGGCGTCATCCAGCGTGCCGCGCACAAAACCGCCGCCATGAAAATAGAGCACGACCGGCAGGATGCTGCCGTCCGAGGCGGGGCGATAACTGCGCAAGGTTATGGGTTGCGCATGTCCCGCGATTCGAACATCCTCTATGCAGAGGCCCAGATCCAGCGTCGATGCCATGGTTATTTTCAGCGCGTCCGCGCCATCCCACCCGAGTTGCGATGGAACGAATTCTGGGGGCAACGACATTTGAAATAAATGCCTATAATCCGGCAACACAATTCGGTCGCACCGAACAATCGCGATCGAAACTGCCCATTCCTGTCTGAGCGGCATCCTTATTCCGGACGCTGCAAAGCATTGACGGTGAGAGAAAAATGGACCGGCTACAAGCTATGCAGGTGTTTACAAGAGTCGTCGACACCAACAGTTTTTCACGCGCGGCAGACACCCTGGACATGCCCCGCGCCTCGGTGACAACGATCATTCAAAACCTCGAAGCGTTCCTCAACGTGCGTCTCCTGCAACGCACGACACGACGCCTGAACCTCACGCCGGACGGCGCTGCGTACTACGAGCGCTGCGTGCGGATTCTCGCGGACATCGAGGAAACCGAGAGTTCGTTCGCCAATACCGGCAAAGGCCCGCGCGGTAAATTGCGGATCGATATGCCGGGGTCGATCGGGCGCATGATCGTCATGCCCCAGCTTTGTGAATTCCACTCGCGTTACCCGGACATCGAATTGATGATCGGTTTCGGCGACAAACCGGTCGACCTGATTCAGGAAGGGGTGGATTGTGTCATTCGCGTCGGGACCTTGCAGGATTCGAGTCTGGTGGCGCGGCGGATCGGCGTGTTCCAGGGCCTGACCGCGGCGAGTCCCGATTATCTCGAGCTTCATGGCGTACCGCATACCATCGAGGATTTGCAGCAGCACACGGCCGTGAATTATTTTTCCAGCCGCACCGGCCGCGTGATGGATATGGATTTTGTGGTCGATGGGAAATCCATCGAAGTGAAAATGCGCGGGGCCATTGCGGTGAATGACGCCGAGGCTTATCTGGCGTGTGGCGTTAAAGGGGTTGGGCTCGTCCAGATCGCGCGGTTCATGGCCCTTCCGCATTTGCGGGCCGGCGAACTGGTCGAGGTACTGCCGCAGTGGAAACCTCTTCCCATGCCCATTTCAGTCGTTTATCCGCATAACCGGCATTTGTCGCCCAAGGTGCGGGTGTTTGTCGACTGGGCCGCTGAGTTGTTTGAACGGTGTCCGCTGCTTTCCGGGCAGGAGGACGCCGAGCAGCGTTGCCTGCCGACTGCCACGCCGAAGTCCTCGGCCGTTAAACACGGGACGCCGGATGTTGCCGGCACCGCTGAGGTCGTGGTTTAGTTTTTGAGTTGAGTCTCCTCCAAGCCTTTTTAGGCCCGTTCGACCCTCTTGCGGGTATGGGCTTAAGTCCCTTTGA
This sequence comes from Caballeronia mineralivorans PML1(12), assembly GCF_001028175.1. Taxonomy (GTDB): domain Bacteria; phylum Pseudomonadota; class Gammaproteobacteria; order Burkholderiales; family Burkholderiaceae; genus Caballeronia; species Caballeronia mineralivorans. The sequence goes on from NZ_AEJF01000077.1 coordinate 26,305, forward strand.
CCAATACTGGTTTCATCGCAAAAGCCCTTGCCATAAGGGCTTTTGCGATTATTCGCCTAGCGCGATTAATGAATTCGCGCAATAGTCATTTATCCCCAGTCCTTGCTTGACTACATTGCCCCTGTCGCAGCGCGGCCCGTTGCTTAGTTGTTTGGCTAACTAAGTCCCTCGCCCTCACTGCCCCGCTATCAGTCCGATTGCATCGACTCCGTTCAATGCTTTCGCATGAATCGACAGGAGCAACACGCATGAAAACCGTTATCGCAACACTCTCGCTTTCGGCTATTTCGGCCGTCGTCTCCACGACCGCATTCGCCGACGGCGGCATCGGTCACGCAGGCACGTATCAAACAGTGACGACCTCCGAAAGCACCATGACACGTGCACAAGTGCGTGCCGAACTGGCCGCAGCCTATGCAAACGGCACGCTACCCGCGTTGAATCGCAACACGTATCCAGACCGCAGCATGGCCGGCATTGCCGTAGCAGCCCAACATGAACAACGCGCCCGCGAAGAGGAGGTTGCAGAACAACGCAACCGCGCAGTGGTGGAGTTCGCGAACGGCTCGGTGACTCAAAGCGGCAAGGCCAACGTTCAATAAGGCAAGGAGTCCATCATGAATGAATCAGTACCCCTTGAAGACTTCTCGGCACTCGACGACTGGCTGCCTGAAGTACCGCAATGGCAGCCGTACAGGCCGCAAGCAACACGCGAACGTCAGGCAGTGGAGTTGGCGCAATAAGCAACAGACTTAATGTTTCAACGCTTCGTTACCGCGAACTATCGGGTCCGCGGTAACGAAGTAGGACTCAGTCAACTGAGTACATGGTCGCAGTCGGAAGCGATCATGTACTTGGCCTCAATCATCCGCAAGCGCCTACTTCACCGCACGCCGTACAGAAGTCGCAGCCATCCTTGCGGATCATCGCATTAGCGCCGCAAGTGGGGCACTTACGGCCTGGGATTGGCAGCAGCGCGTGCGGGTTGGCTGCATCTGCGCTGTTTTCCACGACTGCCGTGATGTCGTCATCGGTAGAATCGAATGACGCTGATACAGCGCCAGCCTGCGTATTCTCATGCCGACGTTGCGCAAGCACGCGCGATGGCACCTGGCCACCCTCGATATCGAGGAAGCCACGTCGATACAGAATCTGCTGGATCGCATACGCAAGCGCCGCAACTTCGGAGTCGTGCCAGCGCGGCGCCTTATGCCCATCGAGACGCTCGACGTCGCCAAGACGCACCTGCCCACGATCCCACGACACCTTGCGCATATCCTGCAAATTACGCGCGACAAACCCACCTCGCGCTGCCAGCGACAACGAGCGCATGGTCGCCGTGATCCACTGCTGCGATTCGTCGCGTTGACCCGTCGGAATGAAGAACTCGATGGGCCGCTCGATGGTGACATCCTCCCCGCCCAGCCGCCCCGTGATCTCCATGAACGACACCGCCACATAAAGCGACTTCTTGCCGGCCTGCGTGAGGTACTCCACCTTCTCGATAATCGCCGGCAACTCGCCCCGTGGGCGATGATCGACGGCAATCCGCAACGGATCCAGCTCAACGTCAGCATCTGCAGCGTCCGAGGGATCGGATGCAACCATGGCAGGCGTCTCGGGCGTCACGGACAACACCGCTCCCAGCGTCTCGTTCGGACGGTAGGTGGCGAGCCCCTTCAGGCCCCGGCGCCATGCATCGAAGTAGAGATCCTTGAATGCATCGAACGGATAATCGGCTGGCACATTCACCGTCTTCGAGATCGATGTATCGACGAAAGGCTGCACCGCCGCCATCATTTCCAGATGATCGTTCGCGGACATATCGAGCGCGCTCACGAAGTAATCCGGCAGCGCCTTTATGTCCCCACCCAGCTCGCGATACAGCCGGTACGCATGATCCTCCACCACGAACGATTGCCGGCTGCCGTCGGCCATGCGCTTGTTGCGCTGATAGGTCCATGAGAACGCTGGTTCGATTCCATTCGACGCATTGTCAGCAAACGCGAGGCTCACGGTGCCGGTCGGCGCAATCGAGAGCAGGTGGCTGTTGCGAATGCCGTCGCGATGAATCTCCGCCTTGATGTCATCCGGCAAGCGAGACGCAAAAGTGCCTGTTTCAAGGTACTTTTTCGCATCGAAGAGCGGGAACGCCCCCCGCTCCCGAGCCAGTTCCACCGACGCGCGATACGCCTCGTCGCGCATGGTCCGCGCCACGCGTGCCGCAAAGTCGCGGCCTTCCTGCGAGTTGTAGCGCACGCCCAGCATGACGAGCGTGTCGCCTAGTCCGGTAAAACCCACGCCAATACGCCGCTTTGCCTGCGCTTCCTTATCTTGCTCCGGCAACGGCCAGAGCGTCACGTCCAGCACGTCATCGAGAAAACGAACTTGCGTGCGCGTGCTTTTCGCCAGGCCGTCCCAGTCGAATACAGGCGTGCCTCCGTGACGCTGCGCGAAGGGTTCACGCACGAATCGCGTCAGGTTCAACGGTCCAAGGTTGCAGCAGCCATACGCGGGCAACGGCTGCTCGCCGCAAGGATTCGTCGCGCGAATCGTCTCCACGGCACGCAGATTGTTGTCGTCGTTCATGCGCGATACGAACACCACGCCCGGTTCCGCGACGTCATAGGTCGAGCGCATGATCGTGTCCCACACTTCCCGTGCACGCACTTCGCGATAGACCCACAAACCGTCGTCGCGCTGCCGTGCATCCGCTGATGCCTTGAACGCGGGCGACGGTTCCGCGCGATGCACGAGTTCCCACGGGGCGTCGTCGGCGACTGCCTGCATGAACTCGTCCGTCACCGCGACCGATACGTTGAAGTTGTTCCAGCGCCCTTTAACATGCTTGGCCGCGATAAATTCGAGCAGGTCCGGATGCGAGCAATCGAGAATGCCCATCTGCGCACCGCGCCGCGAGCCTGCGCTTTCAACGGTCCTGCATGACGCGTCGAAGACATCCATGTAACTGCACGGACCCGACGCCGACGACCCGGTGGAATGCACGCGCGCCCCCTTCGGGCGGATCGCGGAAAAGTTGTAACCCACGCCGCCGCCGCGCCGCATGGTTTCGGCCGCCTGCAACAGCGCGACGTAGATGCCCGGCAAACCGTTCTCGTCGACGCCCTGGATGGCGTCGCCCACGGGCTGCACGAAGCAGTTGATGAGCGTTGCCTGGATCCCGGTGCCGGCCGCGCTCATGATGCGGCCGGCGCCCAGCGCACCCCGCTGGAAATTCTCGAAGAACTCCGTCTCGACCTGCTTGCGCCGCGCCTCGGGTTCCGCGAGCGCCACGCCTCGCGCGACCCGGCGGTAAATGTCCTCGATGCGCGTTTCGTCACCCTTCGCATACTTTTCCAGCATCACGTCGATGGAAAATTGCTGCGGTGAAACGGTGATCTTCAAGTCGTCTTCAGCCATGTCAGTCCTCGTAGCCAGCGGTTTGCTGCGTTGCATCGGAGCGGCGAAAGCGCCCTCGCCCAGTGTTTCAAACCTGAAGTTTGCACTTTTTCCGAGCTGACCGACATAGCCGGTTGTGGGCGGCGGCTACTCGGTGTTTGCCGCGTCCGCTGGTACCCTCTGCACTGTGCTCGCGATCAATCTCGCCGAGCGGTGCTATTCATGGAAGCAATGACACGCGCCAACATTCAAGAAAGGACGGGGTAACGACATGACAGAAGCAGCGGCGAAGCTGCGCATCTTCGGGATTTGCGGGCGTTCGGGACAGGGTAAGACGACGTTGATCGAGGCGCTCCTGCCTTGGTTCCACGCACGCGGTTGGGTAGTGAACGTGGTGAAGCACAGTCATCATTCCATCGATCTCGAACCGCCGGGCAAGGACAGCGCGCGTTATCGCGCGGCGGGCGCGGGCGAGGTATTGATCGCCTCGCCGTATCGTTACGCCATCGTGCGCGAACTGCACGATGCGCCCGAACCACCGTTAGCCGATCTTGTCGCACGGCTTACGCCCTCCGACCTGACGCTGGTGGAAGGCTTCACGCGCGAAGTGTTGCCGCGCATCGAGGTCGTGCGTCCTGGCGTGGGTAAAGACCCGCTGTATCGAACCGATACAGCAATCCTTGCCATCGCCACCGACGACGCACCGGGCCTTCATGACGTACCCGCCATACCGCTTCTGCCACTGGCGAACATTGACTGTATCGGCGAGTTCATCTGCAAAGCCGTCGGGCTCTCTCTGTTAAACGCCGACAAGCCAGATATTTAACGCCGGCCGCGCTCGCTCGCGATCTGAACGACTAGCGCACGTCCGAGCCAATCAACTCGCGATACACATCCGCGTATCGCAAAGCCGACGCTTCCCAGCCGAAGTCCTGCGTCATCGCGCGGCGCTCGACGGCTTTCCATTCCAGCCGCCGCTGCTTCAACGCGAACGCTCGGCGAATGGCCGCGACGATTGATGGCCGGTCGAATTTCTCGAAGACGAAACCGGTGGCGAGATCATCCGCGAGATTCTCCAGCGATGTATCCACCACGGTATCGGCAAGACCTCCCACGCAATGAACGAGCGGCAGCGACCCATACGCCAGTGCGTACAACTGCGTCAGGCCGCACGGTTCGAAACGCGACGGCACCATCACAACGTCGCTGCCTGCAATAATCGAATGTGAAAGCGTTTCGTCGAATCCCAGCTCGACCGCGACCGCGTGCGGATGCGCCAGCGCGGCTTTCTTAAGGCCGCTTTCCAGCGCCGGATCGCCTGTACCGAGCACAACCAGCTGACCGCCACGCTGGACGATATCGGGAATAGCCGACAACAACAGGTCGATCCCCTTCTGCTCGGTCAGCCGGCTCACCACGCCAAACAGCAACGCATCCGGCTCACGCGCGAGGCCGACGCGTTCCTGCAACGCGGCTTTGCACTTCGCTTTTCCGGTCAACTTCTCAATCGAATATTGCGTGTCGATGGCGGTATCCGTCTCCGGGTTCCACACCGTCTTATCGACGCCGTTGAGAATCCCGCTGATGTCGTGCGTGCGGTGGCGCAGCAAACCATCGAGCCCCGCGCCTTGCGCGTGCGTCTGAATCTCGCGTGCGTAGGTCGGGCTCACGGTCGTGATGCGGTCTGCATAGAACAACCCGGCTTTAAGAAACGAGAGATGACCGTAAAACTCGACGCCATTGACGGAGAAAAAATCCGCCGGTAGTTGAAGCACACTAAATTCCGACGCGGGAAACACGCCTTGATAAGCGAGGTTATGGACCGTCATGACCGACGGCACGCGCGCGACGCCCTCCCGCTCGCGCGCCCGCAGATACGCCGGCGCGAGCCCTGCGTGCCAGTCGTGCGCATGCAGGACGTGAGGTTTCCATGCAGGATCGGCACCCGTCGCAAGACGCGCCGCCGCCCAGCCGAGTAGCGCGAAACGCCGGTCGCTGTCGGCATATTGAGTATGTGAGGCGTCGAGATACGGATTGCCCGGCCGGTCATAAAACGCATCGGCGCGCACCATGTAGACCACGATTCCGTGCGGCTCCAGCACGCCCCGCTCGAGCCGCACGTTGTCTATACCAAACGCCCAGCCGAGGTCGGCCACCGGCTCGATCTGCTTCAGGCCGGCAACGACGGAAGGAAACGCCGGCAGGATCACGCGGGCATTGGTGCCCAGTTGCGTCTGGGCCGGCGGCAATGCGCCCACGACATCGGCGAGGCCGCCGGTTTTCAAAAGCGGATACATCTCCGCTGCAACATGCAGCACGCATACGGTCATCGGTTCCCCATTGGCTTGTTCCGGTGGTCCGGATTATGACTGCTTGGCTTGTCCGAGACGTGTCAATGCATCCTGTGTCACGAGCACCACGCCATTTTCAGTGCGGAAAAAGCGCTCGGCATCGTAATCGGGGTCCTCGCCAATGACCAGTCCCTCCGGCAACGTGCAACCCCGGTCGATCACCACACGCTTCAGCCGGCAACTCGGCCCGACCGTGACCTGCGGCAACAGCACGGCTTCGTTGATGTGACAGAACGAATGCACCCGCACCGCCGATGAAAACACCGAACGCGCGACTTGCGAGCCTGAGATCACGCAGCCGCCGCAGACGAGCAGATTGTTGATCGCGCCCTGCTGCCCGTGCAGATCACGCACGAACTTGCCCGGCGGCAACTGCTCCTGATTGGTCCAGATCGGCCACTTGCGGTCGTAGAGATCGAGCGCCGGAATGGTCGATGCCAGGTCCAGGTTCGCCGACCAGTACGCGTCGACGGTGCCCACGTCGCGCCAATACGGCGGTGCGTTCGGATCGGTTTCGGAGGTCACGCACGACATCCCGAACGGATGCGCGATCGCCCGGCCGCTGGTCACCACGCGCGGCAGGATGTCCTTGCCGAAGTCGTGATCTGTATCGGACAACGCAATATTCTCTTCGAGCAGTTGATACAGATATTTCGCGCTGAACACATAGATGCCCATGCTCGCGAGCGCGACGTCGGGCTTGCCCGGCATGGCCGGTGGATCGTCAGGCTTTTCCAGGAAGGCGGTCACGCGGCGCTGCGCGTCGACGTGCATCACGCCAAACGCGGTGGCTTCCATGCGCGGCACCTCGATACACCCGACCGTGCAATCCGCGCCGCTCTCGACGTGGTCGAGGACCATGCGCGTGTAGTCCTGCTTGTAGATGTGGTCGCCAGCCAGCACGATGATGTACTCGGGGCCGATCGAGCGAATGATGTCGAGATTCTGGAACACAGCATCTGCCGTTCCGCGATACCAGCTTGAGTCCACACGTTGCTGAGCCGGCCAGATATCGATGAACTCGTTGAACTCGCCGCGCAGGAAACCCCAGCCGCGCTGCAAATGACGCAAGAGCGAATGTGCCTTGTATTGCGTGACGACCGCGATACGCCGGATGCCCGAATTCAGGCAATTCGACAAGGCGAAGTCCACGATGCGGTATTTGCCACCAAAGTGCACTGCTGGTTTGACGCGCTTGTTCGTGAGCGGCCCAAGGCGAGTACCCCGGCCGCCCGCGAGAACGATAGCCAGCGTGTTCTTCTGCAGATCCGTACGACTTCCTGTCAGCGTCTCCATACCGACCTCCTGTTTTGCGGCCTGTCTCTGGCCTGTTTCTAGCTTGTTCCAGCTGTTTATCGGTGCTTGCTGGCGAATGATTCAAAGTGCTGTGGCTGTTTTCTCCAGAAGATTTAAACGACGATCGATTGAGCTTGTTGGGATGATTTTGCTGCAAAGGTGAATAGTTCGCACCTGCTTTTCGGAAATTGACAAACAGGGCCGTCAATATCGCTCTGTAATCCGATGGATTTGGCTTGAACTGTTGGTCGGCGATGCGGCAGCGCGTAAGGGTTGAGCAATCCTCATGCCAAGTGGATTTCGCTCCCGTTCGGGATTTATAGGAGGGTTCTTTCGGCGCGAGCGAAAATCACGGCACAATGATGTCCGGCATGTCTAACATGCATGCAATTTCGTGCGCGGCCCCGGCCGCCGTCCTGCACCCGGCGAAAACCATCATGAACAACGTCCTCAGCATCCAGTCACACGTGGTCTTCGGCCACGCAGGCAACAGCGCAGCCGTTTTCCCAATGCGTCGCATGGGCATCAACGTCTGGCCGCTTAACACCGTGCAATTCTCGAATCACACGCAATACGGCCGCTGGACGGGCAGCGTCGCCGACGCTGATGAACTGACGCGGGTGATCGAGGGGATCGGCGCAATCGGCGTTCTGTCGCGCTGCAACGCGATCCTGTCAGGCTATCTCGGCTCGCCCGAGCAAGGCGCCGCGGTGGTGGAAATTGTCAGGATGGTGAAAGCCGTCAATCCGAAAGCGCGCTTTTTCTGCGACCCCGTGATGGGCACCACAAGCGGCTGCAACGTCGAACCCGGTATACAGGAGTTCCTGGTGAGCACCATGCCGGAAATCGCCGACGCCATGACGCCCAATCACATCGAATTGCAAAAGCTGACGGGACGCACCATCGAGACGGTGGACGAAGCGGTCGCCGCGTGCCGGGAGCTGATTGCCCGCGGTCCGAAGGTTGTGCTGGTTAAACATCTGATCGACAAAAACAGCCGCGCCGATACCTTCAACATGCTGGCCGTGACCGAAACCGAAGCGTGGTTCGCGCAGCGGCCGCTGTATCCGTTTGCCCGGCAACCGGTAGGTGTAGGCGACCTGACGAGCGCGATATTCCTCGCGCGCACGCTGCTGGGGGATTCGGTACGCGGCGCGCTCGAACACACGCTTGCCGCAGTGAACGCGGTAGTCCGGACCACCTTCCAGGCCGGGCGCTACGAGCTTGAAATCGTCGCGTCGCAGGACGAGATCGCGTATCCGACAGAACGTTTTCCGGCGCTCGGGGTCGATTCCGAGTAAGGCGCCACGTCCACTTTCGAGCGGGACCGGCACTTGCTGTTCCCGATGACGTCTCCGGCCCGGCCAGCCCCACGCAGGTGCATCACGAGCAGGCGCAACGCATTAACGGCGGCGCGCGCGGCGCGCTTCGCATCCAACCAGAGACCGTTATGAATCCAGTACTCGAAGGTCAGGTAGCGCTTGTCACCGGCGGCAGTTCGGGCATCGGTTACGGCGTGGCACAAGCACTCGCCGACGTCGGCGCAAGCGTCGCCATCAACTACCACTCGCATGGCGAAGCCGCTGAAGAGCTTGCCGCGAGCATCCAAAAAACCGGCGGCCAGGCCATCGCGATCCAGGCCGACGTCTCCGACGAAGCCGATATCGACGTCATGTTCGACACGCTGATCAAGCGCTTCGGGACGGTGGATATCGTGGTCGCGAATTCCGGCTTGCAGAAGGATTCGAAGTTCGTCGACATGACGCTCGCCGACTGGAACGCCGTGATGAACGTGAACCTCACCGGCCAGTTCCTCACCGCTCAACGTGCCGTCCGCGAATTTCTCCGACGTGGCCCGCGACCGGTATCGAAGGCGCTCGGCAAGATCATCTGCATGAGCTCGGTGCACGAAGTCATCCCGTGGGGCGGACACGTCAACTATGCGTCGTCGAAGGGCGGCATCCAGATGATGATGAAATCGCTCGCGCAGGAAGTCGCGCCACACCGGATTCGCGTCAACTCGATCGCGCCGGGCGCAATCCGCACGCCGATCAACAAAGCGGCGTGGGACAGCCCCGAGGCGTTGAAGACGCTGCTCGAACTCGTGCCCTATGGCCGGATTGGCGAGAGCGAAGATATCGGCCGAGCTGCGGTCTGGCTGGCCTCGGACGATAGCGACTATGTGGTCGGCACAACCTTGTTCGTGGACGGCGGCATGACGCTGTATCCGGGCTTTGCGGACAACGGCTAGAGCCCCCGCAAGCTTGAGCGTATCGCCCAAACAGCGCCCGACTTGCCTGACGCAGTAGGTTGCTGACCAGCACTCGCAATCAGAGAACCAACGTAAAAAGCCCGCTCGCGCAAACGCTCGAACGGGCTTTTTATTGCTGCGAGAACCTGAATAACGCTACCGCTTACATCGCATACTGGAGCGCGAGATCGAATCCCAGCACCACCATTGAGCAGAAGATGCCCAGTAGCAAGTTACCAGCACGATGCGCAACGTCATGATGTTTCGTCAGCATGGCAGCGGCCATGAACGCGATTTCAACCACGATCTGCATGGCAAACACGGCTAGCATCAGCGCGAACTCATACCCCATCGAACTGAAGTCCGAGAAGTTGAAACCACGCACGGCCACCCATGAACCTACGCGCCATAACTCATACGCCAGCAACACCAACGGGAACAGGTAACTGAACACGTAGGTCGGCATTGTGGCGTGCCGCAATTCCATGTGAAAGTGACGAGATGTTTGCATCTGGCTCTCCTTGATCCTGGCTATTTGCCGCCAGCATTTCGCTGGCCTTAATGACTAAAGCGGCTTCGCTGACTTCGTCATCTGCTTACTAATTAAGACGAAGACAAGAACGTCGTGCTTTGAGAATAGGCCAAAATCAGGAGAAGCGAATCATCGTATTCCCTGTGTGCTTGATTGGCATGGCGGAGCGGCATGCCATGTTGCAATGCAGCTTAACAGCTCACATAAAAGCGGGTCACAAGAACGCGCGACCGTTCGTTTTAATCAGGCATCCTCTCGACCGTATAGCTTGATAATGGCGGAGAAGTCCAACCCGCCCAAGCCCTGCATGCTCATGGTCTGATAAAGCTGTTGCGCGAGCGCGCCAAGCAAAATGGGCTGCTTGACTTGACGCGCTGCATCAACGGCCAGGCCGAGATCCTTCAACATGAGATCCGCCCCGAAACCCCCGGTATACCCGCGGGACGACGGTGCATTTGGCAAAACGTTGGGGTAGGGATTATACGTATCGGCGCTCCAGCAACGTCCCGTCGATGTGTTGATGACGCCGGCAAGCGTGTTCGGATCAATCCCGAGCGATGTGCCGAGTTTCATCGCTTCCGCCACGCCGATCATCGAAATGCCAAGCAGCAGGTTGTTGCAGATTTTCGCGATCTGACCCGTCCCCGTTTCGCCGCAATGAACCATGTTCTTGCCCATGCCGGCGAGCACGGGTTTGAGCGTTTCGAACAGCGCTGCATCGGCGCCGACCATGAACGTCAGCGTGCCCGCCTGCGCGCCGCCCGTGCCGCCGGATACGGGGGCATCGGCAAACGGGTTGCCCTGCTTTAACGCGCTCTCGCCGATCAATCGCGCGGTCGCCGGATCGATCGTACTGCTGTCGATCAGCGGCACCCCCGGACGAACGCCGGCGAGCACGCCATCGGCGTTCAAATAGACCGCCTTGACGTGCGCGGCGGCGGGCAGCATGGTGATCACCACCTCGCTCGTCTGAGCCACCTCACGGGGCGATGCCGCGGTCCGCGCGCCCGCATCGACAGCCGCCTGCAACGCCTTCTCCGATAAATCGAACACCGTCAGCGAATGCCCCGCCTTCAGCAAGTTGGCGGCCATGGGTCCGCCCATGTTGCCCAGTCCGATAAAGCCGATTTCCATTGCTTGTCTCCTTTTTTATTTCACCGGGCAACCGGCTTAGCGCAGCGAGATAGTAGTGTTCACGCCGTCGTTGACGGTGGCGTCGTCGAACCAGCGCGAGGTGACCGTTTTCGTTTGCGTATAGAACTGCACGACCTGTTTGCCGTACGGCCCCAGATCGCCAAGCTTCGAGCCCCGTGAGCCGGTAAAGCTGAAATACGGCACAGGCACGGGGATGGGGATATTGATGCCGACCTGACCGACATCGATCTCGCTCTGGAACTTACGCGCGGCCGCCCCGCTTTGCGTGAACAAGCCCACGCCGTTACCCATCGGATTGCGGTTGACCAGGGCGATGGCATCGTCGAGCGTCGCTGCTTCGAGCACGCAGATCACCGGGCCGAAAATCTCCTGCTTGTAGACGGTCATGTCGGTGGTGACGCCTGAGAAGACCGTCGGGCCAATGAAGTTGCCCTTCTCATAACCCTTCACTTGCACGTTGCGGCCATCCAGCGACAAGGTCGCGCCTTCGCTCACGCCCTTTTCGATCAACCCGAGAATCCGCTCTTTGGCTGCACGTGAGACAACCGGACCCACATCCGTATTGGCCTCCGTACCGCCGTTCACGGTCAAGCCGCGCGCCCGCTCGACCAGCTCGGGCAACCAGTCCTTCGATGCCCCCACGAACACCACCACCGACGTCGCCATGCAGCGCTGCCCCGCCGCGCCAAAACCGGCGCCGGCAAGTGCGTTCAACGTCTGTTCGCGGTTTGCATCGGGTAGCACGACAGCGTGATTCTTCGCGCCCATCATGGCTTGCACGCGCTTGCCGTGCTGGCTGCCGAGGTTGTACACGTGCGTGCCCACATGGGTCGATCCGACGAATGAAATCGCCTTGATGTCGGGATGCGTGCAGATGGCGTCGACCACGTCCTTGCCGCCGTGCACGACGTTCAGCACGCCCGCGGGAATGCCCGCCTCGAGCGCCAGTTCAACCAGTTCCATGGTCGACAGCGGATCTTGCTCCGACGGCTTCAACACGAACGTATTGCCGCAGACGATCGCCATCGGGAACATCCAGAGCGGGATCATCGCGGGGAAGTTGAACGGCGTGATGCCGGCGCAGACGCCTATCGGCTGGCGCAGGGTGTACGTGTCCACACCGCCCGCCACGTTCTCCGAGAATTCGCCTTGCTGCAACGTGCCGATCGAACACGCATGCTCGACCACTTCCAGCCCGCGGAAGATATCGCCTTCGGCATCGGGCAGCGTCTTGCCCTGCTCGGCGGTCAGCGTCTGCGCGATGCGTTTCATGTTCTGGCGCACCAGATCCTGGAATCTCAGCATGATGCGCATGCGCGTTCCGAGCGGCGTCAGGCGCCATGTCTGGAACGCTTTTACAGCCGACGCCACGGCGGCATCGACTTCTTCTTTCGTCGCGAACGGTACGCGGCCGACTAACTCCTGGGTCGCGGGATTCACGATGTCGCGCCACTCCTTTGTCGTCGATTCCACGAACTTGCCATCGATCAGCAATTTGGCCGTACGCACGCCGGCGTTGGATTGAACGGCCAGCGCCGGACGGTCAGCAGCGGTATTCATGAGAGAGGCTCCTTGAAAACGAGAACGTTCCTGGCAGGAACGAGATGCAGAGACGCGGACGCACGCAGATACCGCGCAAGTCGCAAAGGGGAATTGTTGTCTCCGGATTATTTGAATGTTGTCGGCTCATCAATCGCAAAGATCACGCAGCGAGTCCACATCGTTCAGTATAGTTATGCAAATCTCTACGAAGTATCGATACAAATACCCATCCAATATGCAAAAAAGCACGGCTCCGGGCATCAGCAACCTCAACTGGGACGACCTCCGGTACTTCCTGGAAGTCGCGCGAACCCAGCGTGCAAGCGGCGCGGCGAAACGTCTGGGAGTCGATTACACGACTGTCGCGCGCCGCGTGCGGGCGCTCGAAGACGCGCTGGGCACCCTGCTCTTCGACAAATCCCGCAGCGGCGGTTTCATCCTGACCGCCGAAGGACAGCGCCTGCTCGCGTATGTGGACGCCATGGAGACCACGGTTCAGTCGGCGACCGAGCACATCGCGAATTCGGGACACGCGCTGTCAGGACACGTGCGCGTGGGATCGACCGAAGGTTTCGGCTGCTTCTTTCTCGCCCCCCAACTCGCGCGCTTCCAGGACGCGCACAGGCAGATTTCGATCGACTTGTTGCCGGTTCCGCACTTCGTCAGCTTGTCCAAACGCGAGGCCGATATCGCGGTGACGCTGGAGCGTCCGGAACACGGCCAGACCGTGTACACCAAACTCTGCGATTACCGCTTGCGGCTCTACGCCACGCGAGACTATCTCGACCAGCACGAACCGGTGCGCACAGTGGAAGACCTGACCACGCATCGCTTTGCGAGTTATATCGACGACCTCGCCTTCAGCTACGAACTGCTGTATCTCGAACGCGCTGTTCCCGGCGCTGTATCGCGCTGGCGCAGCACGAGTGTGATCGCTCAATATCACGCCGCGCTGCAGGGGCGCTCGCTTGCGATCCTGCCGTGTTTCATCGCTGCGCAGGACCCTCGCCTCGTACCCGTTCTCCCCGATGACATCGTCGTCACGCGCGCGTTTTATCTGTCCTGCCGCGAAGATTTGCGCAAATTGAAACGCATCACGGCGGTGTGGGACTTCCTGCGCACAGTGGCTGAAATGAACCGTCCGCTGCTGATGGGCGAGAGCCGCGAGATGCTGTGGAGCGAAACGCCGAAGCCTTGAATTTCGCGTTTGTTCAGCTCCCCTTATATATGAGATACGGATTTGCGTAACGGGTGCATGATCGTCCGCCCATAAGGCTTTCCGCCGTAGCCCTGCTGCGGCGTTTTCACATGGACGTGATCTTTATCCATCTCATTTTCAGTACTCGCAGATACACCGGCTACTCGCCGCCAGCGCGCCCTTTCTTGCCCGCGCGTTTGCCGCGCCCGGTGCACTGATGGCGTTCGTCATCTGGTCACGGCGGACCGTGTCGCATCAGCGTGTGCGTTTTGTCGAAGCGGGCACTGTCCGCACGATGGTGATCGTCGCCGTGATCGCGATGATCCTGGCTGCGCTCGCACTCGGCATGGCGATCGGCGCCGCGATGGGCAACACGCACGCCGCCGAAGAGAAAGCGCAAACGGAGCGGCGCTCCTACGAGATCGACGAGCTCGGCAAGATCAGCGCGACGCTCACGCATATCGAGCCGCGCGTGGTGGAACTCGTGTCGCAAGTGAACGAACTTCAGGACTTCGAAGCACAGTTGAAGGCGTCGCGGCGTGCCGCCGAGCGGCCTGATATCCACATTGTTCCGCCGCTGCCCGAGAACGACGACGAATCGCCGCTCGATAGCGCCTCGGGCGGTCCGTCCCTACCACCCCGGCTCTGCGACGCACAGCGTGCCGCGCAAACCGGTTCCGCGCCCCAACGCCTGAAACACACGCAAAGCGCGCTGGATTGTCTCGATGCAACCCTCGGCAAATTCGACGACGCCGTGCTCGCGCACTACGCGTCGTACATGGCGTTTCCGGGCCGCCAGCCGCAGCCCGGCGCGCGTTTCGGCTCGCCCTTCGGCAACCGCATCGACCCGTTCAACCAGCACCTGAATTTTCATCCGGGCGTGGATCTCGTCGCGCCGACCGGTACGACAATCTTCGCGAGCGCCGGTGGCCGCGTGGTGCAGGTGGGACCGCACGGCGGTTACGGTAATGCCATCGACATCCAGCACAGCACCGGCGTGATTACGCGCTATGGGCATACATCGAAGATGTTCGTGAAGGTGGGCGACGTCATCATGCCGGGCCAGAAGATCGCCGAGGTCGGATCGACCGGACGGTCGACCGGGCCGCATTTGCACTTCGAGGTGATCATCGACGGCACGCAGGTCAATCCCGCACCGTATCTGGCGCTCTTCAAGCTGAAATCCAATGCCGCAAGCTGATCGAAACCGGCCGACGCACCGTCTCACGCGCCGCACCTATTCCCTGACCTCGCGACGCGGTCCGACCTGGCCCACGCTCGTGCTCGGCACGATCGCCGCGGCCGGATTCGCGCTTGTCACGTCTCGCGACAACAGCAAGAAAGCCGACGCCTTGTGCGCACCGCCCATGTCCGAACGCGATATCCGTGAACAGCTCGCGAAGGCGCGCATCGCGCTCGACCATGAAGTCGCGACACGGCTTGTGATGGAGCAGCAAGCGTCCGAGAGTCTGGCGGAGATTCATCGGATGCGTACCGACCTGACGTTCCTCAAACGTCAGCGCGATAAATCCAACTAACGCGGACCTAGAACAAACCTATTCGCCGGCACATCTCGCTACTCACGCCGGCATCGACTTTGCAATCCAGACCAGAAGGGGTCTTCCCATGTTCAAGAAAAAATCTCCTGGCGTCAGTCAAGCCAAGCTAGCTACGCTGATCGCTCACGACGTGCAGATAGCAGGCAATCTCGAATTCAGCGACGGCCTGCGCATGGACGGCCACGTAAAGGGCAACGTAACCGGTCGTGCGGGCGAGCAAACGCTGCTCGTCGTCAGCGACCAGGGGTCGATCACGGGCAACGTCAATGCATGCGACATTGTGATCAACGGGACCATCAACGGCGACGTAACGGTGGAACACTTCGTCGAATTGCAGTCGAATGCGCACGTGAACGGCAACTTCTATTACCAGCAGCTGCGCATGGACGTGGGGGCGTCGGTGGAGGGGAAACTCACGAAACGCGACAACACGACGGTACAGGCAGAGATGCCGCGGCTCAGTTCCGAACTGACTTCGGACTACACGCACAGCGAGACGTGACCAGCGCGGTAGCGGCGCAGCAAGACGGGAGACTCGCACTGGAGGCCATCGGCGCCAGGCAGATCCGCTAAGATTCACGGCAAGCCCGGCCATGCCTCCGTCACGCGCTGACCGTCCTCGCGAAAGGCGGCATGCGCCGGTTCCGTCACCGTGTGCAAGGGCAGGAATCTATGCTGGTCAATTGTGCGGCTTACCAGAAGGGCCGCAAGCTCGCCGACGTCGCTATCGACGACATTTCCGCCTATCGCGACGTCCCCGACTGCTTCGTCTGGGTCGCGCTCAAAGAACCCGGACCCGGCGAGCTCGCGCATATGTCGCATCAGTTCGGACTGCATGAACTGGCCGTGGAAGACGCTCAGAACGGCCATCAGCGTCCGAAGATCGAGGAATACACGGACTCGCTGTTTTGCGTGCTCCACACCGTGGAACTCGATGCCGACAACGAACTGGTGGTCGGCGAAATCGACGTGTTTGTGGGCAGCAATTACGTGCTGTCGGTCCGCAACCGGACGAGCCAGGGGTTTCAGGACGTGCGTACCCGCTGCGAACGCGAGCCGCATTTGCTGGAACACGGTCCAGGATTCGTGATGTATGCGCTGATCGACAACGTAGTGGACCGCTATTTCCCCATTCTGGAGGCGCTCGGCGCGGAACTCGAGGAACTCGAGGAGCGCATTTTCGAGCGCAACGGGTCGGCGGCGTCTCGGGTGATTATCGAGGATCTGTATTCCCTGAAGCGCCGCATGGTGCTGCTGCAGCATCACACCGCGCCGTTGCTGGAAGCGGTCAGCAAGCTGTATGGCGGGCGGGCGCCGGGCATTTGCGCCGGCATGCAGGACTATTTCCGCGATGTCTACGACCACCTGCTGCGCATCGTCAAAACGATCGAGGGTCGCCGCGAAATGATCGTGACCGCGATCCAGGTCAATCTGGGCCTGATTTCTCTGGCGGAAAGCGAGGTGACCAAACGGCTCGGCTCCTTCGCCGCGCTGTTCGCCGTGCCCACCATGATCGCGGGGATCTACGGCATGAACTTCCGCCGCATCCCGGAACTGGACTGGATCTATGGCTATCCGGCGTGCATCGGCGTGATGCTCCTGGTGGACATTTGCCTTTACTGGCGGTTCCGCAAGGCAGGATGGCTATGATGGTTATAATAGAAGCTTCGATGCCGCTGGAAAGCGGTTGGATGACGGAAAACGATTCGACGGAAGCCGCTGCAACCGTCGACGGACATGTCAGCATTGCAGCATCGAGAGGCGGGGCCTCCGGCGACAGCGGAACTTTTTTCTGATTTGCTGTCTAATCTTACATAGTGCGCTTTTTGGCGCAGCGTGTTCGCCACGGCAACAGCGATCCACCCAACATTTCAGCGCAACTCTCCGGCTGAATGTCATCGCCCCGGCAGTGTGGGCTCCGCAAACGGTCGCGGCCCTACATTCGTCTTCAAAGTTTAAACAGCAGCGACGTCGACGGTTGCTTGTTTCCAGGCGTTATACCGCGCATGGTTGCACGGGTAATGCATGGGCAGCGCACGTGTTACCGCGACGTTCTTCAACACCTAAAGCCCAGCGAGCGGCTGCGCCCCGTGTGCGCCGCGCGCCATTTTTTGCTCGTATCGCCTGTCGACCGCACGTGCCAAAGGGGCTCGGACCGGTCGCCGGTGTGGTTTTTAAGGTATCGGCCGCCTCATTTCGATGCCTGAGCGGGCGTAATACAGGAATTCAGGAAACATGAAAGAACTGGTCAAGCCGCTTAAGACGTACAAGGGTTATGAAATCCATCCGTTGATCTACCCCCGTGGCGCACGCGACGGCGGCGCCGCA
>NZ_AEJF01000078.1 GCF_001028175.1 Caballeronia mineralivorans PML1(12)
TGAGGCGTCGGTGCGCATCCGCCGCGCGCCGCCGGCCGGTGAGGAAGCAACGGGCGAAAGCCGTGTGTTCCGGATCGCGCAGACGGGATCGTTCGAAAACGGCGGTCAGGCGCGCCGGGCGTGCTTGCTGCATGCGGAAAAGCTGATCGACGGCCAGATCGACGGCCAGACTGTTGCGGATCTGTGACTAAGCGCGACAGTTAGGCATCAAAAGGCATCGCGAGGTCGGGCCGGTCTCGCATACAATCGCAACGAATCAATGAATTAAGGAGCTTTATATGGCGAAAGAAGAGTTACTCGAGCTGGACGGCATTGTTGACGAAGTGCTTCCCGACAGCCGCTACCGCGTGACGCTGGACAACGGCGTGGTCGTGGGCGCGTACGCATCGGGCCGCATGCGCAAGAACCACATCCGGATTCTCGCGGGCGACCGCGTGACGCTGGAATTGTCGGTGTATGACCTGACGAAAGGCCGGATCAACTTCCGGCACAAGGACGAACGCGCGACCGGCGGCGGTGGTCAGCGTCCGCAAATGCGTCGCCGCTAAGCAAAAAGGCTGTCGTGGCGCGCCGTTAAGGCGAGTCCTGCACAGTCCTGTGCGTCAGAGTCGAGAGCCAAGCTTCGTCGGCGCCGCCGCTGGATGCTGCCAGTCAGCATCGCATGGCGCCGATGCCGCTCTCTCACGCGCTTTATTCTGCTTTATCCTCGCTTTGTTCTTTAAGGCGCGTTGTTTTTATTCAAAACAAATCAACGCCCCTTTCGGGCCGCCAGCAATCCGTTGAGGCCTGCGGCGAAGCCGTCGCCGTCGTTCGTGGCCGACACAAACGTCGCGTGCGACTGCACTTCCGCCGACGCCTGCCCCATCACAATGGACACGCCCGCCACATCGAACATGGCGACGTCGTTGCCCATGTCCCCCAGCACCGCCACATTTTCCATCGCAACGCCCGCAAGCCGCGCCAGTTCGCGCACGCCCTCGCCCTTGTTCGCGAGCGGATGCGTGATGTCAAGGTAATAGGTTTGTGAGCGCATCGCCATCGCGCGGCCTTTGAGCGTGTCCTGGAACTCGGCTTCCTTGCGCTGAAGCAGCGCCGCATCATTCGTCGACGCGACAATCTTTTCGATCGAATTCAGATCGATATTTTCGAAACGCTTGACCACCACAGCGTCATATCCGACCGTCCGGCGTTCCAACGGCACGTATTCGCCGCCGGGATTCGTGATGTACCACTGGTCGTCGATGAACACCCACGCGTCGATCCCGTCACGCTCCAGGCTTTGCAGCGCCGTCTGCGCCGCGTCACGCGGCAGCCAATGAGCGCTCAACGTTTTCCAGCCGGCGGGATCGACGAGCTTGCCGCCGTTGAAAGCGGCAAACGGCGTCTTGATTCCCAGCGTTTCCACGATCGAATGCATGCCCTTGCCCGGCCGGCTGCTCGCTACCGTGAATTGGACGCCCGCGGCGGTGAGATTGCGCACGGCTTCCTTCGCGGCCTCACCGAGCGACTTGTCCGTGTAGAGCAGCGTGCCGTCGCAATCGGAGATCACGAGTTCGATCTTGGCCAACGCGGCCAAGGCCTGTTCCGGGTCGCCATGACCGGCAGTGAGCTTCAAACCGGTAGCGCCGATGGCTGTCATTCGAACGCTCCCGCGGGTAATTGCCGCGTCTCGCGCACGGAGCGCGGGTGCCAGAGCCTCGCGCCGCCTTCAATGCCTGCCTCGTTCGACACGACTTTCACGTTACCCGGCAAGTCGAAATTGAGATTGGCCGCATTGCCGCCGCCGATCCACAGCCTGTCGTAGTTCACCAGCGAACTCAGGATGCCGATGATCTTCTCCACGCGACGATTCCAGCGCTTGTTGCCCGCCTTGTCGCGCGCCGCGTTGCCGATATATTCGTCGTACGTCTTGTTCTTGCTCACCGGATGGTGCGCCAGTTCGAGATGCGGCATCAGTTCGCCATCGCGGAAAAGCGCGGTGCCGGCGCCCGTGCCGAGCGTCAGCACGAGCTCGATACCTTTACCGTCGATGGCAGCGAGCCCCTGCATTTCGGCGTCGTTGATGATGCGCACCGGCAGGTTCCCCAAGTGCTCGGCGAGCATCTGCGCGAGCGGCACGTTGCGCCAGTATTCATTGCCAAGATTCGGTGCGGTCAGCACATGGTTGTCGCGTACTACGCCCGGAAAACCGATCGAGATCTGCGTGGGCGGCAGCGGCTTTACCAGCGGTCCGACCAGCTCCACCAGTTTTTCCACCAGCACGTCTGGCGGGCACGGATGCGGCGTGGCCACTTTTAGCCGCTCGGTTTCCATCTTCCCGTGTGCGTCGATGATGGCAGCCTTCAGGCCAGTGCCGCCCACATCGATGGCTAGAATCCGTTCTTTCGCGCTTTTGCGTTTTGCTGTCTTGCTTGCGGCCGTCTTTTTCACTGCTGTCTTGCGTGCTGCCGTCCCCATGCTGTTCTCCTTAGTTCTTGTCGTCTTGAGTGTGTTCGTCGGCCAGCGGGCGCCACGCGCGACCGTCGGCATTCAGCAGCGCGTCGGCTTCCTTCGGTCCCGCACGGCCCGCGGTGTAGCCATGTACCGGCAACGGACCGCCTTCGGGATGCAACACGTTGTCAACCGCCGCCCAGCTCGTTTCAATGCTGTCGGCGCGCTGGAACAGCGTTTCGTCGCCGAGCATACAGTCGTACAGCAGTGTTTCGTATCCGACGTTCGGTCTCTCGGCGAAAAAATCGCCATATTTGAACGATGACTTGACCGCCCCGATCTGCATCACCGGCCCTGGAACCTTCACGTTGAAATCGAAGGTCGTGCCGTGTTCCGGGTCGATGCGCAAGGTCAGCACGTTCGGCACGAGCTTATCCACGGCTGTATCGCGGAACAACAGGAATGGCACCGCTTTCAGTTGCACCGATATCTCCGTGCGCCGCGCCGTCATCCGCTTGCCGGTGCGTAGATAGAACGGCACGCCAGCCCAGCGCCAGTTTTCGACAAACACCCGAGCCGCCGCATAGGTCTCCGTCTGGCTGTCCGGCGCGACGTCGGGTTCCTCGCGATACCCCGCCATCGTCGGCGATTTCTCGTATTGGCCGAGCACGACGTCGCCGGGTTTCAGAGGCTGGATGGCGTCGAAGATTTCCGCTTTCTTGTCGCGCACGGCTTCGGCGTCGAATGAATTCGGCGGTTCCATGGCGACCATGCCGAGCAACTGGAACAGGTGGTTCGGGAGCATGTCGCGGAAAGCGCCGGTCTGCTCGTAAAACCCGCCGCGCCCTTCCACACCAATGGTTTCCGCCGCTGTGATCTGCACGTGATCGATGTATTCGCGCCGGAAAATCGGCTCGAACAGCGCGTTGGCGAAGCGCACGGTGAGAATGCTCTGAACCGTGTCCTTGCCGAGAAAGTGATCGATGCGATAAATCTGGTTTTCGCCGGCGAACTTGAGAATGCTCTCGTTCAGATCCTTCGCCGAGGCATAGTCATGCCCGAACGGCTTTTCGATCACCACGCGCCGGAAGCCCTGCTCGCTCTCTTTCAACAATCCGACCTTGCCGAGCCGCTCGACGATCGGCTTGAAGAAGCGCGAACTGACGGCGAGATAAAAAATGACATTTCCGTTGTCGCCCAACGTCTGCTTCAGCTTGTTAAATACGTCGTCGGTTTCAAACTCGCCTGCTACGTATTGCAGGCGGTCCGCGACCCAGTTCCACGCTTTCTCGTCGAGTTTCGAGGTATGGAAAGCGCCGGCTTTATCGGCGGCGAATTTTTTAAGCGAATCAGTCAGTTGGTCGCGCCACACGCTCGTTTCGAGTTCGCCGTGGTTCACGCCGATGATCTTCATTCTGTCGTCGAGCAGGCCATCCGACGACAGGTTGTACAGCGCCGGCATCAGCAGCCGTTTGGTCAGGTCCCCGGCTGCGCCGAAGATGACCAGCGTGCACGGCGGGGCGGGATGCTTAGCCAGTGGCGGCGAGGAGGTTGCGGTAGCGAGTGAGGTCGACATAGGGTTCTTTGAAAAAAGAGTTGAGCGCACTGCCTATTAAAGACCATGTTGGCCGCTTCACAGTTCAAAATCCCGGCCAATCGGCCTGCTTATGCCATCCGGCGTATGCAATATGTAATCAGCGCGGGGGCTGTGCCGTAGAATGTCGGCACCTCGCGGCGGCTCGCCCGGCCTCGTTTCCCTTATCAGGGCAGGAGTTTCACATGAATCAAACACTCTCCCCGGCACAACTCGCCGCCTATTTCGACCGCATCGGCTGCATCGGCTATTCCGCGCCAGATCGCGGGCCTCACCAGGCCACGTCCGATACCCTGCACGCGCTGCATCGGCTGCATCCGCAGGCCATCCCGTTCGAAAACCTCGACGCGCTGCTTGGGCGCACGCCGCGTCTCGACCTGGAGTCGGTGTTCGCGAAGCTCGTGACGGCGCGGCGCGGCGGTTATTGCTATGAACACAACCTGCTGTTTCGCGCGGTGCTCAACACGCTCGGCTTCGAAACCACCGGCCTTGCCGCGCGCGTGATGTGGAGCGACCCGGCCGCGATGCCGCCGCGCACCCACATGATGCTCCTGGTCGAAACGCCCGATGAAACCTGGCTGACGGACGTCGGCTTCGGCAGCATGACGTTGAGCGCCCCGCTGCTGTTCGACACCGGCCGCGAACAGACGACACCGCACGAGACGTTTCGCATCGACCTGATCGAGCGCGGCGATTTCTTGCTACAGGTGAAACTCGGCGATGCCTGGAAGCCGATCTATCGTTTCGACCTCGAACCGCAATTTCCCGCCGATTACGCAATGGCGAACCATTATGTATCGACCTTTCCCGAGTCGATATTCCTGAACCACCTGATCGTGGCGCGGGTGATGCCCGGTGAACGCCGGACCCTGTTCGACGCGACCCTGACGCGACGCGGCAAGGCCAGTGGTTTCGAAGCCAAGCGCGAACTGACAACGGCCGCCGAACTGCGCGGCGTACTGCAAGACGTGTTCGGGCTCGCGCTGGCCGATAACGAAACCTCGCCCCCAGCCGGCGGACTCGACACCGTGCTCGAGCGCATCATCCGGTCGTCCGTATCCACCCCGTCCTGATTCGTCGCGATGCGTAAAACCGCCAAGCGAGCCCATGAATCTTATCGGACGCCCGTGAAAAATGCCGTGCTCGAAAGCCGGTTGCCGCGATGGCGCTCCACGCTGGTCGTGCTGCTGATGTTCGGTGCGTTCGCGTCGCTCGCGGCGCGCGCGCTGTGGGTGCAGGTCGTGAACCAGGATTTTTATATCGGCGAGGGGCAAAAGCGTTATCAACGCACGCTGGAACTCAGCGCGACGCGCGGGCGCATTGTCGACCGCAACGGCGCAATACTGGCCGTGAGTCTCGCAACCTACGCCATCTGGGCAACGCCGTCACGCTTCGATCCGCAGACCCAGCCGCCTATCGCCCGCCTGCTTGGCATGCCCGAGAAAGAACTGGCACGCCGCCTAGGCGCGGAGCGCTCGTTTGTGCTGCTGAAACGGCAAGTGGATGCCGACACCGCCGCGCGTATCGCGGAAACCGGGCTGGCGGGCGTGACGCTCGTGGCCGACACAAAACGCTTCTATCCCGAAGGGGAATCGGCGGCCCACGTGGTCGGTTTCACCGATAACGAGGACAAGGGCCAGGAAGGCATCGAACTCGCGGCGAACGACCGGTTGACGGGCGAACACGGTCAGCGCGAGGTGATTCGCGACCGGCTCGGGCGAGTGGTGTCGGAGATCGGCGAAGTCGAGTTGCCGGAGAATGGCGAGACGATTCATCTGACCATCGACCGCCGCATCCAGCAGCTTGCGCACACGCAACTGGCGGCGGCGATCACGAAGCATCGCGCACGCGCAGGCAGCGTGGTCGTGCTCGACGCGAAGAACGGCGAGATCCTTGCTCTCGCGAACTATCCCACCTTCGATCCGAACGACCGCACGCGGCTGACCGGTGAGCAGTTGCGCAACCGCGCGCTGACCGACACGTTCGAGCCGGGTTCGACCATCAAGCCGCTGGTGGCGGCGCTCGCTATCGACATGGGGCATGTGCGGCCGGACACGCGCATTGATACCTCGCCAGGCACGTTCAAGCTCGGGCCGAACGTGATCCACGATACATCGAACCACGGTGTCATCACGGTCTCCGAAGCCGTGCAGATGTCGAGCAATATCGCGCTGACCAAACTCTCGCTCAAGCTTCGCCCGCAAACGGTGTGGGACAAGTATCGCGAATACGGCATCGGTCGTGCGCCGGACCTGACCTTCCCGGGCGCTGCGACCGGGCGTTTGCGGGCGTACGAACGCTGGCGGCCGATCGAGCAGGCAACCATGGCCTACGGCTACGGCCTCTCGTTGTCGCTGTTGCAGATCGCGCAGGTTTATACGGCTTACGCGGGAACCGGCGAGTTCCGGCAATCGATGCTGATTCGCGGCCAGGTCACGCCTGACCCGGTACAGGTGACGAAACCCGCGACGGCGGCGGCCGTGCGCGACATGCTCGAACTCGCGATGGGACCCCGTGGCACGGGACGTGCGGCAGCAGTAGACGGGTATCGCGTGGGCGGGAAGACCGGGACGGCGCGCAAGCAGGTCGGGCGTACGTATGCGGCGAACAAGTATCGCGCGTCGTTCGTCGGCATGGCGCCGATGAGCGATCCGCAAGTGATCGTTGCCGTGATGATCGATGAACCCTCGGCGGGTGCTTACTATGGCGGCACCGTCGCCGGGCCGGTGTTCTCAGGCGTGGTTGGCGGTACGATGCAGCTTCTCGGCGTGCCCCCGGATGCATGAGCGCCGGCGAGCTTTCGTCACGGTTAGTCAGGGTCCACGCGGACGGAAAACGTAAGGCCGCCGTGATGTAATGGCAGATTGCCTTAGCCGAAATTCGACGAAAAAGTCAGTCGAAAACTTTGAAGGACACCATGAAAAAGATTGTCGGCGCTCTCGCGCTCCCCTTGTTCCTGCTGCAAGCCTGTGCACAGTTTCATAACGCCGATGCCGGCCAGCCCGAAGTGGAAACGGCGACCAGCGCGTCGGTGGCGAGCATCGTTCAATGCCTGACGGACGAAGCGCAGAAACACAACGCGACGTTCAAGAAAACGCCGATTCCCCAGGGCACCATGCTCGAATTCGGCGACTCCAACGTGATCAAGGTTCGCTTCGATAACGGCGAAACGTCGTATCGGTTTTATCCGGGCGAGCGCCATCTGTCGAATCTATGGCTTGAAGGCGCGAGCAAGAAATGCGCGCCTTGAGGTGTTTTGATGAGGTGTTTGATGGCCCGTTCGCAGCACGACCTTTTTTGGTCGACTGATCGTGCGTTCGACTAAAGCCATCAACGCCGTCGAGCGTCTCAAGACACGCTCCGGCAACCCGCACTATGCTGCCGTCAGCTTGAGCGGCGGGCTTTTTTATCTCGTCGACCGGGCGGCAAGCGGTGAGCAGAAACTTTCCGCACCGCAGACCATGGACGATTTCGTGGCGTTTGTGAACGCGCTCAAGCCCGAGAAACCGCGACGCGTCAGCAAGCTCGACCTGGCGATGGACGAGCAGATCAAACGCAGCGGCAAGTCGCGGATTCCAGGGGACGAGTGACGAGCTGTCAAGCATCTGTTCGATGTCCTGAGACAGTGGCAATCGTCACCGGTCGGTCGTCAGTGAAGCCCGGTTCGCTCCTCTCCCTACGCTCCCTACGCTCCCTACGCTCCGCCCCAACGTCCTACGTTAAGCATTGCGCCGCCGGACAATAGCGTTGTTCGGCGCATCCCCTTCGTGTGCCAGCGCACCGAAAACGTTTGCATTGCCCGTTTATTCGCGCGCTTTGCGTCTTCGCACGGTTATCGATGGCCTTCAATGTGCGATTTCAGACGGTGCGCGTATCCGGCGCTTGCGACCATGCATCAACGGTCGCATCAAACCGGGGGCCGCCCGACGCGCACATAGACGCGCAGGCGAAGAGGTATAGCCGGACGCCGCAACGGCCACGCCAGTCATCGAGAGAATCGACAGCGTGGCCTGAAGGACGCCGGCAAGCATGGGGGCGCAGATGAAAGCCAAAAGATGTCCGACCTCGGAAGGTCCAGGAACGTCGACACAGGCCGACGCGGAGCTTCAACACATCGAACGTGCAATCGGCCAGTTGCGGGCGATGAGTCAGAAAGCGGCCGGCACGCTGAACGTCGAATACTGGCACGAACGGCTGACCGCAGTCTGTACCGGTTACGTGCTGGTGCCGGCGCAACGGCGCCGTATCGATGCGCTACGCAAGGTGCTGGACTCCCTTTCGCAACCGCAGGGCGACCCCACCTCGGGGCGCAAAAGAACGACCAACAGGCTTTGGGCGAAAGCGGCGTAACTACGGCGCTTTCGCCATCGCGCACCACGCGCGTAATCGAGCGCGGCTTTCGAGCCGCCCGAAGTCGTGTTCAAAGTAAAACGATCAGGTGTGTTTATCGATCGTGGGTTCGAAGGTTCATTAAGAAGCTTGCGGCGGCAGCCCGCTCGTTTCAGCGCGCAACCTCGCGATCGAGCGAATCATAGCCGCGCCATTTGTATATCAATGCAGAGAGTAGCCAGGTCATGACAAACACGCCCACGATCACATAACCGAGCGTGCCCAAATGATCGGACAACGCGCCCGCGAAATCCCAGATACCGCCCTTCAGTTGCAGCTTGTCCGCAATCAGCCCAAGCGTCTCTATACCGCCCACCAGCACAGCGATGACCACGGAGATCAGCGTCACCGTGAGGTTGTAGTAAAGCTTGCGGATCGGCTTCATGAAGGCCCAGCCGTAGGCGCCGAGCATCAGCATGCTGTCGGCGGTATCGATAAGCGACATGCCTGCCGTGAACAGGACCGGGAACACGAGAATGGACCACAGCGGCATGCCGCGCGCAGCCTCGGCCGCCGCAATGCCCATCAAGCCGATCTCCGTGGCGGTATCGAAACCGAGGCCGAACAGCAAACCCAGCGGGTACATGTGCCAACTGCGCGTAATCAGGCGGAACAACGGTTTCAGCA
Source organism: Caballeronia mineralivorans PML1(12) (assembly GCF_001028175.1). Taxonomy (GTDB): domain Bacteria; phylum Pseudomonadota; class Gammaproteobacteria; order Burkholderiales; family Burkholderiaceae; genus Caballeronia; species Caballeronia mineralivorans. The sequence continues at coordinate 9,041 of NZ_AEJF01000078.1, forward strand.
ACCGGGCGATCAAACCGCGGTTGCCGATCAGCAGATCAAGATCCTCTTCCTGATAGGGCTCGCCGCGCCGCACGCGCCTGAACGCACGCCATACGCCATGCAGCACGAACAGGTTCATGACCGCGATCGCGAACAGGAACAGCGCGGACACCACCGTGCCGATCACGCCGCCGATCTCCTTGAATGACGCCAGGCTGCCCTGCATTGCCAGCGCCGTGACTGCGATCAGCGCTGTGGCGAGCACCACCACGGTGGAGTGCCCAAGCGAGAAGAAAAAGCCCACGCCAAGCGGGCGTTGTCCCTGCTGCATGAGCTTGCGCGTGACGTTGTCGATAGCCGCTATGTGATCGGCGTCGACCGCATGCCGCAAGCCCAGCGAATAAGCGAGCAGCGCGGTGCCGAGCAGCATCGGATAAGCGTGGAATGCGACGAATGCCCAGACCCACGCAAGCACATTGAAGCCGCCAAGTGCACCGAGCATCCAGAGTGTTTTTGCCGTGAATATTCCCGGGCGGGAAGATGGGATTGGAAGGGCATTCGAGGATGTCGGCGCGGGCGGTTTAGTCATTCTTTGCAAGCTGGGGAATGGCAAAGGGTCAGGAAGGATTCAAGCATAGCGTGATTTGTCTGATCGCCAATAATGGGGCGCGTCCGTTCGCCCATAGTAAAAGGCAGGCAGGTTCCCAGCGGGCAACTCTGGCACGCCGATTCTTCACACGGGAACAAGCTTAGCGGGAATGCTTGGTTTGGCAGGCAGCGCAGCGCCGCTAAGATCGTGGCTCGTTCCGTTACAGAATTGCCATGAGCCTTTATATCGACGATGCTCAACGCCATCGGATTCATCAGCTACGCGCGTCCTGGCGCTGGCGCAGCGAGTGGCCGACCTGGTTTCTGATTGTGGCTGTGTATGGCGGTTGGTTCGCGACGGCGCTCAATGCGCGGTCGATAGGAATGCCCCTGGCCGTAAGCATCCTGGCTGTGCTGTCGTGCCTGTATCTGTCCTTGCAGCATGAACTGCTGCATGGCCATCCGACGCATTTTCCCCTGTTTAACGCACTGCTCGGCGTCGCCCCGCTCGCGGTCTGGTTTCCCTACGCGGTGTATCGCGAATCGCATCTGCGCCATCACAACGACGCTCATCTCACCGATCCCGATCTCGATCCGGAAACCTGGTTCGTCTCCGCCGAACGCTGGCGCAGTGCCGGAGCGGCGGTGCAGTTTCTGCTCGTTATCCGCAACACGTTCTTCGGCCGCATCGTGCTTGGCCCGTGGTTTTCCATCGTGGAAACGATGATGTACGCAGTCGCCCGGATAGCGCGAGGGAATGGCCGCATCGCAAGCGCCTGGGCCCTGCATCTCGTCCTGCTCGGACTGCTCGCGGCGTGGCTCGACCGCCGATGCGGCATCAGTCCGGCGCTCTTCATACTCGGCGTCGGTTATCCGGCGCTTGCGTTGAGTGCGATCCGTTCGTTCCAGGAACATCGCGCCGCCGACAACATCCCCGAACGCACGGTCATCAACGAAGCATCGTGGGTCTGGCGTCTTCTGTTTCTCAACAACAACTTTCACTCGGTTCATCACGACTTGCCGAGCGTGCCCTGGTTCGCGCTGGCTAACGTTTATCATGAGCACCGCGACGCGTATCTGCAGCGCAATGGCAGCTTTATTGTGCGCGGTTATCAGGAATGGCTGGTGCGGCATGTGGTGCAACCGGTTGCACCCGCGTTGCATCCGCTTCACGCGCTTAATGTGCGAGCCGATCAGATTGCGCTGGCTCGGGCTTCCGTGGCTGGGTCCGCAACGCTTGGCGACGACGCGGCGCAGCCTGTCTGATGTGTCTCTCCGACGAGGTTTTCGTCGGTGGAATGGGAAAGAACCTGCATGAACTGGGTGGCCGCGTTACCTATGTACAACGTCACGCCGGCACTCGCCCACGACTGGCGCGCTTTGCTCGACCATGTCCATCGCCGTTTGCGGCCTTGGCTCGAGGCACGCGGCGACACGCTCGCCATTGTCGATCCCGCGACATCCCTGGACGAATTCTGGCTGCGTGAGAACCTGCTGCTGTCGCAGACATGCGGCTATCCGCTGGTGAAAGCGCTCGCAGGACGCGTGCAGCTTGTCGCAACGCCCGTTTTTTCCGTCGATGGCTGCGCGGGCGGCGACTATCGCAGCGTTCTGGTCGCCAGGACCGCGGCGGGTGTCACGTCGCTCGCGGCATGCCGCGGACTGCGCGCGGCGTTCAACAACCCCGACTCGAATAGCGGTATGAACCTGCTGCGCAGCGCCGTCGCGCCGCTTGCCGGCGGGCGTCCGTTCTTCGCGTCGGTGATCGAAACGGGCGGGCACCTGGCGTCGCTGCAAGTCCTGCTGGACGACCGCGCCGATATCGCCGCCATCGACTGCGTGACCTTCGCATTCGTGCTTGACAAGCTTGCCCATCTCGGCCGCGGCGTGGTCGAAATCGGCGCGACGCGAAGCGCGCCCGGCTTGCCGCTGATTGCATCGAAACGGGTGCCGCCGGACGGCATCGAGGCGCTGGCGATCGCTCTCGCCGACACCATCGCGGAGGATCGTCCGCTGGCAAAACGGCTCAAGCTCGATGGCTTTGCCAATCGACCACTCGACGACTACGCAAGCATTCTCGACATTGAAACGGACGCCGTGAAGCGCGGTTATCCCCGCCTCGCGTGAGGGTAGACACGGCAGACTTTCCTGACTTTCGGCACAATCGGCTTTCACCCACGCGTGCACGGTGCGTTTTGGATTTTCGTCCGGGGCCGCGCGCCGCCGCTGCACGAAGTCATGGAAGCCGCAATGATCCCGTTTTCAGTTCTCGATTTATCCCCTATTCCCGCCGGATCGACCGCCGCCGACGCCTTCCGCCACTCGCGCGAACTGGCCCAGCACGTCGAAAAACTCGGCTACCTGCGCTTCTGGCTCGCCGAGCATCACAACATGACCGGCATTGGCAGCGCCGCGACTTCCGTGGTGATAGGACACGTTGCCGCAGGGACAAGCACGATCCGCGTTGGCTCGGGCGGCGTAATGCTGCCGAATCACGCGCCGCTCGTGATCGCCGAGCAGTTCGGCACGCTCGAGTCGCTGTTTCCCGGACGGATCGATCTCGGCCTCGGCCGCGCGCCCGGTACCGACCAGACAACCGCCCGCGCGCTGCGACGCGACCTCCAGGGCAGCGCGGATAATTTCCCCGACGACGTCGTGGAATTGCAGCGCTATTTCGCCGATCCCGTGGAAGGCCAGCGCGTACGCGCCGTGCCGGGCTCCGGGCTGAACGTGCCAATCTGGCTGCTCGGCTCGTCCACCTTCAGCGCCCAGCTCGCCGCTGCGCTCGGCCTGCCGTTCGCCTTCGCCTCGCATTTCGCGCCAGACTACCTGCTGACCGCACTGCAGGTTTACCGGACCCAATTCCGGCCGTCGAAACAACTCGATCGCCCTTACGCGATGGTGGGCGTCAATGTTTTTGCCGCCGACACCACGGCTGAGGCGGAGGTTCTCTTCACATCGCTACAACAGCAATTCATTAATCTGCGACGTGGCACGCCGGGCCAGTTGCCGCCGCCCGTCGAGCAGATTGCGTGGAACGAAGCGGAACGCGCCGGCGTGGAGCATTCGCTGGCGTGCTCGGTGATCGGCGATCAACGGCAGGTGGAAGCGGGACTTGCCTCGCTGATCGAACAAACCCAGCCGGACGAGTTGATGGTGACCGCGCAAATCTACGATCACGCCGCCCGCCTGCGCTCGTTCGGGATCACGGCGCAGGCCCGCGCGACGCTGGCGGCATAGAGGAGCGGCATCGCCTCCCGTATGTCAACTGAATGTCAATTGTTAAGCGGCACGGCGAACACGCATTCAGGTGCTGGACGGGTATCGTTTTGACAAGCAATAATGAGGGCGGCGGCTTTGAGATCCGCCGTCCTGCGCCCGCTTCTGGTGCCTTTGTGTGAAGGGCCGTGACGGGTAAGCCGTTCGAAGGGTCTCAACAAGAAAGATGTCGGATATCGCAAGGGAGAAAATGAATGACCAGAAGTCCCGCCACAGGATCCATGACCTTGCTGACGGAGCGCGATGAAGCCACCGGTCAGGAAGTGCGAACATTGCGCCTCGAACCTGCAGCCGATGGCAAGGCCGTCCTCCTGATCGAGATTGACGAAAGGAAGGCCGGTATCCATCGTGAGGTGCGTTATGAAATCACGCCGGCAGAACTGATTGCAGCGATTCGCGCGCACGGTGCAGAATTGCCGGGCGAGCAACATAATCGGTAAAATGATTTAGGCATACAATAGCGGTATTCGGCGCTATCATTTCTTCGTGGCGCCCGCGGTTGTCTGGGCAAATTGTTGAAATTAGCGGCTGCGTGCATGGTGCATTTGAAACATGAGCAGCCGCCAGCCGTGCACCGATCTGGTCGAAGCTACAGCTGCTGATTCGGCGGCTTACGCATCTCGCACCGGTCTCAAACACAGTAACCAGTTTGTCGAGCCGCGCGCTCGCAGAAGCCCGATTAGCAGGCGCTGCGGGTTAAAGCGGTAATTTGCGGTATTACACTAATTGACGCGCGTCACTCGGCGCGACACGATTTTAGTCAACCCACACATTCCTCGAGCCGCCCCGGTCCGCGCGGGCAGATGGCTCGCCTTCAAGAAAGTAAAAGCTGAATCAGGACAGCCGTGGACGAAAGAAAGCGAGACAGCATCATTGCCTATTTGCGCAGCCGAATGGCTGAGTTTGGCATTACCGAAACGGCTCTGGCCGAAGCATTGGCCGACGTGCCCGTTTCCGTCACCCCTCCTCCTTTGACGAACGGTTCGAGCGCGGCGTCCAAGCGCGCACTGCCGTCCATGCCTCAAATGCCCGAGAATACCAATGGCGCTACGCCGGTATTCAGAAACGCAAGCGGCGACACATGGGACGGTGTAGGTGACATGCCAGAGTGGCTCAAGCGCGCCGTGCATGCAGGGCAGGATATCGAGTTTTACCGGGTTTAAAGCCGCTCGTCTGGCGGGACCGCTTATGCAAATATCGGCGCCCTGCATGACTTGCGGGCTTTGGGCGCGTGTGCGGGCGTGGCACTCGACTTGGCCGATATCCGGGCATTGCGTAACCATTACGTAACCGCCCTTCCGTTTGCGTGCGGCATGCATGCCAAGCGTACGTAGCGCTTCCTGAAATAAAGAACGCCCCGCAGGGCGTTCTTATTCACGTAGGCAACCACTACATCGAACGTCGGCCGCTCTAGAAATTGAAGTTGTCGATATTCGAAGAATCGAACGTGGTCGGCGGTCCAAGCACGACTTCGCCGCTCTTGCCCACCGTGCGTGTGCCCAGCTTGCCGGCTTCGAAGCTGTCGCCTTCCTTGCCCGTGATCGTGCCCGACGCGAGATTAGCCGCCGCGTACGCCGCGAGGTAGCCGAGTTGACCCGGGTCCCACAACTGGAACGCCTTCACGGTGCCGTTCTTGATGAACGCGCGCATCTGGTTCGGCGTACCGAGTCCAGTGACCATAACCTTGCCCTTGGCCGGCGACGTCGAGATATAACGCGCCGCCGCTGCAATACCCACGGTCGTCGGAGCAATGATGCCCTTCAGGCTCGGATACGCCTGCAACAAGCCCTGCGTTTCGACGAACGATTTCTGGTCGTCGTCGTTACCGTAGGCAATCTTCACCAGCTTGAGCTTCGAATATTCCGGCTTCTTGAGCTCCTCCTGCATCCACTTGATCCAGGTGTTCTGATTCGTGGCGTTCGGCGTGGCCGAGAGGATCGCGAACTCGCCCTCGCCGCCCACCAGTTTCGACAATAACTGCACCTGTCCCCGTCCGATCGATTCCGAGTTCGCCTGGTTGACGAAAATCTGCCGGCCATCGGGTGCGGTATCGGAGTCGAAGGTGACGACTTTTATGCCCTGCGACATCGCCTTCTTCAGGTATGGGACAACAGCATTGGCATCGTTAGCGGCAATCACGATCGCGTCCTGACGCTGCGTGATCAACGTATTGATGTATTGGACCTGCGACGACGCGCCCGCATCCGAGGGACCCACTACCTTCCCCTGACCGCCCATCTCCTTGATGGCCGCCAGCCCGCCGTCATCGGCGATGACTTCGTACGGGTTGTTGATCTGCTTCGGCAGGAACGCTATTTTCAGGTCCTTTTTCAGATCCGCAGCGTTCGCGCTGATCGGAATCGTCGCCGCGACGGACACCGCGATCAATGCGGCGCATAACGCCGGACCGCGAATTAACTTAAAGGGTTTGAACATGCTTGTGTCTCCTGATGTCGCGCGCCGCTCCGATTTTTCTGGAGTCTTCACGCTGGTTTTAAAAGCCCAACTTTCATGAAAGCGTCTGCGTCATCAAGCGCTTTTCACGCATGACACGCCAACGTGCAACAAGATTCGGAATCAGCACCGACGACAACAACAAACCACCGGTCACAATGGTCAGCGTCTCACTCGATACATCCGAGAGCGTCAACGCATTGCGCAACACGCCGATGATCAGCAACGACAGCAGCACGCCGATCATCGATCCGCGTCCACCGAAGATACTCACGCCGCCGAACAGCACGGCTGCGATCACCGACAACTCGAAACCCTCGCCGTTGTCGCCGCGTGCGCTGGTGAAGCGCAGCGTATAGACCACGCCCGCGAGCGCGCTCATCGCGCCGGACAACATGAAAAGCTTGAGTTTCGTGCGCGCCACGTCAATGCCCGAGAACTGCGCGGCAACCGGATTCGCGCCGGTCGCGTAGAGGCTGCGCCCGAACGGCGTGGCCTGCAGCAGCACCGTGAAAACAATCGCGCCGATGATCACAAGCACGAACGGCATCGGCAGGAATGCGGCGATCGTGTCGATACCGAATGCCGTGTAGGACGCGGGAAAGTCCGCGACAGCCTGATCGCCCAGCAGCACGTACGCGAGGCCCCGAAACAGCGCGAGCGTGCCGATAGTCACGGCAAGCGAGGGCAGATTGAAGCGCACGATCACGAGGCCGTTGAACAGGCCGGCAAGCGTCCCTGCAACCAATACGATGGCGATCACAAGCGGCATGGGCAAACCCATGTGCCAAAGCACGCCCATCAGTGCACTCGATGCGCCGAGCACCGACGCCACCGACAAATCGATCTCGGCCGCGACAATGATCAGCGTCATCGGCAAGGCGATCAGCGCGATCTCGGTGAAATCGGCGAGCATGTTCGAGAGGTTCGCGCTTGACAGGAACATCGGTGACAGGACGCGTCCGAGGATCACGCCAAGCACAAGCACCACCACGAGCATGGTTTCCCACGAGACGTGCCGGCGTTTTGTCAGCGTGAGTGCGGAATCGGGTTTAGCCATGATCGCGTTTCCTCATCATGCGGCGCGCGACGGAGCGCGCCAGGAGTGTGTCGAGCGTGATCGCTGCGACGATCAACGCTCCCTGGATGGCCTGCTGCCAGAACGGCGATACGCGCAAGACCACCAGCGCAATGTTGATGACGCCGAGCACGAGCGCGCCTAGTGTCGCGCCGAGTATGGTGCCGACGCCGCCGGTAATTGCCACGCTGCCCACCACGGCCGCGGCCACCACCTGCAATTCGATACCCTTCGCCGTGCTCGCTTCGACCGTGCCGAAACGGGCCAGCCACAAGACGCCCGCGAGGCCCGCGATCGCACCGGACAACAGGAAGCCGATCATCACGCGGCGTTCTACGCGGATACCCGCAAGCCGCGCTGCTTCCGGGTTTGAACCAATCGCATAGTGCTCGCGCCCGCCGCGATATTGCTTGAGATAAATGCCGATCGCGACCAGCACCACCACCGCTATCAAGACCAGGTTCGGCAAGCCGAGCAGCGAACCCGTGGCGATGCGCGAGAACGCATCGGGAAGGCTGGTTGCGTTGATCTGGCCGCCGTGGACCCAGGCGTAATCGGCGCCGCGCACGATATACAGCGTCGATAAGGTCGCCACCAGCGAAGGTACGCGCCCGAACGTCACCAGCGTGCCGTTCACTCCACCGATCACGAGGCCGATGGCAATGCCCGCCAGCATCGCCACGACTATCGGCATGTGCGGGAACATCACGAAGAGACTGCCGACCGAATACGCACTGACGCCGACAACCGACGCCACCGACAGATCGATATGCCGCATCAGCATCACGACCGTCATGCCGGCGGTAAGCAAGCCGATGATCGACACATTGAGCAGAACGTCACGCAGATTCTGCAGATTGAGGAACTCGGGTTTCACCGCGGCGGTGGCCGCAACCAGCGCGATCAGCACGACAAATAACGTCGCCTCGCGGCTGCGAACGAGGTCCGTCAGCAGGTTGCGGCGTTTGGGCTTAGGTGCGTGCACGGCAGGCATCGCAGGAGAATGTCGGGTCATCATGCGGCCTTCCCCAGCGTTGACGGCGATGCACCGAGAGCCGCGCTCATCACGCGTTCTTCGTTTGCGTCGGCGCGCGCGATGTCGGCGCTGATGCGGCCTTCATGCATCACGAGAATGCGATCGGCCATACCGAGCACTTCGGGCAGCTCACTGGAAATCATCAGGACCGCCATGCCTTCACGCACCAGTTCCGCTAGCGTGCGGTACACCTCCGCCTTGGCGCCGACGTCGATGCCGCGCGTCGGTTCGTCGATGATCAGCACTTTAGGCCCTGTGGCAAGCCACTTTCCGAGCACGACCTTCTGCTGATTGCCGCCTGACAGCGTGCCCACGGGGGCGTCGAGATCGCTCGCTTTAAGTCGCAAGCGGCGGCCCCAGTCGGCGGCAAGCGTGTTTTCACTGCGTGACGATATCAACCCATGTTTGACGAGGCGTCCGAGCACCGTCAGCGACGCATTGCGCGCAATGCTCAGTTCCAGCGCGAGACCTTGTGCACGCCGATCCTCGGGCACCAGCGCGAGCCCGGCGCGAACTGCCGCTTGCGGCCGGCCGAGTTGCAAGGGCTTGCCCGCGATACTGACTTCACCCGCATCCACAGGATCGATACCGAAGATCGCGCGCGCCACTTCGCTGCGACCCGCGCCAACGAGCCCCGCCAACGCTACGATCTCGCCCGCGCGGACCTCGAACGAAACGTTCTTGAACACGCCATCGCGCGTCAGGCCACGGACTGAAAGACGTACCTCGCCGGGCGCAACATCTGCTTTCGGATAGAAGGTATCGAGATCGCGCCCGACCATCTTGCTCACGATCGAATCGATAGTCATGTCCGCGGTCATTGCGTCGAAGACCTTCAGGCCATCGCGCATGATCGTCAAACGTTGCGTCAGCGCGAACACTTCGTCCAGCCGGTGCGTGATGAAGAGGATGGCGGCATTGCGTTCACGCAATGAGCGCACGATCGCGAACAGGCGTTCGACTTCGGTCAGCGACAACGCCGCCGTCGGCTCATCCATGATCAGCACATTCGCGTTCAGCGACAGCGCTTTGGCAATCTCCACCACTTGCTGATCCGCGATGGACAAGCCGCGCACCAGACGCTCCGCACGCAGATTGACACCCAGCGATTGCAGCAGCGTATCCACCTCGCGATTCATTTCGTCGTAGCGAATCCGGCCGAGCCGGTCGCGCGGCTGACGTCCCATGTAGATGTTTTCCGCAATGGACAGGTCCGCGAACAACGTGGGTTCCTGATAGATCACGGCGAGACCGGCGTCGCGTGCCTCGGCGGGATTCGCAAAGATACGAGCCTGTCCATCGACGAGCAATTCGCCCGAGTCCGGCTGATAGACACCCGCGAGCAGCTTGACCAGGGTCGACTTGCCCGCTCCGTTTTCACCGAGCAACGCATGCACTTCACCCGGCCATAACGCGAGGCTGCCGTCACCGAGCGCACGCACGCGGCCGAACGACTTGCTCGCGTGCCTTAGCTCCAGCCGAGGCGGATTGTTAATGCCCATTCCTGTCTCCTTCAGATGCGATAGATCCGCTCTGCGTTGCTTATGAAAAGCGCATGTTTTTCTGTACCGCTCAAGTCTTCTACGATGGACGCATACGCGTTCCACAAGCCTTCATAGGTCGCGAACAACCGGTCGACCGGGAAGTTCGACGCGAACATCGAGCGGTCGCAGCCGAACGCATCGATGGTCTCCAGCACATACGGACGAAAACTCTCGACGCTCCACTGGTGATCGAACATGGCAAGGCCGCTGATCTTCACCGCCACATTCGGACACGCAGCGAGTGCACGCAAACCGTCGCGCCATGCACGAAAACCCTCGACCGACGAACGGTCCACAAACATGCCCGCATGATTCACGATGAACTGCGTGTCGGGATGCTCTTGTGCAAGTGCAACCGCTTCATTCATCTGCGACGGGTAAAGTTGAAGATCGAACGACAGCGAATACTTCTTCAGCAACGCAAAGTTCTGGCGCCATTGCGGTTCACGCATGTAGTGCCGGCCCACGTAGTCATAGAGTGGATTGGCGTGCACATTGAGGATTTGCCGGATGCCTCGCGTGTTGGCGAACGCAGCATGTCCTTCGAGCACTTCATGCACCTTGTCCGCCGATGCCGATAAATCCGCACCCGCCACAATCGCATTCGGCATGCCGTGGCCTTCGTTATCGGCGACGTGTTGCAGCCAGCGCGTTTCTTCCACCGGATCGGCGGGATCGTGATTGGCATCCACATGCACGAGCTTCAACACCTGCACCGGCTCGGCATCGCGCAGCAAATCGCCGATCAGATAGTCATGTTTCAGACCACGCGCATCGCCGACAAACGACGTACCCGGGTTCGCCAGCCACGGATAGTGATGCGTCTTCAAATCCCAAAGGTGAATATGCGGATCGACAACCTGCATGGATATGTCCTCGTGCCGCCAAATCTAAAAAATCAGGGAAGATGGAAAACCGGCGCGAGCGCGTATTGCACCGGCGAGCGGTCAGGGTTCGTTTCCATCAGGTCGGTCATGCTGTCCCACCATTTGCGCATGATGGGCAGATCGGGCAAGGCGTCCATGGTGTGATCGCGCTCACGCTTAAGCGTGGCGAACAGGTGCCCGCTGGTTTCGTCAAGGAAAATCCAGTAATCGCGGATCCCGGCGTTGCGTAACGCCTCGGCCAGCTCGGGCCAGAGATCGCGATGACGCCGCTCGTATTCAGCGCGCTGGCCCGGTTTGAGGGTCATCCTGAACGCAATCGTCTCCATTGCGGCTTGCCTTTTATAGGTGTTGAACCGGTTGAGTCGTAGTTAGACTCACGGCTTTTGCGCTACGACTATAGTTCGCCTACTGATAACATGACAATCCGAAGTGAGGATCAGCCGATCGCAAAACCGAATCGCTTAATGGACACACGAGGACGCCCGATGAACCAGAACGTCTCCCAGATTGCCCTCGTCAACCGCCTGAAATTCAAGCATCTGGCGCTGCTTGTCGCCCTCGACGACGCCCGCAACCTGCACCAGGCCGCCGAGGCCATCAACGTCGCACAACCCAGCGCCAGCCGGATGCTCAGCGACATAGAAGAAGCGTTCGGCTTCCTGCTGTTCGAGCGCAACGCACGCGGCATGCAGCCCACGCCGCTCGGCGTCGCCACGCTCGCTTACGCGCGCCGGTCGCTGGCCGACCTCACGCGCTTCGCCGCCGATCTCGAAAGCAAGCGGCGCGGCGGTCATGGCCAACTGACCATCGGCGCGATCATGGGCGCCGCGCCCGACGTGCTCGCCATGGCCATCGCCGAACTCAAAAGCGAGCGGCCATTGCTCAACGTGCGCATTCTTGGCGAAACCAGCGACCAGGTAGTGCAATTGCTGCACCGCCGGGAAGTGGATCTCGCGCTCGGCCGTCTCACCACGCCGCTCCAGCACAACGACTTTGACTTCGAACCGCTTTCGCGCGAGGCCATGCGGCTGGTCGTGCGCGCCGCGCATCCCCTCGCCCATGAAACCTCGCTCTCGCTCGACGCGCTGATCTCCTGGCCCTGGATCCTGCAACCGATCACCAGCCCGGCGCGCGCGTTGTTCGAAGACGAGCTCGCTCGGGCAGGACTCGCCTCGCCGTCCAATGTGGTCGAATGCGCGTCGATCTTCGCCACGCTTCAGCTGCTTCAAAACAGCGACGCGGTCGCCATGCTGCCGGAATCCGTCGTGCGCGATTATCTGCGCGCGCAATTGCTGATCGAACTGCCCATCGAGATCGGCAAAAGTCTCTCGGGCTTCGGCTTGCTGCGGCGCAAACATGAAACGCTCAGCGAGCCCGCCGAATACTGCATCGCGTTGCTGCGCAAATACTCGGCCAGTTCGTTCACTGAAGGTTGACGAACAGGCCGCCATCCACGAGGAGCGACGCGCCCGTCACATATCGCGCGCGGTTCGATGCAAGGAACGTCACGCACTGCGCGACGTCGTCGGGCTCACCCAGGCGTCCCAGCGGAATGCGTTTTTCGAAGTACGCGCGTTTTTCCGTGTCGGCGAGATCTTCCGCGTTTAGGTCCGTCGCGATGGTGCCGGGCATCACCGAATTGCAACGGATGCCGTAAGGTCCCAGCGCGATCGCGCACGACTGCATCAGCGAATGAACGCCCGCTTTGGTCGGCGTGTAATGCGTCTGCATGGCGCCGCCGACGAGCGCACTGATCGAACTGGTCGCGACAATCGCACCGCCGGTTCCCTGCAATTTCATCTGGTTCGCGACAGCCTGGGTCACATAAAACGCGCCGTTCAGATTCACACCGACGGTGGCTTCGTACACCGACGCCGGCATGTCGAGGAACGTGTGGAATGGACAGATGCCGGCGTTGCTGGCGAGGACATCGACATGGCCGAACGCGTCCACCGCCTGCTTCACGAGTTCCAGTCCCGTTTCACGCTGAGCGACGTTCCCTTCGACCGCGATCACCCGGCGGCCAAGCGTTTCTATCTCGTCGACCACTTCCTCCACCGCCGACAAGCGTCCGTACGAGCGGTCGTTGTCGCCCCAATAGTTGAGCACGACGTCCGCGCCTTCCTTCGCACAAGCCACGGCGATCGCACGGCCAATGCCTCGCGATGCGCCAGTGACGATCACCACTTTGTTGTCGAGCAGCACGATAACCTCAATGTGTATAAGGACGCACAAGGGTGCATTCAGGATTGAGCCGCACGCCGAAGCCCGGCGTCTCCGGCACCTTCATCCGGCCATTTACAGGCACGGGTTCGTCGAGCAGCAGCGGGTTGAACATCGGCACCACTTCGTCGGCTTTCGGCGCCATCATCAGGAATTCCGCGAACGGCGAGTTGTGCCGCGTCACCACGAAGTGATAGCTATAAACCGATGAACCATGTGGCACGACAAGCACGTTATGGGCATCGGCGAGCGCGGATATCTTAATCAGTTCCGTGATGCCGCCGCACCAGCCCACATCCGGCTGAACCAGATCGGCACAGCCCATTTCGAACAGCATGCGGAAACCCCAGCGCGTGGCTTCATGTTCGCCGGTCGTCACCATCATGCCGCGCGGCACCGAGCGCCGCAGTTCGGCGTAACCCCAATAGTCGTCGGGCGGCAACGCTTCTTCGAGCCACTTCAGACCATGCTCCTTCGCCGCATGCGCGAGACGCGTTGCGTAGTTCAGGTCGAGGCTCATCCAGCAGTCGAACATCAGCCAGAAATCGTCGCCTACCTTGGCGCGCATATCGGCGAGCTTCGCGATGTTCTTCGCGAGCCCTTCCTCACCTTCAGCCGGTCCATGCTGCAACGGCATCTTGCCACCGATAAAACCCATCTCCTTCGCCAGATCGGGACGTGCACCGGTCGCATAGAACTGCAGCTCGTCGCGTACAGGGCCGCCTAACAGATGAAACACCGGTTCCTTGCGCACCTTCGCGAGCAGGTCCCACAACGCGAGATCGACACCCGAGATCGCATTCAGCACAATGCCTTTGCGCCCGTAATAGAGTGTGGCGAAATACATCTGGTCCCACATCTTTTCAATGTCGGTCACACGCTGCCCTTCGAGAAACCGCGCCAGATGTTTCTCCACGATAAAAGCGCCAATCTCACCGCCCGTGGTCACCGCGAAGCCGACCGTCCCGTCGCTCGCTTCAATTTCAACGACAAGCGAACCGAGCACATTGATGCCGAACGACTGACGGCTTTGCCGATACTCGGGGTAACGCGCCATTGGCGTGGAGATATGGTCGTCGATCCAGTGATCGGCGCCCTGATCGTGATAATCGGCGCCGCCGCCGCGAACGGTGAACGCACGAACGTGACGAATAGTGGGCATGGACATGATCGGACTCCGTAGTGGTTCTGGTGGTTCTAATGTTCAGGACACTTTGGCGCGCTCGCCATGCGTATAAGCAGATATCCGCGCAGGCCGCACGAACACGATGATCGCGATCGCGGCGAGCACGGCAACGAGCCCGAGCAATACAAGGCCGGCACTCGTCGATGTATAGAAACGCTCGGCGCTCGTGCGCACCATCGGCGCTACGAAACCACCGAGGCTACCTAGCGAATTGATCAGCGCGATGGTTCCGGCCGCGGCTGCGCCAGTGAGGTAATGCGTGGGAAAGGTCCAGAACAGCGGTTGCGCTGCAATCAGACCGCTGGCCGCGAAGCACAACGCGATCAGTGAGACCATCGGTTGCCCCGCGAGACCTGACACCGCAATACCCGCGCCGGCGACGACCAGCGTCGCCACGGCGAGCCATCGATGCTGACCAAAACGATCGGCATAACGCGGCACCGTCCATGTAACGAGCACCGCGCATAACCAGGGGATGGCCGTGACGAAACCGACCTTTGCACCCACATTCGCTCCAAGCAATGCAGCCACTTGTTGCGGCAGATAAAAGATCACGCCGTAAACAGACATCTGGATCAGGAAATACACCGCCGACAAGATCAGCACACGCGGATCGATCAACGCTGCCAGCACGCTGCGCGGTCCATGCTCCGACGCAGCGTGTGCGTCCTGAGCGAGCCGCGAGAGCAGCAGGTCACGTTGTGTAGCATCGAGCCAGCGCGCCTTGGAGGGATCATTGTCGAGATACCAGAACGCCCATACGCCGACTACGGAAGCGAGACAACCCTCCACCAGGAAGAGCCATTGCCAGCCCGCGAAACCGAGCGCGCCATGCAGGTCGAGCAAGGCGCCGGACAGCGGACTGCCGAAGATGAACGCGAGCGGCGCGCCGAAATAGAACACGCCTAGCGCTCTCGCCCGCGCCGATTGTGGAAACCAGCGCGTGAGGTAATAGACGATGCCGGGAAAGAACCCTGCTTCGGCGACGCCGAGCGCGAAGCGCAGCACGTAGAACGTCGTGGCCGTATGCGCGAACGCCATCGCCGCCGATACAAGCCCCCACGTCACCATGATCCGGCACATCCAGAGCTTCGCACCCACGCGATGCAGCAGCAAGTTGCTCGGCACTTCGAAGAGTGCATAGCCCACGAAAAATACGCCCGCGCCGAACGCAAAGGCTGCATTCGACAGGCCCGTATCGTGCTGCAACGCTTTCTGAGCAAAGCCAATATTGGCTCGGTCGAGAAACGCCAGCATGTACATCAACAGCAGGAACGGCAGCAGACGACGCATCACGCGAGCGGTGACGGCGTCCTCCGCAGTAGCGTGATCGCTCATGCGTGTCTCCGGATATTTTTATGTCGCGGGCGGGATCCGCGGAATCGTTTCAGCTGGCAGCTTCAGTACGTCGCGCGGCCACCGGACAGATCGAACACGGACGCCGTGCTGAACGCGCAATCTTCCGAGCTGAGCCACAGGATCAGCGATGCTGCTTCTTCCGGCAGAAGGAAGCGGTTCATCGGAATCTTGGAAAGCATGTAGTCAATATGCTGCTGCGACATGGAATCGAAAATCTCGGTCTTCGCTGCAGCCGGCGTCACCGCATTGACCAGGATGCCGCGCGTGGCGAGCTCCTTGCCCAATGACTTCGTGAGGCCGATCAGGCCGGCTTTCGAGGCGCTATAGTGCGACGCATTCGGATTGCCTTCCTTGCCCGCCACCGACGCAATATTCACGATCCGTCCGTAACCTTCCTTCAACATATGCGGCACCACAGCACGGCACGTGAGATATGGCCCGATCAGGTTCACGTCGATCACACGGCGCCATACGTCCGGCGCCAGCTCCCAGGTCGTGCCGTTGCCGCCGGTGATACCCGCACAGTTGATCAGCACGTCAATCTTTCGATGCGCTTCCAGCGTCGCCTGCGCCGCCTGTTCAACCGACGCTTCCTCGGTCAGCTCGACTACGGCGACGCTGACCTTGCCAGCCTTCGCGAGTTCGCCGCGCGCGCGTTCGAGGCGTTCTGCATCGATGTCCCACAGCGCGACTTCAGCACCTGAGCCCAGCGCTCGTTGCGCCACCGCATAACCAATACCGCGCGCGCCGCCGGTGATCACCACGGTTCGTCCGGCCAGATCGATCTGGTTCATCGTGTCTCCTTGTCTTTAGGATAATTGTTGATTCGGCGCCTGCTTCATGCCGCTAATGAACGAACTATAGGGGCGCTCTCATAGCAAAACAATCCGACTATTCGATGGTCCGATAGCAAAAGTGAATCGGAAGCGGCTAGAGGGACTATTCGGGTTCGGGTATAGCCGGATGACAGCTGACAACGTTAAGCGGCAAGCTTGGTGAATCGGTCGTTCTTGCCACTTTGGCCCTTTCGGGCACGCGGCTTGCTGTGACCGGTAAGCCCATCGATTCAGGGGGACCATGGAAATCACATCACGAATGATGCCTCCCAGAAGTATCGTCACCACCATGCTGGTAACCCGCTATGCGGATTTCATCTGACGGAGAACGCTATGGAACCTGTTTCACACGGAATCATTTTCTGGCTGATCATTGGCGGAATTGCCGGCGCGCTCGCTGGCCGGATCGTCGATGGCGGCGGCTTTGGGATCATTGTTGACATCATCGTCGGCATTGTCGGCGCGTTCATCGGCGGATGGCTGGGTGGCGTTCTCGGCATCCATCTAGGCGGCGGCATCATTGGTTCGCTGATTACTGCGCTGATCGGCGCCGTGATCCTGCTAGTCATTCTGCGGCTGTTTAGCCGCGGGCGCGCCGGGCCAACGGTCTAATCGTACCGGGCGGCGACACGCCGCATTTCGTTTGATAAAAATCCCGCGCGAGGCAAGCCTCGCGCGGGATTTTTCTTTAGCGGATTCTAAATTTTTTCCAATGTAAGGCATCCTGACTAGCCCTAAGCTTCAACACCAATAGTTCAGAAACGCGCGATCTGTCATGCTCGGTACACCCATTCCCTTACGCCTTATCAAGGCAACGCCAAGCCTGTCTTGACGCTGGGCTGGTACATTCCAGTGTCGAAATCAAATCTGAAAACAGAATAATCGAATCGAGATTCATGCTGGTTTTTACGCCCTTCATTAACTGCGCCAAACTCTCATTCGATATGCATAAGAAGGAAAATACCGATCGGACTCGTGCTTTGCTAAAAGGTCGTGGGCCGTTTACCGGGCGCATGGCGGCAGTGCTGGCCGCGTTGCTTGCGAGTGCCGCGCTTTCTGCTCCTGCAGCGGCCGACGCGCCGTCGCTCAAGGGCAAGCGTATTGGCATATCCGTCGCCGGCACGGAGCATTATTGGGACCTGAAGGCCTATCGGGGACAAATAGATGAAGTGAACCGGCTGGGTGGAATTCCAATCGCGCTGGACGGCGGCCGGAAAGATAGTCAGCAGATCGCGCAGCTCCAGATGCTGATCGCGCAAAAACCGGATGCCATCATTGAACAGCTCGGCACGGTGTCGGTGCTCGAACCGTGGCTCAAAAAGATCCGCGAAGCAGGCATCCCGCTTTTTACCGTCGATACCGCCAGCCCCTCGAGCATCAACGTAACGACCTCCGATAACTTCTACATCGGCGAGCAACTAGCGTTGAAGCTCGTGAACGATCTGCACGGCGAAGGCAATATCCTCGTCTTCAACGGCTTCTACGGCGTGCCGGTCATTGCGATGCGCTACGACCAGTTGCGTGAGGTGCTGAAGTGGTATCCAAAGATCAAGATCATTCAGCCCGAGTTGCGCGACGTCATTCCGAACACCGTGCAGGATGCTTACTCGCAGGTCAGCAAGTTGCTCAACATGTATCCGAAGGGCACCGTGCAAGCTATCTGGGCGGCGTGGGACGTGCCGCAGATCGGCGCGACGCAGGCGGTCGATGCCGCGCGTCGTTCGGAGATCAAGACCTACGCGGTCGATGGCAGCCCCGACTTCGTCGCGCCCGTCAAGAACCCGCAATCCAGCGCCGCGGCGGTGGTCGCACAGCAGCCTTACCTGATTGGCAAGACCGCTGTCGACAATGTCGCGCGCTATCTGGCAGGCGAGCGAACGTTGCCGCCGGCCACTTATGTACCGTCGATTCTCGTCAGCAAGGACAACGCAGCGGAGGCACAGAAGACGCTGGGCCAGGCCGGCGCCAAGTGAACGACCGCCGCTCTAGTCACGAACCTCGGGAATCCACCCTGCCTTAGCCACATCCGCCCGTCTAAAATCCACAAACTTCGACTCAAGATCCGCAATCGTGCGGATATCGTTCTTGACCAGGTCATTGCGCGTGATCAATGCGGGTTTGATTTCAATCCGATGCCCCGGGTCCTGGCCCGCTACCAGCAACGCAGCCGCTCGCACCGAAACCGCACCCACTACGGCCGGATTAGTCGCAGCCGTGGCGACCCACGGACTTCCCGGTGCCCGGATCGCCTCGATATCCGCCGTCGATATGTCAGCGCTATAGATCCGCACCTTCGAAGCAATGCCCGCTTCGTCCGCCGCAAGCTTCGCGCCTCGAGCGAACTCGTCGTACGGAGCGAAGACCACACGCACGTCAGGATGCGCCCGATACGCCGCAGCAGCCTGGTTCGCCACCGACTGCGCAATCGGATTGTCCACGGTACCAAACCGCGCCGCTTCCGTAATCTTCGGATGCGCAGTCTTGAATGCCTTCCAGACCGCATCGCGCCGGTCCAGCGGAGCGAACCCCGGCACATAGACATACGCGGCCGCGAACGCATCGCCATTATCTTTAACCGCCTGATCGAGCAATAGCGTCGCAAGATCATGGTCACTCTGCTCGATCTGCGGAACCTTCGGATTGCCAAGATCAACGTCAAAGGCCACCACCTTGATGCCTTTATCTAGTGCTGTCTGCACTACGTCTTTCAAGGACTCCGGCAGACCATGATTCACAATGATCGCTGACACGCCAAGATTTATCGCCTGCTGGATCTGGTCACGTTGCTGAGCCGCATCCTGACGGCCCTCGTAAATACGCAAGTCGACACCCAGCGCCTTAGCCTGCTTTTGCGCGCCCGCCTCGTAAGCCTGAAAAAAATCGCCAGTCGAAAGATAGTTGACCAGCGCGATCTTGACGCCGCCTTTATTGAACGGTGCGGGCGCATTGGGCAAGCCGCCTGCCGCGTAAGCGGTGATGCTGCCGGCGAGCAATGCAGCGACGAATACGCGGCCGATAGGTTTAAACATGAAGGGGAGTTTCCGTGGAGTGAGAGCATCGAAACAACATGGCGCGCCATGACTTGGCTCGACATGCGCAACCGCTATATTCATTACAGACCGGGCTTTAATTCCAGGGATGGCGCGCCGGCTTGATGCCGTTCAAGTAATAGTTGCCCACCAGGTGATATTTCCAGCGCACCGGATCGTGCAGCGTATGCGTGCGCGCATTGCGCCAGTGGCGATCGAGGTTGTGGACGGCGAGCGTCGATTGAGTACCCGCCAATTCGAACAGCTTTTCACTGGCAAGCAATGCGATCTCAGTGGTCAATACTTTTGCTTCGCCGACCGCTACTGACGCGCGGGCGATATCGTCCTCGCTCGGCGTAGCGGCTTGCGCCGCGATCGTGTCCAGCGTCCGCGCCGCACGTTCGAGCAACGCCTCGGCCGCGTGCAACTGGATGTGAAGATGCCCCACCTCACGCACGACTAGCGGATCGTCGCTCGCGCGCTCCACGCCGCTATCGATCCACGGCCGCGAGCGTTCACGTACGAATTTCAGCGTGTCATCCACCGCTGCCCGCCCAATACCCGCATCGATAGCAGCCTGAATGATCTGGGAGATCGGGCCATTGAGCGTCGGCAAGTCCGTTACCCGGTGCGCCGGAAATACGTGAGATGCCTGGACCCGCACCTGCTCTGCGATAACCGTGCCGCTCGCCGTCGTGCGCTGGCCGAAACCCGACCAGTCGTCGATGACCTGCAGCCCTGGCGTACCCTTGGGAATATAGGCAAGCCAACCACGGCGCTCGTCGTCGAGACCCAAAATAGGTACGTAGTCCGCGAACAATGCACCGGTCGAATAGAACTTCGTGCCGTGGACGACGTACTCGTCACCTTTGTCCGTAACGCGTGTCTTCAAGTCGAGGACGTGTTTCGTGCCCTTCTCCGAAAAGCCGTTGCCGAAGCGCTTGCCCCGCAGTATCTCGCCGAAGAAAAATTGCTTCTGCGGCTCGGTTCCGGTTAGCGCAATGATGTCCACCAGTCCCAGATGATTCTGGGGCAACTGCGCAAGCGACGGGTCGGCGGCGGCAATGATCTTGATGACTTCAGTCAGCGTCACATACGACACACCGGCGCCGCCGTATTCTTTCGGCACCGTGATCGCCCACAAACCGGCTTGCGAAAACCAGTCGATTTCCTCGTACGGCAAACGGCGCTCGCGATCGCGCTCACTAGCCTGCTCAGCAAGACGAGCCGCGACTTCATGGGCGACAGCAATGGCTTCAGCATCGTCGCGGATGATGCGGGCCGGTACTTTCGTTGAAGCGTTGTCTGAATAAATCGTTGCAGGACGCGCTGCTGTGTTTTCCGGAATGGCCGACATGCTTACCCTTTTATGTATAGGACCACCATCAATCTAGCAGCGCCTTGACCGGGTTCAAACCGAACGATAACGCTAAGGACATCAATGCAACGTTGCTACGCTTAGCTTCATTTCTTCTTAGCGGAAATTCAACGCGTCGCCTGCCTGCCAATGCTGAACGTAAATGCCAGCGCCCCGACCAGCAGCGCGCCCTTGATAAAATCCTGCATGTAATAAGGCGCATTGAGCATGGTCAGCCCGTTAAGCAACACGCCGACAAACACGGCGCCGACAACCGAGCCCAACACGTTGGGACGCTTGGCGCCCCACACCGCATAACCGATAAGCGCGGCGGCTACCGCATCCAGAAGGAGCGAATTGCCGGCACCGACATCACCGCGCCCGACGCGCGCGGCAATCAACGCGCCGCCAAGCGAAGCGATCACGCCCGATGCAACATACGCCGCCACGCGATAACGCGCGGTTGGCGCACCCGCTAGCCGGGCAGCCGTTTCGTTACCGCCAGTTGCATAGACCACGCGGCCCCATCGCGTGAATTCCATGACGAGCACGGCGATCAGCGTGACCACCGCGAGCACGATCACCGGCACGGGTACGACATCGAGCCAGCGGGCCCGTCCTAGTGCCAGGAAGGCCGCCGGGAACGATCCCGTGGTCTCCGTGCCGTCCGGCAGGATCGTGCCTGTCGCCAGCGAGCGCCCGCCCGTTGGAATCAGTTGGAGTCCGGCCAGCAGGAACAATGTGCCGAGCGTCGCAAGCTGATCCGGGACACGAAGACGCGTGATCAGCAAGCCGTTAAAAAGTCCTGCACCGACACCTAACGCGAGACATGCCGCAATTGCAGCGAACGCGTTGCCGTGCCACACGACCAGCACGTAGCTCGCGGCCATCTGGGCGGTCGCGGCCGTGCTGCCGACGGACAGATCGAAACCACCGACCGCCAGCGTTATGCTGACGCCGACCGCCAGAAGTGCGACGATCGACGCAGCCTGCAAGATGCTGAACAGATTGTCTACGCTCAGAAAGGCCTGCTCTCGCCACGTGAACACGGCGCCCAAAATCGCGAGCAGTAGCAGGATCCCGCTGCGTTCGAGTTGCGTCCTGATGCTGGTGCGCCTGAACTCCGTTCCAACAGCGGATGTTGCTTCGGTAGAAGCGCCAAGTTTCATACGTCAGGCTCCGGCAAGATCTTCAATGCTTGTTTCAATAATCGAACGATCGAAGCGCAGCACGCGGTCCGCCACTTCGAACGCCTCCTCGATAGCGCTGACGAATACCAGCGTGACCCGCCCCGCCGCACTCGCGCGCAACGCGTCGGCAATGTCCGCGCGGGCGCCGGCATCGACGCCCTGGAACGGTTCGTCGAGCAACAGCACGCGGGCAGGTTCCGCATGCGATCGCGCCAGCACGACCTTTTGCTGATTGCCGCCCGAGAGATTGACCACGCGGTCCTCGGGACCGTTGCATCGAATGGAGAAGCGCTTGATCGCGGACTCGGCCTGCCGGCGTTCGCGCGACCTGTTTATCCACCCGGCTTTGAACCAGCGCGACAGGAACGGGAAACTCAACGTGCCTTCAATCGATGCGAATGGCACGCTGTCCGGAAAGAGCGACGTATTCCAGCGGTCCTCGCCAACGAGGAAAACGCCCGAGCGAATCGCCTCGGCGGCTGAGCGCGGCTGCCATGGCTTGCCATCGAGTGTCATCGTGCCGGCCACAACCGGTTCGATACCAAAAAGCGTTCGGGCAAGCCGCGACTTGCCGCCACCTACCGGCCCCGCGAACGCGACTATCTCGCCACGGGCCGCGTCGAAGTCTATCGGCGGGCTATCCGTACCCGAAAACAATTTCAAGCCTCGAACCTGAAGCCCTTGATTTGCAGTCGAAGGTACAGTTCGACGCTCACGCGTCTTCGGCAACGCGCGGCCGATCATCGTTTCGATGGCGCCATCGAAGTCGAGCGGAGGCTTAAGGTTTGCGACAAGGCGGCCATCCCGGACGATCACCGCGCGGTCCGCCATTCGCTTCAGATCGCTTAGTCGATGCGACACCAGCAGCATCGCGACACCACGCTTGCGCAACGTATCGAGCGCGGTGAAAAGACGCTCGGCTTCGGCGGATGAAAGGCTTGCCGTCGGTTCATCGAGTATCAGGACTGCCGGCTTATCTGCGAGAGCGCGGGCCAGCGTGACAAGCTGCCTCGTCGCAAGCGACAGCGTATAGAGCGGCGCACGCAGATCGACATCGAGGCCAACTTGCGCAGCGATGGAACGCGCCTCTTCCAGCCGGGCCGCAGGCCCGACGAACCATGGCGTGGCCGCGTTGTTGAAACGATCGAGCAGAAGGTTGTCCGCAACCGACAAAGCCGGCACGACCGAATCAGCTATCGATTGATGCATGGTCGCTACGCCCAGCGCCTTCGCTTCCTGCGGTGAGGCCGGTGCGTACGGTTTGCCGTGCAGTTCAAGCGAGCCGCTATCACCGGGATACACGCCGCTCAGTATCTTGACGATAGTCGACTTTCCCGCCCCGTTAGCGCCCATCAACGCGACGACTTCCCCTGCCGCAATGGAGAGATCAAATCGATCGAGCGCAACGGTCGAGCCGAAGCGTTTCGACACCGAGCGCGCGACTAACACTGGCAAGCCGGCCGTGAGGCGGTGGCTGTCGTCGCCGGCGTGAGCGCATCTTCGTCGTCGACATCATGCGCGGTCGGCTCATAGCGGATCAACACGAGGAACACGATCGGAATTACGGCTGCCAACGCTACGATCCAGAACATGTCGGTGCCAAAACGCGCCTTGAGGATGGGCAATACGAACAACGCCAGCGCACTGCCGATGCCGGCAAGCGAGCGGCCGAAACCTACGCCCGTGCCGCGAATCGAGGTCGGATAAGACAACGCCGGATAGATCATCATCTGTGCGCCGGGGCCAAAACCCTCAGCAAACAACCATGTGCCCAACATCAGGACGGCGAGTCCGATACCCAGCGCCGCCTGCGGATGCCCGATCAGCGCCAGCGCAATCAGCGAAACGAACTGCAACGCAAAGCCTGCTATTGCAACATGTCGCGATGGAAATTTATAGGCCAGCCGCATGCCAAGCAAACCACCTGTCAGCGCGAACAGCACGTTAAGCCCAAGCGACGCTGCGATTGTTTCGAACACACCCGCGCCGAGGAATTGCGACAGTATCGACGGCAGGAAAAAGGCGATCGCAGTGTATTCGAACGGGATGCAGAGATTCATCACGCTGGCGACCAGCGTGCGTTGCAGGTAAGGCCGCTGGAACAACACGCGGAATTTGACCGGCGGCTGCTTCGACGCTTTCTGTTCCTGCGCATCGTCCACGGCATGTGCGTGAATGCCGTACGACTCACGCAGGATACGTACCGCCTCTTGCAGATTGCCCTGGTTCGCAGCCCACAATGGCGACTCGTTCATGAACTTGCTGCGAACCACGATGATGACCAGCGCCGGTACCGCCCCGAAGATGAGCGATGCCCGCCAGAGCCAGTCGGCATGCTGAGCTGGAAGAAAAAAGTACAACGCGAACACGATCAGAAAACATACCGACGACGCCGCGTACCACATCGGGCACCACGCGGCGAGCCGCGACGCCTTGTTCCCGCGCCCGTTGAACTTGGAGAATTCAGAAAGGAACGCCATCGCCACCGGCAAGTCGATGCCCACGCCCAATCCCATCACGAAGCGGGCCGCAATCAGTACCCAGACATTCGGCGCAAGCCCCGCTGCAATGGCAGCGACAACGAAGAACAGCATGTCGGCCATGAAGACCTGGTAACGGCCAATCTTGTCGGTGAGCCATCCGCCGGCGAGGCTGCCGAGAATGGTTCCGATCATGATCGATGAACTGACAAATCCGCTTAGCGCGGGGGTCAAATTGAATTCACGCGTGACGTCCTGGATGCCGTATGAAAGTGTCGTGAGATCGTAGGCGTCGAGAAACACACCGCCCAATGCGAGCAGAACAATCACGCGAGCGTGATTGTTCTTCGACCGGCTGTTGTTGATCAGGCGCGATACGTCGCTGGCCGATCCGATCGGCAATGACGCAGGCAAGACGGTTTCGATGTCGACGGTGCTCAAGATGCGCCTCCTTGCTTGATGGGGTTCCACGGCAAAGAAGCTTTATACGGACAGCTATCGTGTCACGCAAAGAACAAGTTTTTCTTTCGATATGAACGGCTCAAGGGCAAGTTCCAATGATCTGCTGCCAGGGGTCGCTCGATGTATCGTCTTTACAGCCACGCACATATGCAAAGCTGAAATCGTTAGAGCGGTCGATCGATTCGGCGACTACATTGTCTGGTTGTGAAAGTGAAATTCAAGAGAAAATCGAGTAATCGACAGCTATGAGCAAAACCATCCATTTCAATGCGTTCGAGATGAACTGCGTCGGTCATCAGTCGCCGGGCTTGTGGTCTCATCCACGCGACCGGTCGTCGCAATACAAGGACCTCGAATACTGGACTGATCTTGCAAAAATTCTCGAGAAGGGTTTCTTCGACGGCATCTTCATAGCCGACGTAATCGGTTATTACGACGTCTACAAGGGCAGCAATTACCACGCGATCCATCAGGCGGCGCAGATCCCGGTCAACGATCCGCTGCAGCTCGCGGCGCCCATCGCAATGGTGACCGAGCACCTGGGCATCGGCATCACGGCGTCGACGACCTTCGAGCATCCATACACGTTCGCGCGCCGCCTTTCAACAGCCGATCACCATACGAAAGGCCGCGTTGGATGGAATATCGTGACGTCGTATCTGGAAAGCGGCGCGAAGAATATCAGCGAAGGCGGCTTGCGCAAGCACGCGAACCGCTACGAAGTGGCGGCGGAATATATCGAGGTGCTGTACAAGCTTTTCGAGGGAAGCTGGGAAGAAGACGCCGTGGTCCGGGACCGTCACAACCGGGTCTTTACGCACCCCGAGAAGGTCCATGAGATAGGTCATCACGGAAAATACTTCGACGTGCCCGGCTACCATCTTTGCGAACCCTCACCTCAGCGCACGCCGGTGCTCTATCAGGCTGGCGCGTCTGGCGCGGGCAAGGCGTTCGCGGCTCAGCACGCCGAGTGCGTATTCGTCGCCGCCCCGACGAAGGAGGTGTTGAAGAGTTATGTCGCCGACGTCCGCCACCAGGCTGCGGAGGCCGGGCGTAACGCCGCCGGATTGCTGATCTACAACCTGGTCACGGTCATCGTCGATGAGACCGATGCCAAGGCGCAGGCGAAGTTCGAAGAGTACCGCCGCTACACCTCCTACGATGGCTCGCTCGTGTTCATGTCGGGTTGGACCGGCGTCGACTTCGGCCAGTACGCGCCGACCGATCTGGTCAGGAAGGTGGAGACCAACGCCATCGTCTCAGCTATTGAACATCTGGCGGGCGGCGCGAAGTCGTGGACTATCGACGAACTCGCGGCATGGGGCGGTATCGGCGGCATGGGGCCGGTCTTCGTCGGTTCCGCGGCAACTGTTGCCGATATTCTGCAAACCTGGGTGGAAGAGACCGGTGTCGACGGTTTCAATCTCGCTTATGCGGTCGCGCACGAGACCTTCGAGGACATCGTCAATTATCTGGTGCCGGAGTTGCAGCGGCGCGGCGTTTATCGCAAGGAATATACGCCCGGGACCTTGCGCGAAAAGCTGTTCGGTAGGGGGCGCTTGTTGCCGGCCGAGCATCCAGGTGCACGGTATCGGGACATCGAGTCGTTCAAGCGCGGGGAAGCGCAGAGTTCGCTCGAGTAACGATCGGCTTTCTTTTTGCGGCTAACGTGGACCTTGTTCATCGACCCGTATTTTCCTGCCCTCGATGCGGATCGGCACGGGTGTGAGGCTCGCGCCAAGGCATGGACCATCCACGCACACCCCGTCCTCGAACCGAAACATCGCGCTGTGATGGGCACACATGAGAAGCTCGCCGCCATAGGCACAGAACGTGTTCGGCTCGTAGTTCAACGGGATCGAAAAGTGCGGGCATACATTGCGATAGGCCCATGCGCTGTCCCCTCTGCGCAGCACGAGCACTTCAGCCCGCGCTTCAAAACCACCGCCGTCCGGCACGTCATCGAGGGTGCAAAGATAAGCGCCGTCGCTTACTCGATCGCCCATGGTTTTTCACTCCTTCGCGATCAGCACGAAGTCGCGCTCCACCTCGAAGTACGGCTTCGCTCCCTTACTTTCCCTGAGCACGTACTCCACAACCAGCGACGACTTCACACCAAAGACCGCATCCGATTCAACGTACGTGTCATCGGATGAAAACAAGGCTGTCGTCACAGTCTCGTAACCCGGTGCTTCGATCAGGAAATGCACATGCGCCGGGCGCATCGGATGGCGGCCGGTCGCCGCGAGCATCTTGCCGACCGGGCCGTCGTCGGGTATCGGGTAACTGGTGGGCTTGATCGCGCGAAAAGCGTATTCGCCTTGCGCATTCGATCGGAACCGGCCGCGCAGGTTGCTCTCCGGCTGCTCGGGGTCCTGCCCTTCGTACATGCCGTTGGCAGCCGTCTGCCATACCTCGATGAGTGCGCCGGCTACCGGCTTCCCGTGCATGTCGACAAGACGTCCATGAAACAGCGCGGGTTCGCCTTCGGTCTGCGCAATGTCCGCACCGAAGGCGGCGTCCTTCGCACCTTCGCGATAGAACGGTCCAAGCAAGCTGTTCTCCGTCGACTCCCCCTCACGGCGGTTGTTAATGGCATCGAGCAAGATCGACAGACCGAGCGTGTCGGATAGCAGAATGAACTCCTGGCGAATGCCGTCGCACTTCTTGCCGGTCGCGGTCAGGAATTCGATGCCCTGCCGCCATTCCGTTTGCGTCAACCGCACTTCACGAGCGAAGTCATGCAGATGCCGCACGAGCGCAGTCATGATCTCCCTGGTACGAGGATTGGCGCAGCCACTGAAGGACTGCAGCACGGTTTCGGTGATGGTCTCGCTGTTCTGGTCTTTCATCGTCTTACCTCAAGGTGCTGCATGCAGGGGGTCCGCTGAGTCCGCGGATTCTTTAGGCGCGGGTGAAACCGAGGGTCCGGTGTCGAGGAACACGACGCGCCGGCCGACGGGAAAAAGTTGCAGGCCGAACCGCCGCGATACGTAACCCCACAATCCCTGCGGGAAAAACATCGTGACGACGATCGCAAGCGTGCCCAGTCCGATCAGATACCAGGTGCCAAAATCCGACAAGAACTTGTTCAGCAGGAAGAATATCAGGGTACCGATGATCGGCCCTTCGAGCGTACCCAGGCCGCCGATCATCACGATGAAAATCGCGAAGGCAGTCCAGTTTACGGAGAACGCTGCGTCGGGCGAAATACGCAGATTGCCCACGAAATAGAGCCCGCCCGCGAGCGCGGCGCCGCCTGCCGACACGAGATAGACCCCGAGCCGGGCACGTTTTACATCGACACCCTGACTGTTCGCCGCCACCGCGTTGTCGCGCATCGCGGTGAGCGCGAGGCCGCGTTTCGAGCGCAGAAAGCCATACAGCAAGCCGATAGAAGCCGTGACAATGGCAAGCGCCAGCCACAGGGTCAGCGATTCGCGCAACGAGCGTGGCACGTCCTGCAGCGCGGTCAAGCTCGTTCCTGATCCGCCGCCAAGCCAGGACACGTTCGCCACTGTCAAGCGGACCACCTCGGCGATCACCCATGTGCCTATGGCGAAGTACCCGCCTTCCAGCCGGAACGCAACAAGCGATACGGGCACCGCGATCAGCGCGGCAATAGCGCCGGCAATCGGCACGGCGACGAAGGGCGATACGCCGCCATAGTTGGCAAGCACCAGCATCGCGTACCCGCCAATGCCGAAATACACCTGTTGCCCGATCGACACCAGACCGCCGTAACCCGCGAGCAGGTTCCACATCATCGCGAAGACCAGATACGCGGCGATCTGCGTGAAGTCGCGCAAGGTGTCTCGACCTGCCCAATAGGGGAAACTTGCGACCAGCGCAGCGACGATCAAGAGGACGAACACCGCCACTCTGCTTGCACGCGTCGCCCGCCGGATTTCGAAACTTCGCTTACTAACGTTCATCACGCTCATTTGGCTCACCTCGTAGCGGGCGTCACGCTGTCTTGGGCAACAGGCCCTGAGGCCGTACCGTCAGCAGCGCAAGAAACAGCACATGACCTAGCCAGATGCCCCAACCAGGATCGAAATAGAAGCCGGCCTGCTGAGCAATGCCGAGTGCGATTCCGCCAAGGAATGTGCCCCAGAACGACCCCATCCCACCGATGATCACCGCCTCGAACGCATACAGCAGCAACGCCGGGCCGTCAGAGGGAGAGACAGCCGTACGCATGGCATAGAGCGTGGCGGCAAGCGCGATCAGCACGAAGGCGATGCTCATCGCGAGGGCGAAGGTCCTGCGCGGCGAGACACCCATCAGTTGCACGATCTCGCGGTCGTCGGAGGTGGCGCGAAAGGCCCGACCGAGCGGCGTGTGCCCGAACAACCACTGCAGCCCGAGCGTGGCCGCCACCGTTACGGCAAGCGTCAGCAGTGGCAGGAGCCCGAGCGCGATGCCGCCCGGCAACGCAATGCTCATCGATTCGAACCCGCCTGTCGCGAGCGAGCGCGGGTCGGCGGAAAACACCTCTTGCAGCACATTCTGGATCACGATAGAGAGGCCGAAGGTGACCACGAGCGATGGCAAGGGATCGCGGCCGCTTACGCGATTGAGGACGGTGTATTGCACCGCGTAACCCGCACCGAAGGCGATTGCGATCAGCGGCGGCACGGCGGCCCAAAGCGGTATATGAGCCCAGTTCGTGAGGACGAACAGGACGAACACCAGCAGCACGATGAAGTCGCCGTGCGCGGTATTGGTCAGGCGCATGACACCGAACACCAGCGACTGGCCCATCGCGAAGAGCGCATAGAGCGCGCCGAGCAAGACGCCCTGCAAGAGGATGTTGATCAGTGAACTCATGAGACCGCTCCGAAATAGGCTTGCGTGATGGCTTCGTCGGAGACCTCGGCCGACGCCCCCGACAAAGACACGCGCCCCTCCTGAAAGCAATAGAAGCGCTTCGACACGCGCCGTGCGAGTTGCACGTCCTGCTCGACGACGATCGCACTCATGCCGTCGGCGACAATCGACGGCAGGGCGGCGTAAATTTCCCTGACGATCACGGGTGCGAGGCCCAGTGAAAGTTCGTCACACATGAGAAGTTCCGGATTACTCATCAACGCACGGCCAAGCGCGACCATCTGCTGCTGCCCACCGGACAGCGCCGTTGCCGGATGATGCCGCCGCTCCTTCAGCACAGGAAAAAGCGCGTAGACGGTATCGAGGCTCCAGCGACCGGGCCGCGAGCAATACGCGCCGAGCATCAGGTTTTCCTCCACTGACAAGCTCGCGAAAAGCCGCCGCCCTTCCGGCACGAGCGCAATACCCTTGCCCACGATGCGTGCAGCAGCCATGCCGCCGACCGGCTCACCCTTGTAGACAATCTGCTGCGCGGGCGCGCGCAGGAGTCCCGCCAGCGCCTTCAGAAAGGTGGACTTACCCGCCCCGTTCGAACCGATCAACGCAATCACTTCACCCCGGTTGACTGTTACATCGATGCCGAACAGCGCCTGGAAGTCGCCGTAAAAAGCGGTCAGGCCGTGAGTTTCAAGAATGGCCGGCATGATCACGCCTCCAAACCAAGATAAACCCGCTTGACTTCAGGGTCGTCCATCACGGCGGCGGGTGAGCCTTCTGCGAGGTGTTTGCCGAAGTGAATGACTAGCAGCCGGTCAGCAACAGCGAGCAACGCATGCACCACATGCTCGATCCACACGATCGTCACGCCTTGCTCCTTGACGCGCCGAATTTCATCAACGAGTTCGTGTGTCTCCGGTTCCGTCAGACCGCCCGCGATTTCATCGAGCAGCAGGAGTTTCGGCCGCGTCGCAAGCGCCCGAGCAAGTTCGAGGCGCTTGCGATCTAGCAGCGTGAGCGTGCTCGCCAACTGGTTCGCGCGGCGCTTGAGGCCGGTGCGCTCCAGCACGTCGATGCACAGCCCGGCGGCTTCGCGTTCTTTCAACGCGCCGCCGAACGTCGCGCCGACCATGAGGTTCTCGAACACCGTCATGCCGCCGAAGGGACGCGGCACCTGATACGACCGGCCGATGCCCGCAATACATCGGCGGTGCGGTGCCAGCGTGCCGATATCCGCACCGTCGAATTCGATCGCACCGGTGTCCGGGCGCGTATCGCCGCTGATGAGGTTGAAAAGCGTGGTCTTGCCCGCGCCGTTCGGTCCGAGGATCCCGTAGGTCTCGCCTTGCTCGATCGCGAAACTGATGTTGTCGGTGACCTTCAACGCACCGTAACGCTTCGACACGTCCGTCAATCTAAGAACGCAGCTCATTCTCGTGTCTCCTCTACCCGATCAGTTTGAGCGGGCCGGACAGCGGCACGTTCGGCGCGAGCTGGTTGTTCACGATCGCGAGGTCGAAGCGACGCGTCTGCCCTTTGACCCACTGACCGCCGACGAGCGGCGTCTTCGCCACGTTCTTCACGGGCCCGCCGCCCCAAGCGACGTGACCGACGACCGTGTCCAGCTTCGTCGAAGCCACCGCGTCGCGAATCGCTTCGTTCGAGTCGATGTCCTTGCTGCGCTTGAGCGCATCGACGGCGATCTCGAACAGCGCATGCGCGAAGCCGATGGGCTGGGTCCATTGCTTCGATGTCGCCTTCTCGTAGGCATCGGCCAATTGGCGCGCCGACTGCCCCGTCAACGACGACTTGAACGGGTGCGAGGGCGACCACCATACTTCCGTCGAGAGGCCATCGCCGAGATCGCCCAGCGCTTCGATCGAAGTCGGAAACAGGAGTGCCTTTCCGATGGAAATGACCTTCGGTTTAAAACCCTGCTGGCGCGCCTGGACCAGAAAATTCTTGGCGTCAGGCGGAATCACGACGCCTGTCACGATCTGCGCGCCACTCTGCTTGAACGCGGCAATCTGTGCGGAGAAGTCCTGCGTCATGGACTGAAAACGGCCGGGGTCCTTCATCGTAAAACCCTTTTGCGCGAGCACCGGCGGAAAGCCGAGCTTGCCGTCGCCCCATGCATTGCCGTCGCCGTCGTTTGGAAAGAGTCCGCCGACCGACTTGTTGGTCTGTACCGACTGCCACATACCGGTGTAGACCGCGATCACGTCTTCAAGGCCCCAAAAGAAATGATACGTGAAGCGAAAACCCTTCTTCGGATCGCCCTTTCGGCCGAAGAACCACGGTTGCCACGGCACTACGGTGGAGACGCACGGCATCTCGTTGATCTCGCATGCATCGCTCACAGGATTGGCCGTTTCGGGCGTGCCCGAAACCAGCATGATGTCGACCTTGTCTTTCAGGATCAGGTCGTTCGCTACCTCGCCGGCGCGGTTCGGATTCGACTGGCTGTCCTTGACCACGATCGCGACGGGGTACTGCTTGCCGTTGATCGCAATCCCGGCCTTAAGCGCGGTCTGCATCTGTTCAATGATGAAGCGATCGGCTTCGCCAAACGGCGCGAGCGGCCCCGTTTGCGGCGACACGTAACCGATCTTGAGCGTGCGTGTACCCGCAGCATTTGCGATGCGCGCGAACATGGGTGAAGCTGCAACAAGCGCACCGCCCGCTGCGAGCTTCACGAAATGACGGCGAGCGCCATCGATGGAATGATCGTCCATGCTTGTCTCCTTCAGTCTCTTATCCTGCTGCACGTGCTGCGCCGGCCTTCTTGCGTGCCTGGCTCAGAGGTATTCAGTCCGGTCGCCGCCCTTCGTAAGCGGCCACCAGCAAAGCCCGCAATGCCGCACGTTCAAGCGGCCTTGGATTCCAGTACGGGTTCTTCAATGCAATATCCAGCGCAATGTCGATATCCGATTCCTGCAGCCCGATATCCTTCAACGCCGTCGGTGCGCCGTTGTCACGGGCGAGATCGAACACGCCTTGCGCGGCGTCCGTCGTCCCGAGTGCACGTGCGATACGCTGCATGGCGTGCGGCGCAGCTTCGCGGTTGTACGCAAGTGCATGAGGCAACACGATCGTATGTGTCTCAGCGTGCGGCAAGTTGAAGGTGCCGCCGAGCGTGTGGCACAGCTTGTGATGCAACGCCATGCCGACGCTGCCGAGCACCGCTCCGCACAGCCATGCGCCATAG
Organism: Caballeronia mineralivorans PML1(12); assembly: GCF_001028175.1. Classification (GTDB taxonomy): domain Bacteria; phylum Pseudomonadota; class Gammaproteobacteria; order Burkholderiales; family Burkholderiaceae; genus Caballeronia; species Caballeronia mineralivorans. Next base: position 42,046 of record NZ_AEJF01000078.1, read on the forward strand.
AGACAATCGCCGCGCGCATCGATATCGTCGGGGCGCGCGACCACACGTCCGATTCCTTGTCCCAACGCGCGAATGCCTTCCTCCGCCATCAGCCCGATAATCGGATTCGCGTCTTGCGCGTAGAGCCCTTCCGCCGCGTGCGCAATCGCGTTGATGCCACTTGTGACGGATAGCGAGGCAGGCAGCGACAGCGTTAGCGTGGGATCGTAGATCACGGTCTTCGGCAACACGCGCAGATCGCGGCCGGTCTTCTTCAAACCCGCGTCGGTGAGGCCGTAGATAGGCGTCATTTCCGAGCCTGCGTAGGTGGTCGGAACCGCGAGGACGGGCAGCGATGAAGTCAGTGCAATCGCCTTGCCAAGGCCGGTCGTGGAGCCGCCGCCGATTGCCACTGCGCAGTCGGCGCCGAGCCTCGCAGCGTAATCACGAGCCTCTTGCGCGGTCTCGACAGGCACATGCATGACCGCCTTGGCAAACACGCCGACGGCACGCAACCCGAGTCGCGCGGCTATCGCTTTGGCCTGCTCGCGCTGCTGAGGCGTGGACAGAACAATGACCCGTTTCGCGCCGAGCAGATCGATTTCCCGCTCGAGATGGTCGATGCTGCCGGCACCGAACACCACGCGCGAGGGCGAGCCCTGATAGATGAATGCGTCCATGATCAACGCGGGTAATAAGGCGGAATGTTCGCGTCGACATTCACCCAGACCGACTTCGGCTGCGTGTATTCGCGCATCACTTCAAAGCCCATCTCGCGACCATAACCGCTTGAACCCACCCCGCCGAACGGCGACGCCGGACTGACGCGCTTGTAGCAATTGATCCAGACCATGCCGCTTTTCAACTGGCGCGCAAAGAGATGCGCGCGCTGCAGATCGCGTGTCCACATGCCCGCGCCAAGGCCGTATTCCGTGCCGTTGGCAATCGCCAATGCTTCTTCGTCGCTCCCGAATGTACTCACCGTTACGAATGGGCCGAACACTTCTTCCTGCGACACGCGATCGCCCGGTTTGGCTGCAACAATGGTCGGTTCGACGTAACAACCGTTGGCAAGCGCAGCGATATCCGGCGCCTTGCCGCCCGACAAAATGCGACCGCCCTGTTCGCGGGCGACATCGACATAAGACAGTACGCGGTCACGATGATGACGCGACGTCAGCGGCCCCATCTCCGTCGCCGGATCGAGCGGATCGCCTATCTTGATGGAGCGTGCAAGCGCGATAAAACGTTCGAGCAGTTCGTCGGCTACCGCTTCATGCACGATCAGCCGCGATGCCGCAATGCACGCCTGGCCCTGGTTATGAAAGATGCCGAACGCGGAGCCTTGCACGACGGCGTCGAGGTTGGCGTCGGCGAATACGACATTCGCGCCCTTGCCGCCGAGTTCGAGTTGCACCTTCTTGAGATTACCGGCCGAGGCCTGCACGACCTTGCGCCCGACCGCCGTCGATCCGGTAAATGCCACCTTGCTGATCTCCGGATGCTCGGCGATGTATTGCCCTGCCACCTGACCGAGACCCGGCACGATATTGACCACACCCGCTGGAAAACCAACCTCGACCATCAGTTCGGCGATCGCAAGACTGGAGAGCGGCGTGAGTTCGGCGGGTTTCATGATCACGCAATTGCCGGCGGCAAGCGCGGGTGCCATCTTCCAGCTGGTGAACATCAGCGGAAAATTCCACGGCACCACCTGGCCGACAACGCCGACCGGTTCGCGCGTCACATAGTTTAGAAAGCCCGCCTCGACCGGAACCACCGAACCTTCGAACTTGTCCGCCATACCGCCGAAATAGCGGAACGTGACGGCCGTGCGCGGCACATCGAGATTGCGGGTATCGCGAATCGGATGACCCGTATCCAGCGACTCGAGCCGGGCCAGTTCATCCGCATTCGCTTCGATTGCATCGGCGAGCTTGAGCAGCAGACGGCCGCGATCCATCGCCGCCATGTTGCTCCACTTCGGAAACGCAGCTTTCGCTGCGGTGACGGCGCGGTCGATATCGGCGTGCCCGGCCATCGAGACGTTTGCGATCACCGAGTTGTCGTGCGGGTTGAGCGAGGCCAGCGTCTCTCCGCTCTCGGCGGAAACAAAACGACCATTGATGAAGAGTTGCGTTTGCATGATGGTCCTGCCTGAAGGAATCTGAAGACAAAGCCCTGCCCGCGACGCCAGCAAGACTGGCGTCGTTCGGGACAGCGAGAGGGGAATCGGGTTTAGAGCGGCACGGGGTACGGCGGGAGTTCACCGCTTTCATAACGCTTGGGCAGATCAGGCGTGGCGTTCTCCCAGACGAGCAGCATCGAGCGTTTTTGCGAATATCCCTTGTGGCGAATATCGGCGGGCATGGCCGCGATATCACCGGCGTTCATCGTGATACGGGCGCGCGGTTCGCCGGTGTCTTTGTCCCCGACGTCCCAGATGATCTGGTCGGAGAGTTGCAGGAACCACTCCACACGATCGTTGCCGTGAAAGACCGGCAACACGAATTCCTCGGTCGTCGGGCAAAAGAGGCTTTGCTTGCACACAGACGTCACCGACGGATTCCACGTCACGTCCGAACGCGACAGGTACTTGAAGAGACTGAATGCGTGCAGCTCATGTTCGAAACCCGGTTCAGCGTGGATCTCCGGCTCGTCCTGCCCGACATCCGCAAACTGGCGGTTGACAGGAAGGTCATCGCGCAACGGCGAATCTCCTTCGATCCCCGGCATGCGCTTCGTTGCAATGCGGGTACGCTCGATTGCGCCGATGTTGTCGCCATGCTTGATACCGAATGCCGAACCCGTTTCTTCGGGAGCGGCGAACGGATCGAAACCTTCGTTGACCCAGTCCTTCAGGATTGCCTTGAAAGTCGCCATGATCAGCGGCGTTTCGAACTGCTGCGTGTAGTCGACGCCGGCTTCCTTGAAGCTCGCGTTATACGAACCGGCATACATGTCCACGCGGCCGTAGTGATTGCGCGTGCCGATCACTTCGTCGAAGTTGACCCAGCCGTAGAAGAACCCCCACGCCACGTCGCGCATCATGGCGCGCAGGAAGTCGTCGGCGTGCATCTGGTGGGAACGGCTCTCGCCCTTTGACGGCCATTTGACCGTGACGAAATAAGCGTCGCGGCTGAATTCGAAATCGCCTAGCGTGAAAGTGCGGTAACCGCTCGTCTTGTCCGGGTCGGTTGCGGTGACGCTTTGAAGCACTGCTGTCTGATCCATGACTTACTCCTCGAAGGTTGATCGGGTCAATAAGGCGGCTCGCGCCTCACTCACTGAATGCAGATTTCGGCCCACTTCTCGATGGAACACGGACCCAGGATGGTCTGGATCAGCAGGACGCCTGTTTCGCGCGCTTCGAACCGATAGGCAACGCCGGCGGGCAGCAGCGCCTGATGGCCGCGGCGCAGACGCACATAACCCATCGGCTGGCCCGCAGGTTCGCCTTCGAGACGCACGCTGCCTTCTGTATCGGCATTGACGAGCGAACCTTCGGATGGCTTGATGAAATGCACGTCGATCTCGCCGTCAAGCACTACCGCGAACTCGTCGTGCGATGCGCTGAACCACGGCGACGACCCTTCCGCCCGGAGCGTCTCGATCACGTATTTGAGGTTCTTGCCGACCACCACTTTTTCGTACGGCGCAGCGTGGCTCGCTACCTCGAATACATTGGACATGGCGTAATGTCCGGGTTTGCCCTTGATGATTTCGATGGAGCCCTTGCGGTAATTGCCGAGGCTGCCGAGATAGGTCTCTTGCATGTCTGTCTCCATTGCTCCGTGAAATACGGTTTGTGATCGCGTTGCCTTGGAACGAAGATTAGGGCGGCGCGCGCAACACGGCAATGGATCGAGGTTCGCGTTTGGCGAACCATGCGTGCTCGCAAAAGACGCTAGGGAAAGTACTGAGACGCTTACCGCGTGCCGGTTAGCCGGTTCACGCGTCGCCGAGTTCGTCGTCGACGTTCCTGGTTTCGTCGTCCGGCGGCGAGATGCCGAGCGCCCGGTCCCACTGCGGCTCGCGCAGGTAGCGCGCACGCAGGAAATCGACGAAGGCCTTCACTTTTGTGGTCGACCGGTGCGACGCCGGATAGACCGCCGAGAGCCATAGCGGCGGTGCAGCATACTCGGGCAGCACCCGTTCAAGGCGTCGCTCGAGCAGATCGGCGGCGGCGACCATGGTGGGCAGATACGCGACGCCCGCCCCGGCTCGCGCAAATTCGAGCAGCAGGTGCACGCTGTTCGTTTTAAGCACCGGGTTGAGCGCGATCTCGAAGCACTCGTTGCCTTTCATGAGCGGCCACTTGTCGCCCCACGGGTAATACGAATAACGCGCGAAGTCGTGCCGCACGAGGTCGAGCGGCGTTTCTATGACAGGCTCCTCCTTGAGATAACCGGGCGCCGCGCACAAGACGCCGCGCACCGGAAAGAGCTTGCGCTCGACCAGCAGATTCGACGCGGGCGGATAAATCTGCAGCGCCAGATCGAATCCCTCCTGCACCGGATCGATCACGCGATCGTTGACCGTGACCACGAACTCGATACGCGGGTGCGCTTCGCGAAAGGCAATCAGCGCGTGCGAAAAGTGACCCAGCGCGAAACCGGGCAGTACGTGAACGTTGAGCGTTCCACTGAGCGAATGCGTTTCGGCGCTCGCACGGCCGGACAGTTCGTGGACTTTATTGACGAGCTGGACGCAGTCGCGATAATACGACTCACCCGCTTCGGACAGACGTACGGCGCGCGTCGAGCGGTGAAAGAGCGCGACGTTGAAATGCTCTTCAAGCTGCTTGACGCGCGACGTCACGACCGATTTCGCGACGCCGAGCTGGCGTGCCGCGTTGGCGAAGCTCTGCGCTTCGGCTGCGCGCACGAATGCTTCCATCGATATGAAAAGGTCCACGCTGTCTCCTGATCGATTTGTTCGAACCTCTGTTCTCTGTGGAGATTCTAGTTTTTTTCCAGGCAGCGCGACGGTACGCACGCACGACCTGAATTGTTCTTAAGGCACGGCTTAACAGAAACGCTAGGTGGTCAAATCGTGCAGCTTGCGCATGCCTTCACGCAACCAGTTCAGCACTGTGTGCTCTGTGCCGGCAGGCACAGGTACTTCGGCGTTCAGCTTGCGCAAGGAGTCTTGCTGTTGCGACAGAAGCTGGCACATCTGTTGGCCGATGTCCGGCCGGCTCTTCAGCAAAGGCGTCAGGTCCGCTTTATCGAGCTGGTAAATCACGGCACGTGTCAAAGCGGTGATTTGCGCTTGAACAGGCAGCCCCGCAAGCACACCGGCTTCACCGATGGAATCTCCCGGTCCCAAGCGCGTGGATTCGACCGGACCAGAGGGTCCGGCAACCACCACTGAGACGACACCTGACTCGACGATCATCAGGTAGTCGGTCACAGCATCGGACTTGACCACCACCTGATTGGCCTCGTATTCATGACGAGACAGTCTCTTGGACAATGCTTCGAGTTCTTCGCCTTGCAAGGCGCGGAAAAGATCGACGTGTGACAGGAGCCGCTGCCGGCTGTCGGCCACGTCGCGACGTGGCGGCCGCGGGACACCCAATGGCCAAAGCTCGATTCCGGCCGCCGCGAGATGACGGTGACATAGATCGTAAAGCTGGTTCGTGACGGCAATTGTCTTGCTCATGTCGTCGATATAAACCGTGACTTCGTATTCAATCGAATTGATCGAAACCTTCTTGATGAGCATATATGGGGCCGGGGTTTGCAGCATTATGCTGCTTCCCGTCACCGCGCGTTCCAACGCGCCAAGGACGGTAGCCGGGCGTTCTTCCGGCGATATCTGCAGTGCGATGGACACGCCGTGGAGCGCCACGGGACGGCTGCTGTTGGTGATTTTCGTTTTGGCCGCGACAGCATTTGGAACAATGACGATATTGCCCTGGGCAGTGAGCAGGTGCGTTGCGCGCCAGTTCATTTCCAGCACCTTGCCGTCCACACCATCGACTGATACCCAGTCCCCGATGTGATAAGGTTCGGTCGTATTCAGCACGATCCCGGCGAACACGTCGCTAAGCGTGCTCTGTATTGCAAGGCCCAGGACGATGGCGAGCGCGCCCGATGTCGCAACCAGTCCCGTCACCGGTAGCCCCAGCACGAATGCAAGCGAAGCGACTACGGCGGCGAGAAAGACCAGCGCGCCCAGCACGTCCTGGAAAAGGCGCTCCCTGTGCCAGTGACGCGATCGGAACGCTGCATCCAGCGACAGGGTAAGGAGCCGCGCCCCGATGAGCCACCACGAAACCTCGAGGATCTGAGCGGCGAGATGGCGGCCCGGAGATTCAGGCCACGGCGCCGGCGTGAAAGGACTCAAGGCCGACCCGAACAACAATGCGCTAAGCAGCGCGAAGATCACCAATCTGAGCAGCAAGCGAACGGTGTCGTGGCGCGGGAACGCGGCGCGCCAAAGCACGACGTCCACCACGACCAGCACGAAGCCGAGAACCAGGGGATCTTTCACAAGACTGCTCCCGACAGAAAGGACCTGCGGTATGACGGCGCAACGAACGGTTGCGTGTGGTCGTGTGTGGTCGCGTGTTGCGGTGCCTGAATGCCTTCGCATTCTACGGTTTTCCCGGCGTTATCCGTAGAGCCATTGGCGGACGCGATGCTTAGTGCGTAATTAACCGAGTACATGTCCGTGGCCTAAGTGCGCCCGATGCTTTAGTATGCCAGCCGCTTGTTGACCGTCCCCTTAATATTAGTGAAGACGTGTATTCCCCCGATACATCTTCTCGCGTTGCATTTAAGCAAAACGGCTAAGCCGGCTATTCACTGGATCTTAAGGATTTCGCCAAGAAGCTGAATAAACGCTTAAAGGTCTGGATAGGATCGAACTGCCTTCGTTCCTACCCTAGCGGTTGTGCGGCCGGGCGCACACGCCGACCGGCTAAAACCCATACGATTGCAGCGATCACCGCGGCGACCATTTCATCCTGGCCGTGCCCGAAGACTCAGTGCTGGCGGAATCGGCGAGCGTTTCGCCTGCGCAGTTGCGCGACCGTGTTTTGCGTTGCCTGAGCAGGATTTCGGTACGTTTGAAGTCGGTCGCCGAGGCCGTTTTCAACCGCAACTCGGCCCGCGGCCTGGGTCATTGGTTGCGGTATTGTTTCGTCGGCACGAGCGCGCTCCGGCTGTACGTTATTTTTTTAGTTTTACGAATCAATTATAGCGTGATTTTCCCTTATCATTTTTTACTTGCGAGTAGGGCGGTGTTGTTCTTGGTGATCAGGATGCCATCGCTGCGAGGCAGGCGCGGTCAGGGGTTCGTTCGATCAAAACGAATCCTCGTGGCAGGGATCGTCGCTAAGCGCTCTCATGGGGAATGGTTGGCAGAAGGACCGGATAGCAACGGGCGTAAACCGAAGAGGGCGCTGCGGTGGCAGCGCCCTCTCCTAGCAGTCATGCGTTGTTGCTTCAGTGGCTGCCACCGTTACCACTACCGCCGCCGTGTCCGCCGCTGCTACCACTAGATCCTTTGCCGGATGCAGCGCCGCCGTTGGATGAACCGTTGCCGTTGCCGTCGCCGTGACCTCCGCTGGAACCGCCGTTGGAACCGTGGCCCGATGAGCTTTTTCCCTGCCCGCCATTGTTTCCGCTGCCGCCCGATGAACCGTTGCTGTCGCCATGGCCGCCGGAACCTTCACCACTGTTGGAACCGTGACCCGATGAGCCAGTTCCGTGGGCGCCATTGCCTCCGTGACTACCATCGCTGCCGTGGCCGCCGTCGCTTCCATGACCACCGTTGTTGCCGTGACCACTGTCGCCACCGTGACCGCCGTCGTTGCCGTGGCCACCATCGTTGCCATGACCGCCGTCATTGCCGTGGCCACCATCGTTGCCATGACCGCCGTCGCTTCCATGACCGCCATCGCTGCCGTGACCACCGTCGCTGCCGTGACCACCTGCGCTGCCATGACCGCCATCGCTGCCGTGACCACCGTCGTTGCCGTGACCACCATCGCTGCCGTGACCACCTGCGCTGCCGTGACCACCATCGTTGCCGTGACCACCATCGCTGCCGTGACCGCCGTCGCTGCCATGACCGCCGTCGCTGCCGTGACCACCTGCGCTGCCATGACCACCGTCGTTGCCATGACCACCGTCGTTGCCGTGGCCACCATCGTTGCCGTGGCCACCATCGCTGCCGTGACCACCGTCGTTGCCGTGACCGCCATCGCTGCCGTGACCACCGTCGCTGCCGTGACCGCCGTCGTTGCCGTGACCACCGTCGTTGCCGTGACCACCGCTGCTATGACCCGAGCCGCTTCCCGTACTGCCGCCGGTGTTACCGCCAGAACCACTGCCAGTGGACCCGGACCCGCTACCTGAGCCCGTACCTCCGCCGCCCGAACTTCCACCGGACGCGCCACTGCCGCTGCCGCTGCCACTTCCACCGCCGCTCCCCGACCCTCCACTCCCGCCACTTGATGACCCCGATCCACCACCTGCACCAGCGCCGCCGCCCGAACTCCCACCGGACGCGCCACTGCCACTGCCGCTCCCGCCGCCGTTCCCCGACCCTCCACTCCCGCCACTTGATGACCCCGATCCACCACCTGCACCAGCGCCGCCGCCCGAACTCCCACCGGACGCGCCGCTGCCACTGCCGCCACTGCCGCCACTGCCACCACTTGACGACCCAGACCCAGACCCACCACCAGACCCACCGCCACCGGAACTACCGCTTGACGAACCGCTGCCATGTCCGCCATTGCTGCCCGATCCTGTGCCCGCACCACTTCCGTTCGAGGTGCCGCCCGTCGACCCGGCGCCATTTGACCCGCCGCTACTAGAGTTCGATCCTGCCCCTGCCCCCGAACCGCTTCCCGAATTCCCCGCACTGCTTCCAGCACCGCTATTCGCACCCGCACCACTGCCGCCTGACGTACTACCCGAGGTACCACCGGAACCCCTGCCCCCACCGCCGCTCTCGTTGCCGTTGCCGCGATTGCCTGACCCAGCACCGCTACCCGAAGTCCCATTCGATGCATCGTCACCATGTCCTTCGGTGACGCTATCGGTGTTCGACTCGGTAGCTGCCGCGACGGCGGAACCCGATTCGCCCACGGTCGATGTATCGGACTCCATGCCATATCCGTCGTTCGCCGGTCCGCAATCGCCCGGGACGATCTTGTGGTGGTTGTCGTAACAAGGAGGCAACGGCGCTGCCGAAAGATGCGTGACGCCAGTTTGCGCATTGGCCATCGGCGGGATAGCGCTGGCGATGACAATGCAACTCACTCTAAGAGCGGTCTTCAACGTTTTTTTATAAGTAGTACTCATATTTCCCCCGGAATGAAACGCGTTTTTGTCCCGCGTTCCCGTCAGTCAGGGACGCGATGTGGTCCCAGAATGGCACCCTCAAGGAAGCGTTCCGTGCGCTACGCCACGCGATCGGGAGAAGTTGGTTGGAAAGAGTACGAGAGAGCGCAGAGAACGTTTGCGCCACAACAGACAGGACGGTATGGGAAACCCGATGTTGTGATCGGAAACCCTGATATGAGCCTTGTTTTATACGGGTTCTGTCGGCTTTGAACCGCCGTCGATCATTCGATCCGGGCGAACCCTTGCCACGCCCAAACGCTTAAGTTCGGCAGCGCAAAGGTCCGTCGTCAACGATGTTCTCGTCGTGGTTATCGGGTCTTCTTGTCGATGGATCCAGGCGTTCGCGATGCAATCGGAGCGCCGGTTCGAATCTACGGAGATGGGTGTCGAGACGCCGCGTGATTGCGAGTCTGAAAGTGAAACAAAGGATGGCGAAGCGAAGGGTAAAGAGACCACTGCTGCCTGTCGATGTATCTATCGGCTGGCAGGGTCCCATAATCGAGAGGCACGCATTTCAAACAACGAGCAGATCATGTCACTGCCGCTGTTCCTTGACACGCGAAACGAGTTGCGTCGGACTCACGAACTGCAGCGCGATCAGCACCCACACGAGCGTGATCGCCATGTAGATCATCGCCATTGCATCGATTGACTGAGGCGCGCGCACGCCCGTCGAAAAGACTGCGTAATACAGTGCGACGACGAGCGTTTGCGTCGTTGGCCCAGCGGTGAAGAACGTCAGTTCGAACATACCGATGGTACGCACGAGCACGAGCAAACCTGCAGCAAGCATGCCCGGCATCAAGAGCGGCAACAGCACATAACGAAAGTATTTCGCGGTGTTAGCACCGAAGATGCGAGCAGCTGCTTCGAGATTGGGATCGATCTGCTCGATAAACGGCGTCATCACGAGAATGACGAACGGCAGCGCCGGGACGAGGTTCGCGAGGATCACGCCGCTCAACGTGCCGGCAAGGCCGACCTTGTACATGACGGTCGCCATCGGAATGCCGTAGGTGACGGGCGGGACCATCAACGGCAGCAGGAACACGAGCATCGCGAAACGCTTGCCGCGAAACTGCACGCGGGCGAGCGCATAGGCTGCGGGCACGCCAAGTGCGATCGATAGAATCACGACCGCCCCGACCACCTCGATCGTCACCCACAAGACGCTCGCGAGCTGGAAGTCGTTCCATGCCTGCGCGTACCAGTGCAGCGTGAATCCCGGCGGCAGCAGCGTACCGAACCAGCGCGTCGCGACCGAGTTGACCGCGACGGTCGCAATCAGCAACAGGACGTTGAACAGGAAAAACGCCATCGCGCCCCAGACGAACATCTTCCAGAGCCGATCGCCAAGGCTTACGCGCGGTTTCATCGGCTTCGCCGGTTGTGCGCCGTCGTTACGGCTGTCGTGAGACGCAGGCGCCGTCCAGACAGATGCGTGGTTATCGGTCGCCATCAGCCTTTACCTCCGGTCACCGGACCCGTGTAGAAGAAGCGGCGTGCACTCAGCATGCCTGCCACCACCAGCAACTGCACGAAGCCCATCACCATCGCAATCGCGGAGGCGAGTGAATAATCGTAGCTTTCGAATGCGGCTTCGGCGGCGGCTATCGAAATCACGCGTGTGGGTCCAGCAGGCGCACCGAGCAGCACCGCCGATGGGAACACCGAGAACGCCTGCACGAACGAAAGACACGCGGCCATCGTCAGGCCCGGCATCAGCAGCGGCAGATAGATCTGGCGAAACTGCTGCCACGGGCTCGCGCCGAGCGTGGCGGCGGCACGCGCAAGCGTCGGGTCGATGCCTGTCACGTACGAGAGCGTCAACAGGAAAGCAAACGGAAATCCCGACACGATCAACGATATCAACACGCCCCAATAGTTATGCGTAAGACGCACTTCATCGCTATAAAAATGCAGTCCGTGCACCGCTTGTGAGAACCAGCCGTTCGGGCCGAAGTACGTCAGCATGCCATCCGCGATCAGCACCGTGCCAAGGGTCACAGGAATCACGAGCAACGTGGTCACGAACTTCTGATACGGCGAATTGCGGCGCAAAGCGAACGCGACGGGAACCGATAAACCCACGTTGATGATCGTCGCCGGCACCGCGAGCTTCAACGTCACGATGATGGTGGGCCACATCGCCGTATCGGTGAAAAAGGCGATGTAATTGGCGAACGCGGAGCCGCCGTTCATCGGCTGGAACGACAGCACGAGGCCATACAAGAACGGATAGACGAACAGCGCGAGGATGAAGATCAGCGCGGGAGAAACCAGCCACGCTTTGGCGTCGCGTGGGACGGCGGCCGGTAGCACTACGTTCGGCAGGTTCATGGCGTTTCCCCGTCGTACACCAGCGTGCGCGATGGCGGCACACGCAGGCAGATCGTTTCGCCGACGGCCACGTCACCGGTCACGCGCGCCCATAGACTACCGAACGCGGCCTTCACGCGAATCAACGAATCGTGGCCGCCGTATTCCACCGTGAGCACTTGCGCATCGAACGAATTTTCTGCACCGGGTGAGGCGCGGTCCAGGTCTTCGGGACGCATTGCAACGCTTACGCGTTTGCTGTCGAAACCGGCCATCGGCATACCGGTCAGACGAACGCCGTGCGCACTCACGGCAACGCCTTCGCCCTGCATGCCTTCGAGCGCAAATTCGGCTACGTTCCGATACCCCATGAAGCGCGCGACATGCAGGTTGCCCGGCCGCTCATAGATTTCCTTCGGCGACGCTACCTGCTGTACCGTACCTTCCCTCATCACGACGATGCGGTCAGCCATCGACAGCGCTTCGTCCTGATCGTGCGTCACATAAATTGTCGCGCGTCCGAGCTGGCTGTGAATGCGCCGAATCTCGGCACGCATTTCAATGCGCAGCTTGGTATCCAGATTCGACAGCGGTTCGTCCATCAGCACGAGCGCCGGCTCGATCACGATTGCCCGGGCGATAGCCACACGCTGTTGCTGACCGCCGGACAACTGCCCCGGCAGCTTCTTCTCCTGACCGACAAGCTGCACCATCTGCAGCGCTTCATACGCGCGACGAGCGGCTTCGCTCTTCGCAACACCGCGCATCTTGAGACCGAAGCCGACGTTATCGAGCACGGACATATGCGGGAACAGCGCATAGTTCTGGAACACCATGCCGAAGCCGCGTTTCTCGGGTGGCAGGACATCGATACGCTGATCGTCGAGCCAGATTCGTCCTCCGGTAAGCGGTTGCAAGCCGGCGATGCAATTCAGCGCCGTCGACTTGCCGCATCCCGACGGCCCTAGCAGTGCGATGAACTCGCCCCGCTGGATGTTCAAGGCAAGACCGCGCAGCGCAGCGACCGCCTGGCCTTCGGCGTTCATGAAACTGCGGCTGACCGAATCAAGACGCAACTCATCAAACTGATGCTTCATGGCAGATTCCCGATACATGGAACGACGCCGTGCGGCGAGCTTAATGCCATCGACAAGCCGCACAGTCATGAACAACCTACTTCGACTTCTGCGCACCGATCTCGCGGTCCCACTTCTGGAATGCGGCGACCATCGCGGCCGCATTCAGCGGCACCACGTGCGGACGGTCGGCCAGGAGCTGCGCGTATTCCGGCCGGCCATACTTCTTGATGACATCCTGGCTCTTCGTCGGCGCGGACTCGATCGTGACACCCTTCACTGCGGGGCCTGGATAGAAGTAGCCATCGTCGAAAGTCATTGCCTGCTGCGCGGGTTCAAGCATGAAGTTCATCATCTTGTAGAGCACGTCGAGCTTTTCCTTCGGCACGCCGTTCGGGATCACCATGTAGTGAGCGTCGTTGACCCACGTCATGTTGTCGAAGGCCTGGACCTTGTATTCGGCCGGCACGAGGCCAAGCGCGCGCGGGTTGATGTCCCAGCCGGTCACGGTCACCGTCATGTCGCGCGAGCCTTCGCCCAGTTCCTTCATCACCGCCGACGTGCCGCCCGGGTAATACGGAATGCAGTCGTTCAGTTGTTTGAGGAAGGCCCAGGTCTTGTCCCAGCCGTTGATCGGGTCTTGCGGATTCTTGTCGCCGAGCACATACGGCAAGCCCATCAGGAAGGTGCGGCCGGGACCTGAATTAGCCGGGCGTGCATAGATAAGCTTGTCCGGATGGGCCTTGCACCACGCGAGCAACTGTTCCGGCGTCTTCGGCGGATCGGTCACCTTCGCCGGGTTGTATTCGATCAGCGGCCCCGCCGGCATGTACGTCACCTCGATGCCATAGCCTTGCGCCACGTCCTGCATCTTGCGTGGACCGGGTGCGTATTTATCGAGTACGCCGGGGAACGCAGCGGCTTGATCCGGCAGCAGTTTCATCCAGAGCTTTTGTTCGATACCTGCGGCAAGCGCGTCCGTGCCGGTCAGCACGAGGTCGATATCCGAGCGGCCGGCTGCCTGCATCGCCTTGATCTTGCCGGGCAACTGCGGCGCGGGTGCGTTGGTGAACGTGATGTTGGAGACGAGTTGCGGGTACTTGGCCTTGAAGGCCTCGAACGCCTTCTGGGTCAGTTGCAAATTCCCCGCCACATCGACTATGTTGATCGCCACCGGATCCGCGGCGTGCGCAGAAGGTGCAGTGACGACGGTTACCGCAGCCACGGCGCTCAATGCCATGCACAGGACCGCCAGCTTCGCGGACAAACGGCCGGACAGAATCATTTCGTCTCCTCGCTCTTTGTATGGATTTTATTGCGGATCGATTGAGGCCGATGCCGGCCACACGACACAAATGGGACGCAGGAAGGCGCTCTTCGCGGCGCATTTATCGATGTATGTTGTCGTATGAGAACATAACCGTGACACGACGCACTTTCCATCACCGTTAACCCTTAACAGCGATGCTTTCGAGCTTCAGAGAAAAATCGGATGGATATCGCCCTAGCCTCTCTGGATGGTCACTCCCACGATTTGAGCTAGAACAGCTCCACGTGAGATCGGAGGAAGTATTGCAGTGGGTTCAATTGCGGATGCAGTCGCCCATGTTGTACGACAACCTATCTTTTGAATCAGCGACAGGACGCAACTTTCAGTGCAGCAAGGCAGACAAGCATAGGGAGGTTTTGCCCGAAAGGGCCGCTTCCCGGCGCGCGAAACGCCGGGCAAGCTTTGACGCTAACGTCAACTTAGTGGCTCGCCGAAGCCGGCTCCATCGGTACGCCAGCAGACGGCGTGGCAGTGGGTGTTCCGGGTGAGTCCTGCTGCCCACCGCGCGACGCGGCGACTGAAAATGCAAACGTATTGATGCCTCCCACACTAGTAGCGAATACCTTGCCGCCATGCATCTCCGCAGTCGCCTTGACAATAGCCAAGCCCAGTCCGTGGTTCTCGCGACTATTGGTCCGCGACACCTCGGCGCGATAAAACCGGTCGAACAGATGATCGAGCACCGCGGGTTCGATCGGCGCGCCCGGGTTGGCGACGGCCACGCGCACCTGGTCGTCCTCGCGGGTGATAGAGACCGTAATGGTCGATCCTTCCTCGCAATGCTGGATCGCGTTCATCAGGAGATTGATGCACGCGCGGCCGAACAAGGACTTGTTCACCCGCACGAGCGCGTCGCCGGTGAATGCCGCGTGCACGTGCGCTTCCTCGAACGCAATCTCCAAAAATTCCAGCGTATGGGCGACTTCCGCGGCAAGCGATGCATCGACAAGTCCTGTCGCCCGTTCACCCTGATCGGCTCGGGCCAGAAACAGCATGTCGTTGATGATCGCCCGCATGCGCTCGAACTCTTCCAGATTCGACTGCAAGGTATGGCGCAAGTCGTCGACAGAGCGGTTGCGGGTCAGCGCCACTTCAGTCTGCCCGATCAGGATGGTGACGGGCGTACGCAACTCGTGGGCGACATCGGCATTAAACGATTCCAGCCGCCCATATGCGCCATCGAGCCGTTCAAGCGCCCCGTTGAACGAGTTGGCGAGATCGTTCAGTTCGAGGGGCAGCGAGCTCGTGTTCAGCCGCTGCGAACGATTGTTCGGACTGACCGCCGATGCGTCCCGGGTCAGCCGCGTCAACGGCGCAAGCCCGATCCGCGTGACCGAATAACTCAGCAGCAGCACGGCAAGGCTACCCAAAGCCGACAAGGCGGCGAGTGCAAACCCGAACACGCGCATGGTCCGTGCGTTGGCCGAATAACCGGCCGCCACCTGCAGCATCACGGCAGGCCGCGCGCCGTAGGAGGGAATCTCGATCGTGCTGGTCAGCATGTCGCTTTCACTGCCGCCCGTTCGCACGCGCTCATACCCGCCCGGCCAGCGATTCACGACCTGTCCGGTGACCGGACTACCGAAGTGGTAAGACGAATCGGCGCTCCACACCGAATACAGCGTGACGCCGTCGCGCGGTGTCATGTCGGTGAGCTTTTCGCGCGCCATTTTCCATTTTTCAGGCGTGACCGCGTGATACACGATGATCCGCGCGATCTGCGTACGGTCGTCGAGCGACTCGCGCAAATGCAGTTCGAGTTGCGTGCGCAACACCAGGAAAAGTCCCGTTCCGATCAGCGTGAAGACAAACAACGCGACAGCCGCGAACATGAAAGCGAGACGCCGGGCGATTGATCGATTCATGATGTCCCCGCTTCTTCGCGGACTTCGAGCACGTAGCCCATGCCGCGCACCGTATGCAGCAACTTGGTCGGAAACGGGCCGTCCAGCTTGGCTCGCAGGCGCTTGATCGCGGTTTCCACCACGTTGGTATGGCTGTCGAAATTTACGTCCCAGACCAGTTCGGTGATCGCCGTCTTCGACAGGATATCGCCCTGACGGCGCGCGAGCACGCTCAGCAACTGGAATTCCTTGGCCGTCAGGTCCAGCCGCACGCCATCGCGCGTGGCGCGGCGGCCGATCAGGTCGACGTATAAATCGCCCAGCGAGATCAGCGTCGATTCCTGGACGCGGGTGCGCCGCGCGAGCGCGTGCAACCGCTCGACGAGTTCCAGGAAGGAGAACGGTTTAGTGAGGTAGTCGTCGGCGCCTTCACGCAGGCCCCGTACCCGGTCGTTGATCTGGTCGCGCGCGGTGAGCATGATGACAGGGGTCGCCTTATGCGCGCGCAGCGCCTTCAGCACGCTGAAGCCGTCGCGTTTGGGCAGCATCACGTCGAGCACGATCACGTCGTAGTCGAATTCGATCGCGAGATGCGTACCTTCCTCGCCGTCAAGGGCCACGTCGACAATCCAGCCCTGCTCCGTTAACCCGGAGCGCAGGTAGTCGACCACCTTGTGTTCGTCTTCCACGATGAGCAGTTTCATGCGCGCCTTCTTGTATTACGTCTTCCCATTATAGAAAAACGTTTTGCTCCCCCATCGGCGAGTGGCCGGACCCGGTCCGGCTTGGTTTGGCTCGGTCACTCGCCGCGCAAATCAGTTCGGCGGGTTGGCTGCCGCCGTCTTCTCCGGTGCGGGCGTGCTCACGTCCCAGCCGCCGCCCAGCGCCTTCACCAGCGACACCGACAGCGTCCATTGCTGGCCTTGAATCTGCACGTCCTGGCGCTCGCTCGTCAGCAGCGACTGCTGCGCGGTGATCACGTCGAGGTACGCGACCAGGCCGCCCGAATAACGGTCGTTGGCGAGCGAGAGCAAACTCTGCGCGTCGGTCACGGCCTCTCTCGACTCCTTCGACGCGGCGTCGAGCACCGACAGCCCGGTCACCCCGTCCTGGACTTGCTGGAAGGCATTAAGCACCGTCTGCCGATAATTCGCCTCGGCCGCCTGATAACCCGCCCTCGCGAAATCCACATTGGCGGCACGCCGGCCGCCATCGAAGACCACTTGTCCAAGCGAAGCGCCAAGCGTCCACATCAGCGTGGGTGCGCTCAGCAGACTGGCGAACCGCGTGCTCTCCCAGCCGATACCCGGCGTCAACGCAAGACTCGGGAAAAAGGCGGCCTTCGCCACGCCAATCTGCGCATTCGCCGCAGCCATCGCGCGTTCGGCAGACGCAATGTCTGGACGCCGCTGCATCAGGTCGCTCGGCAGTCCGAGCGGAATCGCAGGGATACCCGCACTGATCACCTTCGGCGCGATGGCGAATTGCGGCGCGGGAACGCCGATCAACGCGGCGATCGCATGTTCGAACTGGGCGCGCTGATTGAGCAGCAAGCGAGCCTGGACGCGTGTTGTATCGAGTAGCGATTTCTGTTGCAGTACGTTGAGTCCGGACACCGAACCGAGATCGTGCTGAGTGGTCACGTAGTCCAGCGCCTTCTGCTGCAGCACCACCGAGCGGTTCAATACATCGATCTCCGCATCGAGCTCGCGCATCGAAAAATAGTCGGTGGCAAGGTCCGTGGTGAGCACGAGACGCGCGTTGGCCAGATCGTCAGCCGATTGTTGCGCCGACGCCGTCGCGCCTTCTATCTCGCGGCGAATCCGGCCAAACAAATCGGTGTCGTAGTCGATGGTCGGACCGACCCTGATGTCGTTCTGCACCGTCGAGTGGGTCGGCACGCCATAGTTGGTCAGCGGCCGGTCCTGCGAGATCCGCGAGCGCGACGCAGTAGCGCCAAGATCAACCTCCGGCACCTGCTGCGCCTTATTGTTGGCGAGCGTCGCTCGCGCCTGCGCGTAGTGCGCGCTCGCGGCAGCAAGGGTCTGGTTCTGTGCGAGCGCCTGCTGTTCGAAATCGTCGAGCGATGCGTCGCCGAAACTTCGCCACCAGTCAGGAGCCAGCGGTGCGTGCGACGGCTCGGCGAGACGCCAGTAGGAGTCGGTGTGCCACGCGGGCGGCGCGTCGGCGTGAGGCTGTTTATAGTCCGGCCCGACCGTGCAGGCGGACAGCAAAACCGCCCCGGCCGTCATCGCAGTCGTGCTGGTCATCAGATCCTTGAGCCGTGCCGGCAAGACCGGCCACTGGCGCGCGCGCTTCACGACGTCTCCTTCTTGGCCGGCTGCGGCGGCGCGATCAGCACATGGTCGCCGTCCGCGATGGAATCGCTGGGATTGATGATGATCTTGTCGCTCGACTCAATGCCGCTTTCAATCTCAAGCGACTGCCCCAGATCCTGCGCAATCACGATCTTGCGCAGATTGACATTGCCGTTCTGATCGACCACCGCAACCCGTGGCCCTTCGGCGCGGAACAGCAGCGCATTGCCCGGCACCAGCAACGGCGCACGCACAGCGGCCGGCAGCGACACCTGTACGTACGCGCCCGGCCGCAGCTTGCTGTCGGGATTGGGCAAACGTACTTCGATCTGGAGCGAACGGGTGGGGACATCGATCGCACCGGAGATGTGGGCGATAGAACCATGGAACTGCTGACCCGGCAATTCAGCCTGCGTGACGATAACGTCCTGCCCCTGCTTCACGTTCTGCGCGTAAGCCTGCGGAAGCTGCACATAGACTCTCAGCGGGTCCGACTGCGCCATTGCGAAGAGCGCGCGGCTTGCACCACTGCCCGCATCGATCAAATCGCCGACATCGACATTGCGCTGCGTCACCACCCCCGCGAACGGCGCCACGATGCGCTTGAACGATTCAAGCTGCTTTAACCGCTGCACGTTGGCATTGGCGGCCGCAAGATTGGCGACGTCCTGGTTATAGGTGCTCTGGCGTTCATCGAGCTCCTGTTGCGACACCGCATCGCGTTGACGCAATTGCTGCCAGCGTTCGAACGAACTCTTCGCGAGCACAAGACTGGATGCCGTCTGGTCGCGTTGCGCCACCGCTTGCACCAGTTCCTGATCGATCTCCGGCGTATCGAGATCGGCGAGCAACTGGCCTTGCTTCACGCGCGCGCCGATATCGGCATACCAGTGCAGCAGGTAACCCGTGGCGCGTGCGTAGATAGGCGACTCCACATAACCGCGCAACGTGCCCGGCAGCAGCGTGTCGCCGCCACCCGCCGCCTGCTTGGGCGAGGTGACATTGACGTATACCTTCGCGTTTTGCTGCGAAGTCGCGGCCACCGTGCGGCTTTGCATCACGTCCGACACCACCGTGCGCCCCGCGCCCAGCACCAGCAGGACCAGCACCACCACGACGGCTATCTTCGCGCGTTTCCATTCGCGCCCGCGAGGCGGCAACGCGTGCCCGTCCTCGGTATCCCTTGCGGGAATCGCCAGCGAAGCATGAGTTTTTTCGGTCATATCAGTCAGCCATATTTAACTTGGTACATGCTCGCCGGGGCCGTGGCCATGGTCGTCGTGGCCGTCGTCGCGGTCCTCCGCTGAACGATCACGCCGCCGGGCCAGCCGGCTATGAATACCCGCAAACACAAGCGGCACGAAAAAGAGCGTGGAGACAGTGGCGAACAGCAATCCGCCGATCACCGCGCGGCCGAGTGGCGCATTTTGTTCGGAACCCTCACCGAAACCGAGCGCCATTGGAATCATGCCGATGATCATGGCGAAGGCCGTCATCAGCACCGGCCGGATACGGCTCGCGCCGGCTTCCAGCGCCGCGGTCAGCGGCGGCGCACCGGCTTGCAGCCGCTGGCGCGCGAACGCCACCATCAGGATACTGTTCGCGGTCGCGACACCCATGGTCATGATGGCGCCGGTCAAAGCCGGGACGCTCAGGTGCGTGCCGGTCAGGAACAGCATCCAGACGATACCGGCAAGCGCCGCCGGCAACGCGCTGACGATGATGAGCGGATCGACCCACGACTGGAAATTCACCACGATCAGCAGATACACCAGCACGATCGCCATTGCCACGCCAACGCCCAGGCCGAAGAACGACGAGCGCATGGTCGCGACCTGGCCGCGCACGACAATCTGGCTGCCGCGCGGCAGGCTTGCGCGGGCATTGTTCACGAGCTTGTCGACCTGCGTCGCGATGCTGCCCAGGTCGCGCCCTTCCACGCTCACGAAAACGTCGATGACAGGGCGAATGTTGTAGTGGGTCACGACTGCAAACTGGTTTTGCGGCGTAACCTGCACGAGGTTGCCGAGCAGCTGCGTGGGTCCGGAGGCGCTGCCCGAGACGGGCGTGCGCAACAGTTCGTCGATCGATGAAATCTGATATTGCGGCGTCTGCACTGCGACGCTGTATTCCACGCCATTCTTGTTGTTGAACCAGAAACCCGGCGATGTTTGCGAACTGCCGGAGAGCGAAATCAGCACGTTCTGCGCCACGTTGCTTGCAGTCAGGTTGAGCTGCTGAAGCCGGGTGCGATCCATTTGCAGGTTGAGCGCGGGTTCGTCGAGCTTCTGCTGGATGTGGGTGTCCACCGTGCCGGGAATCTGGCGAATCGCTTTCATCAGCTTCGCCGCTACCTGGAAATTACCCTGCTGGTTGGCCCCGGATATCTGCACGTCGATAGCGGCGGGCAAACCGAAGTTCAGGATCTGCGTCACGATGTCCGCAGGCTGGAAGAAAAATTCCACACCGGGAAAGCGCTGCGGAAGTACGGCGCGCAACTTGTCCACGAAGTTCTGCGTGGGATCGTGGTCCGGCTTCAGTGCGACCTGGATCTCGCCATCGAGCGTGCCAATCGTGCCCGCGTTGCTGTACGACAAGTTGATGCCGCTATACGGCAAGCCGAGGTTATCGAGGATGGTGTTGAGCTGCGTGGCCGGCACGACCTCCCGCACCACGCGCTCCACTTCGTCCGCCAGCCGCGCCGTTTCCTCGATACGCGTGCCGGTCGGCGCGCGCATGTGCAGGCGAATGTCGCCGGCATCGACGCTTGGGAAGAAGTCTTCGCCGAGCACGAACACCAGTCCCATCGACACCAGGCAAAAGCCGAGGAACCCTGTTGCGAACATCCGGCGCCGCACCAGCAGCGTGCTGAGAATCACGATGTAGGTTGCGCGCATGCGCTCGAAAGCGGCGTCGAAACGGTGATACAAGCGCATGAACAAATTCGGCTTCGAACCGTTCTTCCGCTTGTGCGCGTGGCCCATCAGCAGCATGGCGAGCGTCGGCACGAGCGTACGCGACAGAATGTACGACGCGAGCATCGCGAACACCACGGCTTCGGCGAGCGGCACGAACAGGTAACGCGCGACGCCGGTCAGGAAGAACATCGGTACGAACACGATACAGATGCAGAGGGTGGAAACCAGTGCGGGAACCGCGATTTCACCGGCCCCTTCCAGGATCGCCTCGTGCAAGTCCGTGCCCATGTGCAAATGCCGCTCGATGTTCTCGATGGTCACCGTTGCATCGTCGACCAGGATACCCACCGCGAGCGCGAGCCCGCCCAGCGTCATGATGTTGATGGTCTGGCCGAGCGCGTGCAGGGCAAGCAGTGAAGAGAGGATCGACAGCGGAATCGAGACGGCGATGATGCAGGTGCTGCGCCAGTTGCCGAGGAACAGCAGGATCATGGCGGCCGTCAGCGCAGCGGCAATCAGCGCTTCGCGAATCACGCCCTGCACTGCCGCCTTGACGAACACCGATTGATCGAAGAGCGCGGTGATGGTGAGGTCCGGCGGCAAGGAGGCCCGGGCGCTCGGTAACAGGTCGTAGAGGGTATTCACAATCGACAGCGTCGACGCGCTGCCGTTTTTAAGAATGGAGATCAGGACACCGCGATGCCCGTTCTGCCGCACGATATTGGTCTGAGGAGAGAAACCGTCGCGCACATGGGCGACCTCTCTCAGGTAGGTGGTTGCGCCGTTCAGCGTGCGCACGGGAATGTCGTTCAGCGCGGCGACCGTCGCCGGCGAACCATTCATGTTGATCGTGTATTCCTTCGCGCCGATCTTGGCCGTTCCCGTGGGCAGGATCAGGTTCTGCGCGTTGAAGGCGCCCACCACGTCCGACGGCGTCAGACCCTTCGCCAGCAGCGCGCGGGTGTCGAGATCGACTGAGATCAGGCGGCTTTTACCGCCGTAAGGGTAAGGCACGGCCGCGCCGGGAATGGTCACCAGTTGCGGACGTAGGAAGTTCAGGGCGGTATCGTTCAGGTCTTGTTCGGAGAGCGTGGTGCTCGACAATCCTAACTGGACCACCGGGATACTCGACGCCGAATAACTGATCACGAGCGGTGGCGTGGCGCCGGGCGGCATCTGCTTCAACTGCGCCTGCTCGACCGCCACCGTTTGAGCGATGGCTGTCTGGATGTTCGCCGTGGGTTGCAGGAAAATCTTCAGGATCGCGATGCCGGGTAGCGACTGCGACTCGATGTGTTCGATGTCGTTGACGGTTGTCGTCAGGCTGCGCTCGTTGACTTGCGTGATGCGGTTGGCCATGTCTTCTGCGGACAGGCCCGTGTAATTCCAGATGATGCTGACAACCGGGATGTTGATATCCGGCAGGACGTCGACCGGCGTTGTCAGGAGCGCGAACGGCGTCGCCAACAGGATCAGGATGGCCATCACGATAAACGTGTAGGGCCGTTTCAGCGCAACGTTGACGATCCACATTGAGACGCGCTCGAAAAAAGCAGGAAAGAAGAATGAACCGCTGGGATGCAACGACGGCGCCGGTGAGGCGAGTGCCAGGCACGGGGCGCACCGGGTCGATCACGGCCGAGCTCGCGCGGCCCTTCAGGCAACACACGTCCCGATCTTAACGGGCGGGTGCCAACGCCCAGATGACGCCAAAATGGCAGAAATGTCAGGAAACAGTCGTTCGCGGCCGGCACTCCGGACGCAAACGTTTTCTTATAGTTATAGCGCCCCCAAACCTTACGCAGGTAAAAAAATCACGCTAGTTTCGAATCCACCCACGATACAAACGCCGCGACCAGCGGCGCCTCCGATAGCTCGTGCCGACGCACCCAGTAATACGCGTATTTCGCCGGCACGGTGATACGAAATGGCCGCACGAGCGTGCCATCGGCGAGATCGTCACGCGCTGAAAAGCTATCGCCCAGGGCTACGCCCTGCCCCCGGACGGCCGCCTCGATACCCACATGCGCGATCCCGATCTCAAGAATCCGCAAACCCTCCAGCTTGTCAGCCGACGCCTCGGCCAGCCATCGCATCCATGACTCTGCGTGCTCGCAAAACAAGGTCCGGTTCGCCAGGTCCTGCACCGTGCGAAGCGCGCGTGGCCCGTTCATCAGCGCCGGGCTCACCACGGGAAACAGCACCGGATGCGAAATCAGCTTTACATCGCGATCGCGCCAGCGGCCCTCGCCATATCGGACGCAAAGATCAACATCGGATGAATAGATCTCCTTGTCTTCGTTGGATGGAATCAGCTTCAGATTGACCGCAGGAAATTGCTCCAGGAAGTCACCGATATGCCGCGCCAGCCAACGCGACGTAAATAACAGCGGCGCTGACACCACCAGATCGCCCGCAATGGCCGGCGAATCCAGCCTGACGACTGCCGACGCGATCATGTCGAACGCGTTCTTGACCGGCTGCAGCAACGCCTCGCCAGCAGGCGTCAGCTTCACCCGCGCTTTCGAGCGGATGAACAAAGCCACACCCAGCGTGCTCTCCAGCACGCGCACCTGATGACTGACCGCGCTTGCCGTGACGTTGAGTTCCTCGGCCGCGCTCGCAACCGTCCCGCGGCGAGCGGTCGCTTCGAACGCACGCAGCGGATTGAGCGGAGGCAGTCGGTGACGCATAGGCCAAGTTACGAGAACGCCGAAGAACTAGAGATGCTGAGAAAAATTTGATTTAAAGCGAATTAAATTCTCTCTACAAGGAAAAAATTTGGTTGCATAAGCTAAGCGCTATTCCTAAACGCTTTCAGGCAACGCGCATGAACACTACCGACGCAACCGAACGACTCTGGGGCGGCCGCTTCAAATCCGGCCCCTCGCTGGCACTGGAAAACCTGTCGCGTTCGGACCCAAGCTTCTTTCGTCTTGCCCCTTACGATCTCGCCGGTTCGCGTGCTCACGCTAAGGAACTGGAGCGCGCGGGCATCCTGACGGCTGCCGAGCTTCAGCAACTGCTCGACGCCATGCAGCAAATCGAGAAAGAGTTCGTCGCGGGCGAGCTCGCGCCCATCCTCGCCGATGAAGACGTCCACACTTTCCTCGAACGCGAACTCACGCAGCGGTTGAAAGCTATTGGCGGGAAGTTGCGTGCGGGCCGTTCGCGTAACGATCAAGCCGCTAACGACCTGCGTTTGTATCTGCGCGACAAGGCTCGCAAGCTGGCGCTAGCCGTGATCGATCTGCAGCATGCGCTGGTCGAGCAAGCCGCGGCGCACGTGGAAACCGTCACTGCCGGCTTCACGCACTTGCAGCCGGCGCAGCCGATCGTGTTCGCGCATCAGTTGCTCGCGCATGCGCAGTCGATCTATCGCGATGTCGACCGGCTGGCGGATTGGGATCGCCGCAGCGCACGTTCGCCGTTGGGCGCTGCCGCGCTCGCGGGATCGGCGATCTGCTTACGGGCCGATTTGTCCGCAGCGGAACTCGGCTACGACGGTCCGTGCGAGAACTCCATCGACGCCGTCGCCTCGCGCGACCATGTTGCCGAGTTCACGTTCATCACGAGCATGCTGGCGGTCAACCTGTCGCGGCTCTCGGAAGAAGTGATCTTGTGGACCTCGCGGCAGTTTCGCTGGGTCGAACTCGACGATGCTTACGCAACCGGCAGCTCGATCATGCCGCAGAAGAAAAACTCGGATATCGCAGAGTTGACGCGTGGTAAAGCGGGTCGGTTGATCGGCAACCTGAGCGGTTTGCTGGCGACGCTCAAGTCGCTGCCGCTCGCTTATAACCGCGATCTCGCGGAAGACAAGATCGCCGCGTTCGATAGCATCGATACACTCGATCTTGTGTTGCCCGCGATGGCCGGTATGATCCGCACCATGCGTGTGAATGTGGACGAAATGCGGCGTCAGGCGCCGCTCGGGTTTACGCTTGCCACCGAAGTCGCCGACTGGCTCGCGCTGCGCGGCGTGCCGTTCAGCGAAGCGCACGAGATCACCGGGGCGCTGGTGCGGGCCTGCGAACAGCAAGGCATTGAACTGGGCGAAGTGTCGGTGGCGACGCTCGCACAAGTCGATGCCCGTCTCGAACCCGGCGTCCTCGATCACGTCACGCTGGACGCCGCCGTCGCGGCGCGCAGCGGTTATGGCGGCACGGCGCCTGCACGCGTGGCCGAACAAATCGCGCGCCTGCGCAGCGCTATAGAAGAACAAGTCGCATGGGCGGCTAATTACAAGGGACCTTCATGCTGAGCGCATCGAACGACCGTGCACCGGCGTCCAGCAACGCCGACACCTTCACCGATATCTCGCACTTCGAACACGTGCCGCGGCGCTATTACGGGCGTTATCTCGCCTCGGCCGTGATCCTCGCGATCGTGGTCTATATAGTCGTGGCGTTCGCGCGCGGGCAGATCGAATGGGCGGTCGTCGCGCGTTTCCTGACGGCGAAGTCAATCCTCACCGGCCTCGTCAATACCATCGTCATGACCATTCTGGCGATGGCGCTGGGCATCGTGCTCGGCGTGATCGTGGCGATCATGCGGCTCTCGACCAATCCGGTCCTGCGCGGGGTCGCGCATGGTTATGTATGGCTGTTTCGCGGCACGCCGGTGATCCTGCAACTGCTGCTCTGGTTCAACCTCGCGCTGGTGTTTCCGGTCATGGGTATTCCAGGGCTGTTCGAATTTCGCACCGTCGACATCATGACGCCCTTCCTCGCCGCCCTGCTCGGGCTCGCAATCAATCAGGGTGCCTACACATCGGAAGTGGTACGCGCGGGGCTGCTCTCCGTCGACACGGGCCAGTACGAGGCTGCGAAGTCGATCGGCATGCCGAAACTCCAGGCGCTGCGCCGCATCATCCTGCCGCAGGCCATGCGCGTGATTATTCCGCCGATCGGTAACGAACTGATTAGCATGGTGAAGCTGACCTCGCTCGCGAGCGTGATCCAGTACGCCGAGATGCTGCACAACGCCGAGAACATCTACTACGCGAACGCTCGCGTGATCGAGTTGCTGATGGTCGCGGCCGTCTGGTATCTGGTCATCGTCACGGTTCTTTCCTTGCTGCAGTCGCGCGTCGAACTGCGCTTCGCACGGGGCGCAGGCCGCGCTTCCGCGAAACAGTAGCCCTACCCCTACGCGAACCATGAACCCACTAGTCAAAGCGGTCGACCTGCACAAGTCCTATGGAGCATTCCAGGCGCTGCACGGCATTCATCTCGAGGTCGAAAAGGGCGAAGTGCTGTGCATCATCGGACCTTCCGGCTCAGGCAAGAGCACGTTCCTGCGCTGTATCAACCAACTCGAAACCATCACCGGCGGCGCCCTGTGGGTGAATGACGAACTGGTGGGATACCGGCGCGTCGAGAACAAGCTTTATCCGCTGTCGGAAAAACAGATGGCGCGGCAACGTCTTGCTACCGGCATGGTGTTCCAGCGCTTTAATCTGTTTCCGCACATGACGGCGCTGGAAAACGTGATCGAAGGGCCGGTCCAGGTGTTGAAGAAGAAAAAGGCCGAGGCCGTTGAAGAAGCACGGGCACTCCTTACGCGCGTCGGCCTAGGTCACAAGTGCGACGCGTTTCCGGTCGAGTTGTCCGGCGGCCAGCAACAACGCGTAGCCATTGCACGAGCACTGGCGATGCACCCCCAACTCATGCTCTTCGACGAACCCACCTCCGCCCTCGATCCCGAACTGGTGGGCGAAGTGCTGAGCGTGATGCGCGATCTTGCCAAGAGCGGCATGACGATGATCGTTGTCACGCACGAACTCGGTTTCGCACGCGAAGTGGCGAACCGCGTGGTCTTCATGGACCAGGGCAAGATTGTCGAGACCGGCACGCCCGAACAAGTGCTCTCACGCCCGCAACAACAGCGCACGCAAGATTTCATCTCGGCTGTGCTTTCCTGACGTGAAGGAAACGCATGGCACTGCAACTCAATCACCCCGTCAACCTCATGTCCAGGCGACTTTCCATGATCGATTCCTTGTTCCGGCGAACCCTTGTTACTTTCATGTTCGGTGCAGTTACGCTTGCCGCATCGTTGGCTCATGCCCAGACGCCTGTCGCGGGCAAGGGCACGTTGACGGCCGCCATCGTGCCGAACTATCCGCCGTTCGAATACAAGGACCCGGCAACCGATGAACTGACCGGCTTCGACGTCGATCTCGGCGTAGCGCTGGCCGCGAAGATGGGTGTGAAACTGAAGTGGGAAGAGACCAGCTTCGACCAGATGATGAATGCCCTGACCACCCATCGCGTAGATGTGATCCTGTCGGGCATGACAGACTTACCGACGCGTCGCGAGGCAGTCAACTTTCTTGACTACATCAAGACAGGACCGCAGTTTTATACGTTGAAGGCACGCGGCGGCGAGTTTGCCTCAATGGATGCGGTATGCGGCAAGCGCGTGGGATCGAGCCGGCGCACGTCCTTTCCCGATGACACCAAGAACTGGAGCGACGAGCATTGCGTCAAGGCGGGGAAACCGGCAGTCGTCGTGGTAGGCACGGACGGTTCCGCCGATGCCCGCCTGCAGTTGCGTCAAGGACGGCTTGATGCGGCCGTGCAAGGGGGCGAGACCCTGCCGTATCAGAACACGCTCGAAAAGGACGCGTACGCGCCGATCGGTCAGCCATTCCTGTCGCAGTACACGGCCATCGGCATGGCAAAGAGCAGCCCGGCTTTAAACGATGCGCTGACACAGGCGTTCGGCAAGTTGATTGCGGATGGGACCTATACGAAGATCCTGGCGAAATGGGGCTTGCAGGAGCATGCGGTATCGAAGGTCATCATCAATTCGCAGGAGTGAGAGAAGGTGCTCAGCCGCGGCGGCCGAGCGTCGCTCAATAGACTCTCGACTTCCGCGCACGGCTGCCGTAAACGGATGCGGCCGTTGTCAGGACATCTCCCGACAACGGCCGCATTTATCAAGCTAAGAGATTACCGTTCGATCTGACGATTCCAGCGCGCGTCCCATTGCGGGCGATTGGCGTTGATCACATCCCAGTCCACCACGTTCACCTTCTTCACCAGCTCGTCGAGATTGCCGAGTTGCTGCTGCATCGAGTCCGGCATTTTCGCCTGGCGATTCGTAGGAATCTGACGGCCGGCGACCGCAGCCTTGCTTTGTGCCGATGCCGAGATCATGAAGGCCGCAAGCTTCTGCGCGAGTACCGGATCGGGATTGTTTGCGACAACGCATTCATCGACGAGCAACAGCACCGGGCCTTCCTTGGGGTTCACATACGCGACAGGAATGCCCTTCGCTTGCAGGTCACCCACAGCGGTCGGCGTGAGCGGGAACAGGCCAGCTTGTCCGGTTTGCACCATCTCCGAGATCTTCGCCGAGTTCGGGATGTACTCGATCACGTTCTTGCCCACCGTGCTTTGCCATTTCGTAAAGCCCGGTTCGACGTTCTTCTCCGACCCGCCCTCAAGCCGGTTGATCATCAAGAAACCGTGCAGGCCGAACGTGCTGCTCGATGCCGACTGGAACACCACTTTGTCCTTGTATTTCGGATCGGCGAAGTCGAGCCAGGACGTTGGCGGCGCCCAGTGGTTTGCCGTGAACAGTTTCGTGTTGTACGCGATACCCGTCATGCCGAGCTGCACGCCCGCGCCCATGTCGTCCTTCATGCGCGCAAAGGGATAGAGTTGCTTGAGTTCAGGGCTGTCGTCGAGTTTTTGGCAGACGCCCATGCTGACCGCGCGTGCCATGACGCCGTCGTCGAGGAACACCACGTGGATTTGCGGTTTGGCTTTGTTCGCCAGCAGCTTCGCCAGAATGTCGGAGGACGTGCCAGGCACGACGACCACTTTGACGTCGTTGGTCTTTTCGAATTCGGGCAGGACTTCGCTCGTGTAGGCCTTTTCCATCGCGCCGCCATTCATGCCGATGTAGATGGTTTTGCTTTGCGCTTGCGCGGGAGTGGACAGTGCTGCCGCGCACAGCGCGGCGATGCCCGCACTTGCGATTGTATGAAACGCTTTCATTTACTGATCTCCGTTAGAAGGTGGTCTTGGTTGGTTTCGTTCGCCGCACTCTTTTTGGACTGCCAGTGGTTGTGGGTGCAGTCACCCGCCGCGAGCTAAGCCAAATCTTTCAATCGAAAAAGCATCAATCGGTGTACTCGTCGCGCCGTCAACGACGAGGTCGGAAAGCACCTGCCCTACCCCCGGGGCAAGCAAGAAGCCGCCACCTGAAAATCCGAACGCATGCAACAGTCGCGGCGTCGTGCGGCTAAAACCAATCACCGGGTTATCGTCAGGCGTACTGCCTTCCACGCCCGTCCAGCTGCGCAACAGCAACGCATCCTTGAGCCTCGGCAGCAGCCCACAAGCGGCACGCATTACCGTACGCGTCGTCTCGGTGAGCGGCTGGGCATATTCGCCATCGCCCGATCCGCGACCACCGCCGATTACGACATTGCCACGCGCTACCTGACGCGCATAAATACCGCCGCCATAAACGCCAAGGTTATGATCGATAAAATAGGGCAGCGGCTCGGTTACCCACATGTTCGGATAGATCGGCTCCATCGGAATGGACTCGCCAAAGTATCCGGCCACCGTATTACCCCACGCGCCTGCAGCATTCACCAGCCAGTCGGCCCGCGCCTCGATCATCGCGCCCGAGTCATGCCGCGCCTCGACCACAAACCGTTCCCCCGCATAGACGATGTTCGTGACAGCGGTCTGCTCGCGGACATCGGCACCGGCAGCACGCGCCGCACGCGCAAACGCAGGTGAGACGACGCGCGGATTCGCATGGCCATCGCCAGGACACAACGAGCCGCCCAATGCAGCTGCACCCAGCCACGGATAACGTCGCCGGAATGTGGGTCCACTGAGCAATTGCAAGTCGAGGCCGAACGGATTGGCCATCTGTGCATACGCTTCAAGCGCCGCAAGATCGGCAACACTCCGAGCCAGCCGCAAGTGCCCTGACACGACGAACTCTCCATCCGTGCCCACGAGTTCCGGCAAGCGATCCCAGATGCGCCGGGCGCGCACGGCAAGCGGCAATTGTTCAGCCAGCCGGCCTTGACGACGCACGCCACCATAGTTCACGCCACTCGCCTGCGCGCCGCAATAACGGCGCTCAAAGAGCCCAACTTTGAGGCCGCGCCTGGCAAGCATCAGCGCCGTCGATGACCCCACCAGACCGCCGCCCACCACCAGCACATCGAACCGCAGTGTTTCATTCATCGCGTGCGTGCTCCGGGATAGCGGCCAGATGGTCCGGTGCTTCATCCATTTCAGCCATCAGCGCTATCGATAGAGGCACCGGTTTGATCGGCGCCTGTCCGCGCAAGCGCCCAACTTCCGCAATCGGTTTGCCCATCTCCGCGCTCAACAGTTCCGCCGCGGCCGCGCCGCACATACGCCCCTGGCAGCGCCCCATGCCGACGCGCGTAAGCGCCTTGAGCCGATTGATCTCGCTCGCTTCGCCACCTCGAATGCAACGGCGTAGCGTGCCGGCATCGATCTCTTCGCAACGGCACACGGTCATGTCGTCAGGCCAGTGCGACGCGCAATCGAGAGGCGGCGCAAATGCTTGTTCCAAGCCAATTCGAAACTTGGCAATGCTGGTCAGTTGTCGATCCAGCTTCATCGCATGAGCCTGAGCGTTGGCGGTCCGATGTCCGAGGTCTTCCAACATCGCAAGTGCGGCGCGGCAGCCAGCCAACTCTGCCGCATCCGCACCCGCGATACCCGCGCCATCGCCGGCGAGATACACGCCCGGCACCGAAGTACGGCCGGCTGTATCACGCTCAGGCAACCACGCGCGATTGAGCGGATCGAAGCGAAAACGGCAACCTGCCAGATCCGCGAGCTGCGTTTCAGAACGCAGACCGTAGCCGAAGCCAATGGCATCGCAGGGAATGGTGAACTCGCGATCGCCGTCGCGATAGGTCATTGCCTGCACGGCCTTGTCTCCCGTCGCACACACTAGCGTCACGCCACGTTCTATACGAACCCCACGCGCCGCCAGCCAGCCGACGTAGTAAAGCCCCTTCGCAAAGGTGGACGGCTGCCGAAGCAAGCGCGGCGTCGCGGCGAACTGTCGGGAGAATGGATTGGTATCGAGCACGGCCTCGACCTGCGCGCCCGCCTTCGCGTACTGATAAGCCACGAGGTAAAGCAGCGGCCCCGTTCCCGCGAACACCACACGACGGCCGATCGAGCAGCCCTGGGCTTTCAGCGCGATCTGCGCCGCGCCGAGCGTGTAGACGCCTGGCAGCGTCCAGCCGGGAAACGGCAGGATGCGGTCCGTCGCCCCGGTCGCGATCAGCAAATGCGAATAAGGCACGGTGCGCTGGCGTCCCGCGTGGAAGGTGTCGAGTTGCCCCGCACCGCATCCCCATACGAGCGTGTCCGGCCGATAGTTGAGCTTCGGCAGCATCTTCGCCATCGTCGAATGCACGGCATCGGCCTTGCCCGCTTCCATGCCATACAGCGTGCGTTTGCTGCGGGCAAAACCGGCATCGGCTGGCGGCTGGCGATAGATCTGGCCACCGGCACGCGGCGCTTCATCGATGACGACTGGCACAACGCCCGCCGCTACCAACGTCTCGGCCGCCCGGACGCCCGCCGGCCCCGCCCCGACGATGACAACCCGCTGCATACTGGCTTTATCGATAGACGTCATGCTTCAACGGCTCCTGCAGGCCGGGTCAGCACATGCATGCCTTCCTTGACGAACGTCGAACACGCACGGATCCGCGTGCCCTCTTCCAGTTGCACCCAACAATCCTGGCACGCGCCCATCAGACAAAATCCAGCACGCGGCTCCCCGCTGAACTCCGTGTCGCGTACCCGTCGCGTGTGCAGCAGAATGGCGCTCAGCACCGTATCGCCGGTCAGGGCCGTGATCGCCGCGCCATCGACCGTGAGCCCCACCTGCTTGCGATGCGCTTCCGTAAGACGCACGAATTGCGGCTCGCCGGCGGATGCTGCGCTGGGATTAGTTGTCATCGAATAGAGAGAAGTCTTGAGCGCTGAGCAAATCAATGCGAACCGATCAGGATCCGGTTCAGTCCATACACCCGGTCGAGCAAGATCATCGCACCGGCTGTGACGAAGATCACGAGCGCGGATACTGACGCCATCATCGGATCGATCGATTCGGTCGCGTACATGTACATCCGCACCGGCAACGTGATGGTCTGCGGCGAGGTGACGAAGATCGACATGGTCAGCTCATCGAAGCTATTGATGAACGCAAGCAGCCAGCCGCCTGTGATACCGGGCAGGATCATCGGCAACGTGATGCGGCGAAAGGACGTCCATCGATCCGCGCCGAGCGACTGCGCCGCATGTTCGATACTGCGGTCCATGCCGCTCACCGAAGCCAGCACCAGCCGCATGACAAACGGCGTGATGATGATCATGTGCGCCGCAACAAGCCACGTGAACGATCCGGTCGCGCCGATCATGGCGAAGAAACGCAGGAACGCAATGCCGAGCACGAGACTCGGAATCACCAGCGGCGAGAGGAATAATCCGTTGAGAAATTCACGCCCCGGAAAACGCTCGCGGCCGATGGCAAGCGCCGCCGGCAAAGCCAGCGCGAGCGATAAAGTTGCCGATGAAAACGCCAGCTTGATACTGTTCAGAAACGCCGAGATGAAGTCCGGATAGTCGAGGATCGCGCGGAACCAGCGTAGCGACAAACCGCGCGTAGGCAGCGTCAGTGTCTGCTCCGGCGTGAACGCAACCAGCACAATAATTACCAGCGGCGCCAGCACGAACAGGATCACCAGCGTGTGGAAACTCAGGGCAATGAGGCCGTTCTTTCGCATCGCAGCGGTCTCCTTAACCCAGGCTTCTGGAGTAACGACGCTCCAGAACCCGGTAATACGTGATCATGATCACGAGGTTCGCGATCAGCAGCAGGATCGCGATGGTCGCGCCGAGCGGCCAGTTAAGCGAACCGAGGAATTCATCGTAGACGGCAGTGGCCGCAACTTTGAGGCGACGGCCGCCGAGCAGACCTGGAATCGCAAAGGCGCTCGCGGATAACCCGAACACCATCAAGCTACCCGACAGAATGCCGGGCGCAATCTGCGGCAAGACAATGCGCCGCAGAGTCGTTGCGGGAGAAGCCATCAGCGAAAGCGCCGCGTTTTCAACTTGTGGATCGAGCTTTTGCAGCGAGGTCCAGACGGGGATCACCATGAACGGCAGCATCACGTGAACGAGCGCAATCACGATCGCGAAGGTCGTGTATTCGAGCTTGTACGGACCGAGGCCGAAAAGCCCGAAGAACTGGTTCACGATACCGCCGGTATTGAGCAACATGCTCCAGCCGAACGCCCGCACCACCACCGAAACGAGTAACGGAGCAAGGATCACAAGCAGGAACATCGATCGCCACGGATCGCGCATCCGATACAGCACGTACGCTTCGGGCGCACCGATCGCGACGCAAAGCAACGTCGTCAGGATTGCAATGCCGAAGGTTCGCGCGAAAATGGTCTGGTAATAGCCGTCCGTCAGCACTTCAACATAGTTGCCGAACTGGAACGCCGCGATCGGACCGCTGGCCGGATCGAAGCGATAAAAGGTCAGGACAACGGTCATGGCAAGCGGCGTCAGCACCAGAACCGCGAACAGGATGAACGCAGGCGCGCTCATCAGCCACGGCGGTACGAACGCATGCCACGGCGCGCGGGTTTTAATCAACGTGCCACTATCGTTCGATTTCGTCGATTCGATCGTGCTAGCCATGGCTCGCTTCCTGAATCACGCGCACGGCATCGCGATGCCAGTCGATGCCAACCGTCTCGCCCTCCGCCACCGGTTCCGTGCCTTCGTTCTGGCTGCATACGAGCACTTCGCCAATGGCGGTATCGAGGCGATACAACCACTGGCTGCCCAGGAAAAAGCGACTGGTGACAGTCGCCGATAACCGCCCCGTCCCCACCTTGCACAAGTGCAATTTCTCGGGACGAATGCACAAGGTCACCGTATCGCCTTCGCGCCACACGGTGCCCGCCTCAATGCATGCAATGCCGGTCAGTTGATGCCCGAGATCCACATGGACTTCGTTGTGACGTGCCTCGGTCACCTTCCCCGCCAGCATGTTCGCCTTACCGATGAACTGAGAGACAAAGCGATTTTCCGGCCGCTCATAGGCGCGATACGGCGAGTCGACCTGCGTCACGCGCCCCGCTTCCATCACAACCACGCGGTCGCTGATGGACAACGCTTCCGATTGATCGTGCGTGACCATCACGGTCGTCGTGCCGACCTTGCGCTGGATCCCGCGCAATTCGAACTGCATCTCTTCGCGCAGCTTGGCGTCGAGATTGGACATGGGTTCGTCGAGCAGCAGAACCGGTGGCTTGATCACCAGCGCACGCGCAATCGCAACCCGTTGCCGCTGGCCGCCCGACAGTTCACGCGGATAACGCGCGGCAAACGCATCGAGCCTCACCAACGAGAGCGTCTCGCGAATCCGCTCCGCACATTCGGCCTTGCCGACGCCGCGCATTTCCAGCCCGAAGCCGACGTTCTGCGCCACCGTCATGTGCGGAAACAGCGCATAGCTCTGGAACACCACACCCAGGCCGCGCTTGTTCGGCCGCACATGCGTAATGTCCTTGCCGTCGAGCGAAATCCGTCCGCGCGTGACATCGATAAAACCAGCGATCATTTGCAGCGTCGTCGTCTTGCCGCAACCCGAAGGCCCCAGCAACGAAACGAATTCGCCTTTTTCAACCGAGAGGCTCACGTCGCTCACGGCGTTCAGATCGCCGTAGGCTTTTGTCAGTTTGTCCAGCACGAGAAACGACACGGTGGCCTCCAGGGTCTTTCAGGAACAGCAGTTGAACGAGAGCGCGAACAGCGCAGAGACAAGCGAGCACGCCTCGATAAAGAGGCGCGCAGCAGGACAGATGCAGGCGCAACAACCGGGGATGACCGCGGAAGTCTGACGCCCGAGCTACACGCCGCGGTTGGCGTGCGCTTCGGGCGAAAGGGGTCGACGTCGGGGTGTGACGTCTAGTTTTTAATCTTCTTTAATCTAAATCAAACGTCGAACTTCACGCCCTGTGCAAGCGGCAATTCACGGCTGTAGTTGATCGTGTTGGTCGCGCGGCGCATGTAGCTTTTCCACGCATCGGAACCCGATTCGCGGCCGCCGCCGGTTTCTTTCTCACCGCCGAACGCGCCGCCAATCTCAGCGCCGCTCGTGCCGATGTTCACATTCACAATGCCGCAATCGCTACCCGCCGCCGACATGAATTGCTCGGCTTCGCGAATGTCATTGGTGAAGATCGCCGACGACAAGCCCTGTGGCACGCCGTTCTGCAATTGCAGTGCATCGGCAAAGTCGTCGTAGGTCAGCACGTAGAGGATCGGCGCGAAGGTCTCGCGTTCGACCACGGCTGTTTGAGCCGGCATGCGCACGAACGCTGGGCGCACGTAATACGCATCGGCATGGCCGCCTACGTCTACGCGCTCGCCGCCCTTTACATCGCCGCCTTGCTCGCGTGCATCGCGCAGCGCCTTTTGCATGCCATCGAATGCTGCACGGTCAACCAGCGGACCGACGAGCGTATCGCTGTCGAGCGGACTACCCACCTTCACCGATCCAAACGCTTTTTCCAGACGCGGCAGCAACTGATCGACGACGCTGGTATGCACGATCAGGCGACGCAACGTCGTGCAGCGCTGACCGGCCGTGCCAACCGCCGAGAAGGTCACGCCGCGCACGACCAGATCGAGGTCGGCGCTGGGCGCGACGATCATCGCGTTATTGCCGCCCAGTTCGAGGATGCTGCGGCCGAGGCGCTTCGCCAATACTTGCGCCACTTCCATGCCCATGCGCACGCTGCCAGTCGCGCTGACCAGCGGCACCTTCGGCGACTCGGTCAGCACCTGGCCGACTTCGCGTGCGCCGAGCAGCAACTGGCTCAATCCTTCCGGCGTGACGCCCGGATGGCTCTTGTCGAATTCGCGCAGAGCCTTTTCGAACAGCGCGTGGCAGGCGATAGCCGTCAACGGCGTTTTCTCCGACGGCTTCCACACCACTGCGTCGCCGCAAACAAACGCCAGCGCCGCATTCCACGACCACACCGCCACCGGGAAGTTAAACGCGGAAATCACACCAACCACACCCAGCGGATGCCACGTTTCCATCATCCGGTGACCAACCCGCTCAGAGGCAATCGTCAGACCGTAAAGCTGGCGCGACAGGCCGACGGCGAAGTCGCAGATATCGATCATTTCCTGCACTTCGCCCAGGCCTTCGGACGTGACCTTGCCCGCTTCCAGCGTGACAAGGCTGCCGAGTGCCGCTTTGTGCTCACGCAGCACATTGCCAAACACGCGCACGAGTTCACCGCGTTGCGGCGCAGGCACGGTGCGCCATTTGAGGAAGGCGGCGTGGGCCGCATCGATCTTGCGGGCGGCATCGGCGGGGGAATCTACTGCCAGTTGGGCAAGCATCGCGCCGTCGAGCGGCGAACGCGCCGGGAGGGCGTCGCCCTTCCACTGGCCGAGGTCTACACCGAGTGCGCCAAGAATATCGTTCAGTTCCATCACTTCCTCTCTATGTCGGGTGGCTGCCGGGCACTGCGGCGCGGCTTGTGGCCACGGTCCCTCAGTGCCTCTCTGGAACCCGCACCGGCGCGTAAATACACACATACGCCGGCACAGAGTTTCAGGGCTTAAAAAAACCGCTGCAAATGATTAATCGGCACGACTTGGTGCGTTGGAGGAACTAACCCTGTCGTATCGACCATCTTTCCTGCGTTCAGGTTATGCGATTAGAACGCGTTTCACCGTATCTGGCGAGGTGTACGACAGCCTGCGCCGTTCTACCGGCTCGCCAGCGCGAGCTTGAGCCTGCGCACGCCTTCGAATACTTCAGCTTCGCCCGGTGCAGCGGCAAACGACAGCCGCATGCTCGACTCGTCGGGATCGCGCACGTAAAACGCCGGTCCGGGCACGTAGATCACGTTCTGCTCGATCGCGCGCTTGAGCAGATCGGTTGAATGACGGCCGCCCTTCAACCGCGCCCAGACGAACATGCCGCCTTGCGGCACCACGTAGTCGATGTCGTCGGGGACGAACTGGCGCAGCGCACTCGACAGCGCGTCATAGCGCTTGCGATACGCCTGCACGATGACCGGCACATGTTCCGCGAGCCGGCCGCTTTCCAGATAGTGGCGCGCCGTTTCCTGCGCGAGCGGCGAGGTGCAGAGATCGCTTGTCTGTTTTGCCACGAGCATGCGGCGCGTGATGGCGGGCGGCGCAATCGACCAGCCGATACGCAAGCCCGGCGCCACGATCTTCGAGAGACTGCCGAAATAAACTACCCAGTCGCTTGCGCCAGGAA
This sequence comes from Caballeronia mineralivorans PML1(12), assembly GCF_001028175.1. Lineage (GTDB taxonomy): Bacteria > Pseudomonadota > Gammaproteobacteria > Burkholderiales > Burkholderiaceae > Caballeronia > Caballeronia mineralivorans. Next base: position 79,566 of record NZ_AEJF01000078.1, read on the forward strand.
TGGCGTCGGCGAATGCAGCGATGGGTTTTACCGATTCGCCTGTGAAGCGCAGCTCGCCGTAGGGGTCGTCTTCGACCAGCACGAAACGGAACCGCATCGCGAGCCGTGCAAGCGCTTCACGACGCGCCGCCGGCAGCGTCGCGCCGGTCGGGTTCGCGAAGGTCGGCACCGTGTAGAGCAGTTTCGGGCGTGTGCCTGGATCGAGCGCTTCAAGCTGAGCAGTGAGCGCGTCGACATCGATACCCTGCGCGTCCGTGCGCACCGGGATCAGGCGCGCCCCCGCGAGTCGCAGCGCCTGGATGGCGGCCGGATAAGCGGGTTCTTCGATCAAAACGGCATCGCCCGGCGCAACCAGGATCTTGATCAGCAGGTCGAGACCTTGCTGCGAGCCGGTTGTGACGATCACATCGTCGACATCGCGCGTCACACCGCGATCGTTCATCAAACGCAAGATCGCGCGGCGCAAAGCCGGCGAGCCCGCTGTGTCGCCGTATTGTAGGCACGCCACCGGATCAGACGAATACGCGTCCTCCAGCGCCTGGCCGATACCCGCCCGGTCGAACAGATCCTTCGACGGATATCCGCCCGCGAACGAAATCATCCCCGGCCGGCCGAGGTACTTGAAAAGCTCGCGGATGGCCGAGCCTTGTGGCGCCTTGAGCGGCTCGGTGAAGTTGTACAGATCGGCGGCGGAGTTCACGCGGCCGCCGTCATCTTGAAGATGCCGGTCGCGTTGCCCGCATCGAAGCCGAGGTCAAGCACGCGACGGCCGGTGGCCTCATCCATGACCGAGTCGCGGCTGATGAATTCGTAGAAGGAGCCCGGCACGTCGCGTTCGATCCTCGCGCCGTCAGCGCCGGTGAACACGCGGCGCACGGGATCGGCGCGAAAAGCCGTCTGGCGCACCCGGCCCGACTTCGAGATTTCGACGCTTTCCTTGATCGGGCGGCCAAGTGCGCGCTGGGTATCGGCGACGGCGAACACGTCGTCCACGCGGTCCGTTGCGTGATTGAACGCGTTGCCTTCGGTCGCGATCCACGCCATTTCCGCCGATTCGGCGCGTAGCGTTTCATAGTCGGCCAAACGCGGCACCGGGTGCTGGCGCTCGAAACAACGCACGAGCACCGGCAGCAAATCGAGGGCGATAGCCAGCGGCAACGAACCGTCACGCTCCAGTTCGGCCAGCGATGCAACCGCTTGCGGTGTCAGCGGATCGACGCTCTCGTCGATCACGTTCGTCACCGCCTGCTGGAACTCGGGGCTGAAACGCTCGGGATGCAGTTCGCTGACGAAATACTGCGCGATTTCATCGGGGGCATCGACGTGCTTGTAGGAGCGCCCCGTCATCTTGATGCGATCGAGCGGGTACGTGCCGTTCAGCACAAAACCCAGCGGCTTGAGAATGCGCGTGAACGCCGCTTCGCCCGGCGGCAGCGCACCGGATTCAGCCCAGCGCACGGTGCGCAGCGCGCCGTGGTCGAACTGCACACGGGTTTGAGTGTGTTGAAGATCGTAGATGTAGGCGCGGCCCGTCGGCACGCGCTCGAGCAGACCGGCGAACAGGGCCATGTTCATCGCCTGCGCCAGTTCGGCACGGGTGACCACGCCGGACGTGGTTTTGGCCATCACCGAGGGCAAGTTCATCAATCGCAATAACCCGGCGACGTTCGATTCCGGAAGGGCAACAGCAAGCAATGCGGCAAGGTTGGGGTTCATTTATCCAATTCCGGCTGATCCAGCGTGGTGCGAGCCCAAGGCCCGGTTCGGCGCTTCACTGGAAGGCGATTCTGGAGCGTGTCGAAAAGTCGCACAATTGATATAAACTCACCACTTCATTCGTAAATCGAACCAAGTTGGCTCCCGCCGCCACGTTCAACGGCGCAATCGGTACTGGTAAACATGAGAAAAGGCATTCCGAATCTGGTCGCGCTGCAGATCTTCGAGGCCGCCGCGCGCCATGAGAGCTTCACCCGCGCTGCCAATGAACTCGCGCTCACGCAAAGCGCGGTCTGCCGTCAGGTGGCGGGACTGGAAAGCCGCCTGGGCGTGGCTTTGTTCCTGCGCATCAAGAAGCGCATTGTGCTGACCACGCACGGTCGCCATTACGCGGCGCTTGTGCGCAAGAATCTCGATCGGATTGAACGCGACACGCTCGAACTGATGGCGCAACGCGGTGTGGGGCGGATCCTGGAGATAGCGGTCGTTCCGACGCTCGCCAGCCAATGGCTGATTCCGCGGTTGCCGCAATTTCGCGCACTGCGGCCGGATATCACCGTGAATCTGTCAATACGCACCGAGCCGTTCCTGTTCAGCGATTCGCCCTTCGACGCCGCGCTCTATTTCGGCGATTCGGTATGGCCAGGCACGCAGGGAAAGCTGCTGTTTCGCGAAGGCAAGGTCGTACCTGTGTGCAGCCCTTCGTTGCTCGCTGGGAGCGCGCCGATTTCGCTCGATCAGCTGACCGACTTGCCGCTTCTGCATCTGTCGACACGGCCGGACGCCTGGCGCACCTGGTTTCGTCTTAACGGGTTCGAGCATGATGTGCGTGCGGTGCGCGGCGCGCGCTACGAGTTGTTCACGATGCTCACCAGTGCTGCGCAGGCGGGACTAGGCGTCGCGTTGCTGCCGGAAATTCTGCTCGCGGACGAATTGTCGTCCGGGCGGCTGGTCGTGCCGCTTGATAAACCCATGTCGGGTACATCAGGTTATTACCTCGTCGCGCCGGATGAAATCGCCCAGGACGAGCCGTTCGTTGCGCTATCGGAGTGGTTGAGTTCGATTGTTCCGCGGGCGCAGGAAGTGGCTGCGTGACCGAGTCGCAACGCTATGCGGCGACGCATGCTCGATGCGATGGCCCCTGCGCTCGTGGCCCCAGCCGAAAATTGCTCACTAGTAGCGAGCAGTGGCAAGGCAAGGCGCGTAGAACAGGTGACCGCGCGCCACTTCCCGCAACGTCCGCGTCAGCACGACGCTCCAGAATCCGCCCAGCAAGACGGCGAACAGCATGCCGGCCACGGCGAACGCCTCGAAGCCTGTCACCCGATACAGGCTTAGCGTCGCCGCGGTATAGACGCCAAGCGGGAACGTGAAACCCCACCAGCCAAGGTTGAACGGCAAGCCTTCGCGGCGGTAGCGCAAGGTGAAGAGGAGCGCGACCGCAAGCCACCACAGGCCCGCGCCCCAGAGGATCAGCGCGCCGATCAAGCCGAAGTCGCGTGCGATGGCGGCAACGCTCGCGAGTGTCGTGCCGGCGAACGCGGCGGGCGCAGCCTGGCCGAGCGTGAGCAGTCCCAGCGCGCCGGTGCCGATCGGGCCGAGAGTCAGCCAGCTGGACGGGCCGAGATCACGATGCGGCAACTTGTGAATGACCAGCCGGAAGAAAACGACGGTCAGCACCGAGAAGGCGAGCGGCACCGAAATCGCCCACAGCAGGTAGCCGGCGCCGACCACAAGCTGCGCGGTTTGCGTGGCCAGGTGCGGGGCAAGCGCCGCGGCACTCGATGCGGCCACTTCGGGCGCGACGATCGGCAGCAGCAGCACGGCTGTGACGCGCTCGAAGGCATGGCTTTGCTCGGTGAACATCAGGTACGGCACACCCACCGCGACAACGACTGCCAGCAGCGCGTCAATGCACCACAATCCATACGCGAGCGAGTAGGCCCCTGCGCCGAAATGCGGTCCGGCGAACAGCACGATGCCGTTGATGATCGGTGCGAGACCCATGGGCAAGGTGCCCAGGAACATCGATTGAAGCGGGTGATGCAGCAGGGGCTTGATCGTTTCCGGATAGAAGATCCAGCGCGCGGCGAACATCGCCGCGAACACCGTATAGAGCACGATGTCCACGTACCACAACGAAACGGCGAGTCCGTGCTGGCCCGGAAAGCTCTGGGGCAACGCGGTGAGCACGAGCGACACGATGCCGTTACCCATCGTGACCGCGAACCAGTTCGGCGTGAACTGGCGAATCTTGTCGGCGAAGTGCTGCGAAGACGTTGCTTCGCGTGCATGGATCTGACTGGACATGGTGGCTCCACAGGGAATCGGATGAACTGATTGTGCGGGTCCTCTATCCATATTAAAAATACATCCTTAATATGATATCGATGCCTATTTGATATACATGGACGATGAGCTTCACCCATCTCGCGGCGTTTTTTTCCGTAGCCGAAACCGGCAGCGTCACGGCCGCGTCGGAGCGGCTTCACGTTAGCCAGCCGACGCTCACCCTGAATTCAAGATCGGCGATGACGTTCGTGGTGAACCGGCCGGGCATCAGGTCTGCATGCGCCGGCCGGCGAGGTCTCCAGGCCATTGCTTGGCCGCAACGTGTCGCGCGGCAAGCAATGCAAGCGCGTTGCTATTGGCCGTTGCTGTCTGTCGCTACAAAGGCCATGCCGTGCGGGCTAAGCAGATTGCTCACCAACGGCAGGAGTGCTCCGCTGCGCAAATCAAGCTGGCCGACATAGGCCGGCACCGCCGGTGTGGTAGCCGTAGCGGCTACGCCCGTAGATGCGGAAAACGCGGCGTCATGCTCCCAGACATCGGCACTGATCTTGTAAACCTTGTTTGCCTTCGTGTCGGACACCAGGAGAAAACCCCTTGGCGCAGTGGCAAACACGGTGTCGTCGATTTGCACCCCGCCGAGCAGCGGCAGATATTCCACGCGCGGATTAGCGCCCGGCCCGCGCAACAGAACAAGCTGGCCGTCGCCTTGATCATCGAGCAGAACATCACCCGACGGCGTCAGCGTCATAGAATCCGGATCGGTCAGGTTGAGCTGCGCCACGGTGCCGAACGGAATGCTGCTGGCCTCAGGCATGCCGGGCAACACCCGAGAGACCTCGATCGTGCCGTTTCCGAGGAGTAGCGCGCGAACAATCGCAGGCCCCGTGTTGTGGCCGCTGGCGTCAAGGGTGGGGTTGGACGCGCTGACGAAGGCCTGACCGTCCTTGAAGATGATGTCGTCGTAACCGCCACCGTGCAGCGTCTTGCCGAAAACATAGTTTGTCGTTTGACCGGTCGCCGCGTCGATCGTGACGAGGTTGGCATTCGCATCCTCGTTTTGCATCGCCCAGATTTGCCGGGTGTAGGGATTGACCTTCAGGCCATCGTTGTGTCCTGCCACTGTAAAGGTCCGCATGACCGTGCCGTCGAGCGAGTACTCAACAATCTGGCTTTGCGCGCCACCCGAACCATCCGGTGCGCCTCCGTTCGCATAGCCCACCCAGACATGATTGTCGAGCACGGCCAGCGAGTCCGGCGCGCTCGACCCGGCGGGGGCATTCGCGAAAACGCTGATGCTAAAACCCGGCGTGACCACGGCTTTTGGAGGGTTTTCCGCGTTAGCGACGCCTGTCGCGAGACATAGCGCGGCGAAGGCTAGCGCGGTGCGATTGAAAATGCGGTTGGCTGCAGAAGTACGTCGAATGCTTGTCATGTTCGTCTCCAGAGATAGGCACGCGGGGGGGAAACCGGGGGTCACAGAATGGATTAGCCCGAGACCGATCCAATGCAATGGACGGTAAGAACTCGAAAGACATGGAAACATTAGACTGTTACTGCGTGGTGACATCATCGATCGAGATCAGCGCGACGCGTCGTGCTTGTTGCCGGTCTGTAAGGTGCACGGCCTGAAACTCATGAATGCTTGGCGAGAGATGCGAGCACGGCGCCGCGACTCGTGATTTCACGGCTACCGTATGGCTTGCCGGTCGAGGGATCCGTTATCAAAGTCCCTTTCTTGACGAACTCCTTACGAAGTGCATCATCGACATGCCTGCAGTCGAAGTAGCCTTGATCGACGGTCGTTTCGGGGACAAGGCGTCAATCCGATGCGTCCGTCCATTCAATGCGAAAGCCAAGTGTCACAAAAATAGGCCGCGTTGCGCTTTCGATCGGGCACCGCGAGCACGAAGGTAAAGAGAGGTAGTGCGCAAATCCCAGTATTTAGTATTCCTCTCTTAAAATTGAATGACCGAGACTGATTGGCTTCGGCTTTGTGGCAGTCGGCGGCCACGCGCGCTGCGAAGGTCGGACGATGAGGGACGCCCCGGGCTCACTCCGCAGCGATTGCCGGCGTTCTCCCGATCAGAGACCTGATCTGCTCCTGATCGACCGGTGTCGCCGGGTTGTAGACGATCATCTGAAGATCTGGCCGCCCGTCGACCGCGAAGGCCGAGTATTCCAGCGAGATCGGCCCCAGCACGGGGTGGCGCAGGTGCTTGACCCCGTCGCCGTGGGTCTGCACCTCATTGTCCCGCCACATGGCGGCGAACTCGGGACTTGACCGGCACAGTTCGTCGATGAGCGGCGCCACCTCGGCGTCGGCGCCTGCGCGTGCGGCATCGATCCGGAAGGCGCCCACCACGAAGCGGGCCACGCTTTCCCAATCGAACTGCGCGGCACGGACGCGGGGATCGCAGAAGATCATCCGCAGGATGTTGCGTTGTCCGGGTGGCAGGGAGCCGTAGTCGGTGAGCACGGCCGCGGCCGCGCGGTTCCAGGCCACCACGTTCCACGTCGCCGTCCTGACGATCGCCGGGCTATAGGGCAGCGCATCGAGCAGGCGCTGCAGTCGCGGCGTGATCGCGTCACCGCCGCGATAGCGGACTTCGGGCGGATGGCCGAGGCCGAGCAGGAACACGTGTTCGCGCTCGACCTCGGTCAGCATCAGTGCCCTCGCGATGCGGTCCAGCACATCCGCTGACGGATTGCCGCCGCGCCCCTGCTCCAGCCAGGTGTACCAGGCCGCGCTGATATTGGCGCGCTGCGCCACCTCTTCCCGGCGCAGCCCCGCCGTCCGCCGCCGGCCACCGGAAATGCCGAAGGAAGCGGGATCGAGCTTCGTCCGCCTGTTCTTCAGATAGTTGCCGAGCCGATTGTCGCTCTCGCTCTCGTTCTTGTTCACGTGGGCCATGCACAACCTGTTAGGACGTATACCTGGATAATGTCACCACTTTAACAGGATGATTTTACCTTGTACCTTGCTCTCTCAATCACTTGGGAGAGCATCACATGCGCGTCTTTGTCACGGGAGCCGCCGGCTTCGTCGGCTCCGCTGTCGTCCGCGAATTGCTCGCGAACGGCCATCAGGTCCTCGGCCTCACCCGATCGGAAGAAGGAGCGGCCACGCTCGCCACGGCCGGTGCCGAGGCGATCCATGGATCGCTTACTGACCTCGACAGCCTGCGCCGGGGCGCGGCGGCCGCTGACGGGATCATCCACACTGCTTTCAATCACGATTTCTCCCGGTTTGCGCAGAGCGCTGAGGAGGACAGGCACGCGATCGAGACGCTTGGCGGCGTACTCGAAGGCAGCGAGCGCCCGTTGCTCGTCACGTCCGGTGTTGCGTTCCTGCGCAATGGCCGCACGGCGACCGAGGAGGACCGCCCTCCTGCGCCGTCCGGCAACTTTCCTCGCGCGTCGGAGGCGGTGGCGGAGACCCTCGCGCGCCGCGGCG
>NZ_AEJF01000079.1 GCF_001028175.1 Caballeronia mineralivorans PML1(12)
GAGCGCCATGCGGCTACCGCCGTCCGTTCACGGCGAGGGCGATCACGGCTTTGTCCCCAGACTGATCAGCATCGCGCGCGAGAAGGGTGTGTCGGCCTACGTGGGCGACGGCATCAACCGCTGGCCCGCCGTGCATCGCTTCGATGCGGCCCGCGCCTACCGGCTCGCGCTTGAGCGCGGCGCCATCGATGGTCCCTATCATGCGGTCGCCGAGGAAGGCGTGCCGTTCAAGGCTATTGCCGAGGTGATCGGCCGCCGGCTCGGCATACCCGTTGTCGCCAAGTCCCACGACGACGCGGCGGCACATTTCGGATGGTTCGGCATGTTTATCGGCGCAGACCTGCCGACATCAAGCGCACGGACCCGCGCCATGCTGGACTGGGCGCCAACCGGCCCAGACCTTCTCACCGACATCGACCAGCCGGGCTACTACGCGCATCCCTGACGTTCGACGAAAGAGCGCCGCCAAGGATCAGCGTGGCGGCGGCTCTCCCGGCATTCGCAACAAAGACCTCAGCTGCATAGGAGAACCAGGATGACCGACACAGCGATGTCACTGGACGGAAAGCGCGTGGTTGTCATTGGCGGCGCGTCGGGAATCGGCTTCGCCGTTGCCGAACTCGCGCGCGCTCAGGGCGCCGCAGTTGTCATCGGATCGAGCGCCGAGGCGAACGTCAGTGCGGCCGTTGAGCGCCTGCCAGGTGCGACCGGTCGTACCGTCGATCTGCGCGACGAGGCCAGCGTTGCCGGCTTCTTCGGAGCGCTCGGCGCGTTCGATCATCTGGCAATAACGGCAGGTGACTGGGGCGGATCGATGTTCTTCGCTTCCTCGCGAGACCTCGATCTGGCGCAGGCGCGAGAGCTCCTGGACGTACGCTTCTGGGGCGTGCTCGCGGCGGTCAAGCGCGGCTGCCGGACGATCGCCCAGGACGGCTCGATCACGCTGACGAGCGGCATGCTCACGCATCGGCCGAGGAAAGGCGCGCCAATGCCGACCGCCCTTGGGGGAGCTCTCGAATACCTGACCCGCGGCCTGGCGATGGATCTCATCCCGGTGCGGGTCAACGCCGTGTGTCCGGGCATCGTCCTCACCGAGCATGTGAAGCAGATGCCGGAGGCAATGCTGCAGCCGATGGTAGCGCCCCTGCCCGTGCCCCGCGGCGCGGCGCCGGCGGAGGCCGCGAAGGCCTATGTGTACCTGATGCTCAACGGCTACGCGACGGGACAAATCCTGCCCGTCGACGGCGGCGGCTTGCTGGTCTGACAAGCCGCGTCAGAACGGCATCGGTATGGCGGAGGATCGGATCCCGGCGTGATTGCGGGCGGTTGCGATACCGGACCTTGAAGGCGTCACGTGGGACCCGACCGAGCAGCGCTCGGGGCGCCAAACACTCGACAGAAATCGTCTTCAACCTCGCGCCGATCTCCAGAATTTACTAACCTTGTTAAAACAGAACCCCCAACGGAGTCCTGCCTTCCCTAAAGCACCCGACCCACTGGTGCCGGGATCCTTAACAAGTGGAGCATATTCATCCGATGCCTAACGACATCCCAGAACCGCAAGCTGTTTGCAATTCCCTCACCCGCAGCGCCATTTTCATTGTCGCCACGCTCAATCCCGGCCTCGAAAATGCAAGCACGGTGCGCGCGTTGTGCGGCGACATCGACGCTCTGGTTCGCGCGGTCGGCACGCGCGCTCCCACGGGCGAACTATCGTGCGTGTGCGGTTTCGGCTCCGACAGTTGGGACACGCTTTTCGGCGCGCCGCGCCCCGCGAACCTTCATACGTTCCGGGAGTTTGGCGAAGGCAAACGTCGCGCCATTGGCACGCCGGGCGATCTCCTGCTGCACATTCGCGCAGACCATATGGATCTCTGCTTTGAACTCGCCGCCCAATTGATGGCGCGGTTAGGCGACGCGGTCTCAGTGGTCGATGAAGTACAAGGCTTTCGCTATTTCGACCTGCGCGACGTGTTGGGTTTCGTCGATGGCACGGAAAACCCGAGGGGCCGCGAGGCGGCCGACTTCACTGCGATTGGCGATCAGGATCCAGCATTTGGGGGTGGCAGTTATGTGATGGTGCAGAAATACCTGCATGACATGGCTGGCTGGGACTCACTTTCAGTCGAGGCACAGGAACGCATTATCGGCCGCAAGAAATTGTCCGATGTCGAACTCGCCGAAGGGGTCAAGCCTTCGTCTTCGCACAGCTCACTGACGACGATCGAAAAGGACGGCCAGGAAGTGAAAATTCTGCGTCACAACATGGCATTCGGCCGCCCGGGCGCGGGCGAGTTCGGAACCTACTTCATCGGCTATGCCAGTTCGCCCGAGCCAATCGAGCAGATGCTCGAGAACATGTTTGTCGGACGCCCCCCCGGCAACTACGACCGGCTTCTCGATTACAGCCGCGCGGTCACCGGGGGCCTGTTTTTTGTTCCATCGGCCTCCTTGCTTGAGGCGCTCGCGGATCGCAACCCGCAGCTTTCGAGTAATGAATCGGCGAGGTGAAACGGTCATTCGCGCGGGCAGCTATGTATTTGCTACCAGCAGTTCCTCTGCATTGTTGGGCGGGCGCAGATCATCTGTCCTGCCCGCGAAGTAGCGCCGGGTAAGATCGGCGGCCGAGACGTGCTGTGCTTCTCTAAAGCCGGCTTCGTGGGCCAGCGCCAGGATTTCCGGCGGGGTGAAGAAGCTGAGGAAAGGTGTCCCGCTGGCTCGCGCGCCCTTCTCCGCCATCTCAAGCCCGGGACGTACCTCGGGGTCCGCCAGTTCCAGCGGGAGTAGGAACGTCATGGCGAGCGTCGACCCCGGAGCGAGAGCCGCGACTTGGCGCAGCGTGGCCGCGTTCGCCTCCTTGGTGAGATACATGCTGACGCCCGTGGAGACCACGATTGCCGGCTTGCTGTCATCGAAGCCGGCAGTCACGAGCCCGTCTCGCCAGCTCCCCCCTGCCTCGAAATCCACCGGCACGAAGTGCAGCCAGTCCGGGACGCCGAAGCCGAGCTCGATCAGGCGCTGACGCTTCCATGCCTGAGGACCTGGCTGGTCGATCTCGAACACCCTGAGGCGGGACGCGATCTCCGGCCTGCGCTGTGCGAAGCTGTCAAGGCCGGCGCCGAGGATGACATACTGACCAAGCCCGCGGCCGGCCTGTTCCACGACCAGGTCCTCAATGAAGCGAGCACGAGCCACGATCGATGCGCGGAACGGACGCGTGAACTGCGGGTCCATGTCCCCGCGGCTACGCCAGCCCTCGTCCGGGGCCAGCAGCTTAAGGCCGATTTCGTCCTCCAGCACATGCGGCGGGGGGTCTGCCTCGACATGCAAAGCGCGCCACAAGGCGACTCGCGCTGCAGTGCTGTCTGGCGCTACATCTCGCTTGCCGTTCATGACTTTCAATCCTGTTTGTTCGTCTTCGCCTCGGCCTTGCCCGGGATCAGCTTTACACCGTTGACTGACTGGCTCATCTGTTTATATCCCTTCTACATCCCGTTTATGTCCGCGTTTTCGGGCCGGCGAAATGTGGGCCGTCGGCCCTTTCCGGTTGGCTTCAAAAATTGATCGATCTGCGCGGACGTCTCTTCATGGTGGCAGAGTTTGTCTTTCGCGATCGGCCGAAGGTGATCCTGAACAGACCTTCAGATTTACCCAAAGCGGGCGTTCGACGCTAGAGGTCTAAGTTTGATCGGATTATTTGCCACCGGCTTCGTCCGTTTCATTGATCATCGTCATTTCCATCATGTTGCCGGCCTCCTCTCGACCGGACCGCGATCCCGCCCTGGGTGACTGGACCGGAGGTGGAGTCCTCGATGACCTGAGACGGCGCCACATTGCCCCTTGCCCCCGGCGCGAACGCGAGAATGCGCAGGTTCGGCTCGGCAACAAGGAGCCGCCCGTCCGAGGAGATGGCGATCTTGTTTCCCGGCAAGTCAGAGCCAGTGATTCCCGTGGCTGGACCGCTGATTGTCCGTACCGGCGGCACGTCGCCGTTCGCCTCGGTGGCGAAAACGCTCACCTGGATCTGCGTCTGGTCCGAGGTCTGGTTGTAGACGAATAACTCGTCCGTACGCGGATCGACAGCGATCGTGATGTTGTTCCTTGCGAAAAGTCCGGCCCCCGGCAGCAGGCCGGTTTTGCTACCCGTGAGGCTGCGCAGAAGCGGCGGCGAGGTAATGCTCCGACTCGTGCCAAGCGAGTCGATGATCGTCGCCCCCCGTATGTCATAACCCGCAATCAGCAGATTGTCGTCGCTGTCAATCGCAATGCTCACGTACTGGACGATATTCGGATCGGTAATGTGAATCGGATTGGGTAAAGGCCCAGAGCTGTTGGCGGGAGCGACCAGCACCCCCGCCTCCGAGGGGCGAACGGTCAGGACGAAGTCGTTGAGGTGGGAATCCACCGCGATGCTGAGCAGGTCATTTGTCATCGTCAACATGAACGACCGACTGGGCGCCTCATTGCCCTCGGCCTTCCGCGGAAAGATGTCGACCGTGCTGCTGGTAAGAAACTGCGCGACGTGAAAGGAGTCCTTCTTGTCGATCACCGTCGCTCCAGCGGTCATGAGCGTGGTGAGCGGCCCTTGCAGCACCTGGCAGGGCTCGGTCGCTCCGTTGGCGCGCAAGGAGTAACCGCGAATCTGATCAACGAAAACGTGGAAGACGGCGTCGTTGGGGCAGGCGGCGTGCGCCAGTGGGACCCCGAACAGCATACTGACGACGGCGACACATAGCGCGGGTTTCATGACACGCCTCCTAGGTCATATTGTGCGAATGCGCCAATTAAGCATAGACCCCGGGCGGAGGCCGAACGGAGTTCCGGCAGTTGTAACCTGTGTTTTGGCGGGCGATGCGAGGGAACACCCATCGATATCGAACGGTAGTCCGGTGTGCTAACGTGTTATGGCCGTATGTCGCATATGAATGACCGGTTTTTTAACGCATGATTGGCTCGTTCAGGCCAGCAACGAACGGTCGGAACGCCTGTCTGAGCGGCTCGAATTGGCCGATTCCAGAAGTTCCTTTTCGCACGCAAGGAAGCTGGCGAGCAGGTCGCCCGCCCTGCAACTTGCAATGAGGCTGTCTGCGTTTTGCCGCCGCGACAAAGAAACTATTAATTCACAGCGGAAAAACGGTCCGGCAGCGCCCGTGGTGCGTGTCAAAACGATTCGCCAACCATCTCTTCACTCTTGCGCCAGAGCGCGTCGGCGGCTGCAGCGTCAAGCGCATAGCGTCGAACGCCTTCGCTGACGGGTGTAATGACAACATCGTCGGCAACGACTTCGCTCACATGGCAGTTCTCGCAATATCTACCTCCAATGTCTTCGGCCGACGCCACCACGGCGGCCCATACCGAAGTCGCGGCACCCTGCGGGACAGTCTTGAACTGGAAGGGCCCTTTCCCTTCTGACGCAAGCTGACTGTTGATCCTTTCCAGAAGCACCGTCATTTGGCCTTCGTCCATGTGACGGCCCAGTTCTGTTCGAATCCCGCCGGGATGAACTGCGGCTGTCCGAACGCCGCGCCCCCGATGTCGCTGATCGAATGCAACCGCAAAAAGGATATTCGCCGTCTTGGCGCGCCCATATGCAAGGAACGGGTCGTAAGGCGTACGCTCAAAGCCGGGGTCGTCGAGGTCCACGTTCGCGAAACGGTGCCCTGACGATGCCAGTACAATCACTCGACCGTCGGACGGGATCAGCGAGGCCAGGCGATTCACGAGCACAAAATGTCCCAGATGATTCGTACCGAACTGCGTTTCGAATCCGTCTGCTGTTTTGCCAAAGGGCGTCGCCATCACGCCCGCATTCGCAATAATGACGTCAAGGGGTTTGCCTTCCTCTTGCAACTTGTCGGCGCAAGCCCGGACGCTCCCAAGGCTGGCGAGATCCAATGACAGCAGGTCGATGCTACCTCCCGCCGTGGCCGCTTCGCGCCGCGCTTCAGCAATCGCCTGCTTTGCTTTTTCCAGATCTCTGGCTGCCCCGATAACATTCGCCCCGCGCGCTGCGAGTGCCCGCGCCGTCTCCACGCCCAGCCCCGCGGAAACACCCGATACAAGAATTCGCTTGCCATGAAGATCGACGCCTGAGAGCACGTCGTCTGTCGTCGAAGTTGCACTAAATTTCTCAGCCATGTTTGCCGCTCCATCACAATAAAATTGACGCCATTCCCGGCCCGGGATAAAACGGAGCTTCCCTCCGCTTTATCAGATACTAAACGGAGCCGACCTCCGCTTGCAAGCATTCAAGGTGTAAATGAACGATTCGACGCCAAAAGAACGGAAACCCAGAGCCGATGCGCTCCGCAATCGCGAGCGCATCCTCGAAGAAGCGAAAAGGGCGTTCACACGGGCGGGGGGCGACATCAGCCTCGAGGATGTCGCGCGCCAAGCGGGCGTCGGTCCCGGCACGCTCTACCGGCACTTTCCCACTCGCGAGGCGCTACTTGAGAGTGTCTATCGCGCCGAGGTGGCGAAGCTGGCGGAGGAAGAGCAAAGGCTGTCCGATTCGCTGTCCGCGCTTGATGCGTTGCGGTCCTGGATGTTGCTTTTCATCGACTACATCGCTACGAAGAAGATCATCGCGCCCGCATTGAATTCAATCGTCGGAGGTCCGACGAAACTCTTCGAATCGTCCGGCGCCCAGATCAAGGACGCGATCCAGTCGCTCGTTGCGCGCGCGATCGCCAGCGGCGACATCCGCTCCGATCTTGAACCACTGGATCTCCTTCGCGCTCTCGTAGGCGTTTCAAATGTCGCGTCGGCCCCCGACTGGCAGCAAAGTGCAAAAAGGCTAGTGGATATCCTGTTGCTCGGATCGCGCCCGCCGGAGTAATTTCCGTAGCCGACCCTTTATAGATAGTCCGTCCCGCTTTCATCGACACTGGTGGGACTGGCAGCGAGCTGCCAGTCCCATAGCGACCCGTTTAGGGCAGCGTGTCGAAGAAGAGATAAACGGCGGCTATACGGCCTTCCCGGGCAACGATGAAGTCAGTTCCAGCGTAAGCTGGAGCCTCACCTGGACGGCCGGATACCCATCGGATCCGCCCGCCATCGCCCGACACATCGGGCTCGGCGATTGGCTGGTACTGGAAGTCAGGGTGAGTTGCCTTGATCACGCCCGCGATCCGATCGATCTCGTCACGGCCGCGGTAGGTGCCCGTGTTGGGGTCATGGAACACGCAATCCTCGGTGAAAATTTCGTCGATGACCGCGCGCCGGCGCACGGGATCGTTCTCACCGAAGACGTCGAGATTGCGTCTCAGTAGGGTCGAAATACTGTTGGACATTGGCTGCCTCCTTAAGGCAAGTAGTTGTCTCTCAAGCGCCTACCACTTGAAATCGATGCTATGGATCACTCAGCAAGCGCCAAGGTCTTTGCGATGCCTCTGGCGACCGCAGGTCGAGCCGAGATCTCGGCGTACCACCGAGCGACGAATGGGAACTTGTCGAGGGTTGCACCGACCGCCTGATGGCGCCACGCCCACCCGAAATGGGCGATGTCCGCAATACTGTAGGCGTCACCTGCAACGTACCGTTGATGCTTAAGGCCGTGATTGAGCACGCCCAGCGCCCGGTCAACCTCCGATAGCGCGCGCGCTTGGGCCTCGGGTTGGGGCGGCAACTGAATCGCGATCAGAAACGCCTGGAGGAACGCCGGGCTGAGGCCGGACGCGTGGAAGAAGAGTTGCTCGAAGACCTTGCCCCGTTGGGGGCCATTCTTCGGAAGAAGTTGTCCGGTCTTCTCAGCAAGGTAGACCAAGATCGCGGCGGATTCGCTGAGGACCACATCGCCATCTCCGAGAACGGAACGGTCGATGAGAACGGGGACTTTCGCGTTGGGATTCATCGCCTTGAAGGCGTCGGTCTTCTGCTCGCCCTCGCGCAGGTTGACGGGAACGAGCCGATAGTCGAGCTCCATCTCTTCCAATGCAATCGGGACTTTGACGCTGTTGGGCGTGGAGAATGCGAGAACTTCAATCATTGTCGTATTTTTTCCTAGTGGCGGACTGGAGCGGCCCACGGCCCGATCACGGCAACGGCCGCATCGAGCTCGGCTTGACGGCAGCCGGTAACAAAGACCTGCGCGCCTTCAGTTGCGAAACGCCTGGCGGTGGCTAGGCCAATGCCGGTTGTGCCGGCGACGACGACGACGACGACGACGGCAATTTTTCCTTCGAGTCTGCGTACCACGATCTATCTCCTAAGTGGGGTGAGACAAATCTATGGCGGGATGCTATTTTTCG
The DNA here is from genome assembly GCF_001028175.1 of Caballeronia mineralivorans PML1(12). GTDB lineage: Bacteria > Pseudomonadota > Gammaproteobacteria > Burkholderiales > Burkholderiaceae > Caballeronia > Caballeronia mineralivorans. The sequence continues at coordinate 8,250 of NZ_AEJF01000079.1, forward strand.
AAATAGAAATGAATGAAAACCATCGTTGCAGGATTGTCGATGTCAAAGCTCCCGGATTTCGAAGGGCTCGCGATGTTCGCGAAGGTCGCCGAAGAAGGTTCGTTCGCTGCGGCGGCCACGGCCATGGGCGTCTCGGTCGCCACGGTCTCTCGGGCCGTTACCCGCCTTGAAGAGCGGCTGGGAGGCCGACTGTTCAACCGTACCTCCCGACGACTTGCACTCACGGACTATGGCCACACACTCGCCGAACGAGCGGCCAAAATCTATGCCGACGCCGAAGAGGCCGAGGATGTCGCCCGTGAGACCTCAAGCCGACCGCGTGGTCTCGTCAAGCTCGCTGCGCCGCTCACTTTTGGCGCTCGGTGGGTTGCCCCGCAGCTGCCCGAATTTTTCCGGACCTACCCGGACATTTCCGTGGATCTTCATCTCACGGATGTCCATGCCGATCTGATTGGGGAAGGCTTCGATGCCGCCCTGCGCATCGCCATCATGGAAGACTCATCTCTCGTCGCGCGTCACATTGCACACGTGCGCCGGTTTGTCGTGGCATCCCCTGCCTACCTGGATCGCTATGGTCGTCCGCAGCACCCACAAGATCTAGGCACCCACCAGTGTCTTACCTACACGAACAGGAATAAGCGCGACGTTTGGCGCTTTACCCACAAAAGTGGCGAGGAATGCGCGGTTACACCAACCGGGGCGTTGCGAGGAACGAGCGTGGAAGCTTTGCTGCCCACGGTCCTCGCGGGACTTGCCATCACTGAACTTCCTGAATTTGTTGCGACGCAGTACTTTTCCGACAATCGGCTTGAACCGATTTTGACTGACTGGCGCTTGCCCGAAGGCGGCCTTTATTTCGTCACACCCACTGCCCGCGCACGACCAGCAAAGGTTAGCGCCCTGGCCGACTTCTTCATCACCAAGCTGACCACGGCAGATTGGAGCGCAAAGTGATGGCGTCCGCAGGGTACATCTCGAAATAGTGCAGGCTAGCAGAGCAGATAGCGTCGCAAGAACACGCTTAACCATCTGCATCATGGACGAAACGCACGATCAGGGCGTCCAGCGATAAACGGTGATGCTGGAGCCCTTGACGTTGTTCTTCGTGACCACGTACTCGCCGGTTGATCGAAGGTATGCCCTGATGCCGTACATCGAATCGATGGCGCTGCTGGCGTCCACGGTACCTTTACTGGTGTTGACCAGCGTGGCGTCGAGGTTGCCTGTAGCGAGATTGAAGGCGTCGATGTTCGGCAAAGCTTGCCCGGTGCCGAACCAGTAGCCAACGAATAGATAGCTGCCGGCCGCGTCAATCGACTTGGCGTTGGCGTGGGTGAGGTTGATCACCGGATTGGGTGCCGTGGTGTTGCCCGCGCTCCAGCCGTGATACACCTCGATCCGCGTGCCTATCGACGTCCAGTCCGTACTCTCGACAATGCCCTGTCCGAGAATCATGGTGTCGCTGTCCGCGAGGTAGACGACGCGCGTCAACGGCTTGATGCTCTCGGGAATGCGGATGGGGATACCGGGTCCCCATGTTGGCTTGCCGCTGGCGTCGAAGCCGGTCAGCGGGTAGTGGTAGATGTAACCGGTCTTGTCCAGGCCGGCCCACACGCCCCCCTTGCTGTCGATGCAGAATCCGTCCCTGACCGATGCGGTCGTCTTGAACGCCGTACCGGGAAGCGTGGCGTCCGGTATGGCGATGTAGCCATTCGCAGCATTGAAGTGGAAGAAGTAGTAGGTATCGGGATTCTGGCCGGACGCCACGAGGATCCGGTTGGCGCCGACGGCGGCGAGTTGACCGAAGTGCTCATCCCGTGAGCGATCGTTGATGTTGATGCGTGGATCGGATGGATAGTCGATCGGATCGACAGTGTTCGCGACGAAGGTTCCCCCCGCGGTGCCGGTGTAGATGTTGGTGCCTCCATAGAAGTAGGCGCCGTTGGTACCCGGGTCCGGAGCGGCGATCCCCTCAAAGTTGAGAGACTGAAGCTTCCATTGCAGGTGACCAGAACTGTTGTAGGAGTGAATGTCGGTGCCGCCGTCGCGGCCGAGGTCCCAGCTTCCGCCCCACGGGTTGTTAAGCACATAGAGGTTGCCTGCGGTGTCCTTGCCGATGCCAGCGACGCGAGTAAAGCGCTTGTCGCCAACCTGGCCTTTGATTCCCGTCGTGGTGTCTAGATAACCGCCCTGAATGCCGAATGTACCGGCCAGCGTCGGCGTGCCCGAGAGCTTGTAGCGCTTGATGTTCATGTCAGGGCCTTCGTCCCCGGCCATGAGCTGCCCCAACGACGCATCGAAATAGAGCGCCGATGGCTGCGACCCGCTGGGCATCCGGATGGTGTTCAACAGGGCGCCGGTTGGACTGAACCCGACGATCGAGCCCTCACTCTTCTGTGCGACCCAGACGTTGCCTGCTCCATCCAGTGCGAGAGCGCCCGGGCCCGAGACGTTGATGTCCCGCTTCCAGACACCGTCGGTAGTGAAGATCCGGACGCGATTGCCATAGAAGTCGCTCGCGTAGAGGAGCAAGCCCGCCGTGGCGAGTCCGGTGATGACGTCGACCCGAGGCTGGTTGTTCAACGCACTGACCTGAATCAAAAGATCGCGAATCCTGGTGGTGCGGTTGTATCGTCCCACCGCACCGCTTCCGTACGACCCACTGGGCTGCAGTGCCACGAAGATCGACGTCGCGTTGCCCGTGATCGCGCTGCCCTGAAACTCGCCGTGCGTGCCGATCGAGCCGAGGCTCTTGCCGGCCTGGTAGATAGCGACGCCACCCTCGTACTCGTCCCACATGGAGGCCGTATAGATGACGCCGTCGGGCGCGACCCACATGGAACGCGCGGTGTTACCCACGTGGGCGGCGAGGGTGCCATAGGTGTTCGCCAGCCACTCGGTGGTGTTTTGCGCCTGACAGGCCGGCGCAATCGTGGCGATCGCCGCGGCGAGGAGCGCAGCATGAATTCGTTTTTTTTCGACCATGACTGATGCTCTCCGGATTGTAGCGATCATTCACGTGAATGGTCGGCCAGCCAGATTTCTTGAAATCCGTGATCGGTAAAATCTTTCCCGAGACCATCTAGCGCAGTCTGTATTACATCCAGCGTACCGTCGACAAGTGGCAGGACGAAAATGACTTCTTTAACACGAGACGAATAGCGGGCAACTCGCGCCTCCTCATTTTTAGATCAAATTGCGGATGTACTCAAGAGCTTCGTGCAGTTCAATGTGTTCCTTACGGTCAAGTACCTTTTCCCAGAATACATCGCTTGGGTCACGAGAAATTTTGTCAGTTCGACACCAACCTCATTGCCAGTGAGACGCTCGCAAATAAAATCAGGGTTCTCGCAAGATGACACGACCGTAAGCGGCTCGCTCGCTACAAATTGATAAGCTTCCCAGAAATGGATCAAGTTCAATTCGTTCAACTTCGTTCTTGCCAAGAAAGAGCAATGCTCTCAACAATAACTGTTCGGTCTTCGACCCTTACCATACGGACTCAGAACACAAACGATGTATACGGACGAAGCAGCGAATCGTCCGGCAACATAATCCGAGCACGTCTTGCTGCTGGAGATGAAGCGATCCGCCACATTGACGACGCCACCGTGCATCCCGGCCTTGTACCCCAGCTGCCGCAGGAACTCGAAGAAGCTTATGTCGGCAACCTGATCAGGTGTTTTTGTCTCCGTTGGCGCCGTGTGGGATTCGCTACATACCGCCACGTGCTGCCGTCCTTCGCGCATTGGGCGTAAGAGGTCCAGCGGGTCGAGCGCTCAAACCCGAGCTATCGTTTAACCCACTATCGAGCAAAGGTAAGTCGTCGCAATTTTGCATTGTCATTAATCTGCCTCACTGTTTAATAAGTTGAAAAAAGCACTCCATAGACTAGACTGGTCAATAACTTCTATCTGTACACATTTCTAATTTCCAACACGGGAAGCGGATAATGGGCGATCTCGTCATTGACCACGCTGATCCATGGTGGATCAGCTCTAATGTCCAGGTTGTGCCGGCCAGCAATCCGAACTAGCCATGTGCGCTTTCTGATGCAAGCCAGCGCAATCTATCCCGATACAGATGCGAGAACGGCATATATACCGGATTTTATTATTTACAAAAAACTCGACTTTCTATCGCCCTTCGCCTAGATCGAGACGCAAGGTGTACCCCGTTGTGCCTCACATAAATCGAAGTCGTGCCGACGTCCATGTCGATGTTGGTGCATATGCCCCTGACTGTCCGGTAGTGAGTTGTCGGAAGTTCAGCTAGCTTTAGCAGGCATCTGGCGCCTGCCTGCCCTTGGTCTCTCTTTGCTTGTGAGAGCCCGCTTTGGTTGAAACGGCAATAGGCCATGCTCCAGGATGGTTAAGATCGCTTTGCGTGGTCATCCAGCAATGTATGCCGCAATGCTCTCTGTCCAAGATTCATATGGAGTCCGAAATGGCACTGCAAATCCGCAGAACGCACTTGGAGCTGAACAAACGCTTGCCGACCCTCGGCTTCACCGACACCCAATAGTCTTTCAGCTAAATGGAGCCGTGAACATGATTACACGCCCACTCTTGGCTTCTCGCCGTTGCTTGCCCAAGGTCGTAGGTGGGACCGTGAGGACTGCCTCCCTCTTATTGGCCGCATCTTTGTCAAAAAGCATTCGGCGCGCTTACGGCCAGGTGGCCGGTCGCGATCCAGGTTATGTCCCAGGAAAGGGGATTAGCAGTGTGCACTATGTCCGCCGCGCCCTGATTGCTTTCACCCTGCTCGCGGTCGCCGCATTCCAGCCTGCCGCAGGCCAAAGTTTCATCATCAAGGATCTCGGCGCGCTCCCCGGTAGCTTTAACTACAGCAACGCTCTCGGGATCAACGAGCGCGGCCAGGTGGTCGGTTACTCACTCACTGCGAGCGGGAACACGCACGCTACCCTGTTTGAAAACGGGGTGGTGACCGACCTGGGCACGCTCCCCGGTGGCAACTACAGCGGAGCTCCCGCGGTCAACAATCGCGGCCAGGTGGTCGGTTACTCGACCACCGCGCGCGGGAACACGCACGCCTTTCTGTTCAAACACGGGGTGATGACCGACCTGGGTACGCTCCCCGGTGGCAACTTCAGCGTAGCTGCCGGGATCAACGAGCGCGGCCAGGTGGTCGGTTACTCGTCCAACCTGCGCGGGTACGTGCACGCTTCTCTGTTTGAAAACGGGGTGGTGACCGACCTGGGCACGCTCCCCGGTGGCGACGAGAGCGAAGCTTTTGGGATCAACAATCGCGGCCAGGTGGTTGGTTACTCGACCACCGCAAGCGGGTACGCGCACGCCTTTCTGTTTGAAAACGGGGTGATGACCGACCTGGGCACGCTTTCCGGTGGCGGCCTCAGCCATGCTCAGGCGATCAACAATCGCGGCCAGGTGGTCGGCGTGTCGTCTACCGCAAGCGGGTACGTGCACGCCTTTCTGTTTGAAAACGGGGTGATGACTGACCTGGGCACGCTCCCCGGTCGCAACTACAGTAACGCTTTTGGGATCAACAATCGCGGCCAGGTGGTCGGCGAGTCGGATACCGGAACCAACCCGTACTCCCCGCACGCCTTTCTGTTTGAACACGGGGTGATGACCGACCTAGGCACGCTCCCCGGGGACAACTTCAGCGAAGCTGTCGGGATCACCGAGAGCGGCCAGATCGCGGGTAACTCCACGTCGCACGCTATCCTTTGGACACGAGAAAGATGACTGCCGATCTCTAGTGGTTCACAAAAATTGTTGAAACTGCGGGACCAGCATAGCGCGTGGTCTCGCGGCCCTTTTCGTCCTGACGTGCCGTGTACGGTGCGGTTACTGGCCGCCACTTACTTTCCGCGCCCGGGCGGCTTGCTTTGGCCGACGACGTGGCAGCTGCCGTGGAAGTGCGACGGTCCGTTTTCCGGGGCGAAGCCACTGTTCGCATGTCCACGCGGACGTTCGTGCCAGCGACCGTAGTGGCTGGGCCCGGTCCGATGCCAAACAGCCGAAGACCCATCGCGGACAATTGACTGTCTCGTTAGCGGACGCTTGGCGGGCACATGTCAACCCTACAAAGTGGACTCTGCTTGTAGCTGAAAGGGAAACTTTCGCCTACGGCTCGCCTCGGTCGACCTTCCAAACATAGACTTTGCCGCTCAAACCAATCGTGTAGTCGACTTTCACCGGCTGGCCCGGTTCAGCATGAAATGGTGCAGGATATTCGACCTCCTGCCCCTGAACCCGGAAGACGAATTCCTCCACCGCGCGGAATCCCTGCTTCGGTCCAGGCCGATACATGTCAATGCGCTCAATGGTGGAATAAGCGTGATGCATCGAACGATCCGCAAATTCTGTCTCGAAGTGATGAGCCATATAAAGATAGCCAGCAATGCCAAGCGCAATCAAGCCAATGACGATTGCAAACGGCACGCCCCACTCGCGCAGATAGATACGCGCATCGATTAAAAAATGTCTTCCTTTCATTCTTTTGGTCAGCGCCCCGAACTTAATACTTGATCTACCCGCCCCCCATCGCGTGCAGCTATGCGGAAGATCTAAAGTGGATGCCTTGCTGATTGTCGACGATTCGAGCGTACCTGTCCAAAGGCCGTTCCTGGCCGGACCCGGAAATACGAGGTCAGCGCTGCCAAGCGCGGCTGCCAGCCTAGGCCGAGAGCGAAATCAGAGAGCCAGCTTTCACTAACTGCGGCACTGGACAACACCTCGGCTGTCTGAACTCTCGACGATGGTCAAATGTGGCGTATGAATCAGCGCTCGATTCAGCGTTCGTGGTAGATCGCAAGCCAGACGGTTTGCTCTTTGGCATGCGTCCACGCAACGCGATGCCGGCAATGCGGCTCGATCAGCACATAGTCGCCGGGACGCATGTCGTGCAGCGTCGAGTCCTCTTCGAACTCGAGCACGGCCGCGCCCGACAGCAGTACAACCCATTCGGCGCGCGAGTCGTCGTACCAGAACCCTTCGGGACTCGTGTGTCCCATGGATACGATCCGCTCCACGTTCAGGCGCTGCCCCGTGATGAGCATGTCGATGCGCTCTTCGCCGCCGCGCTTCGCTTCGAAGCTGAACAGGTTACCCGATTGAAGTTGCATGGCTCGACCTCACGTCAACTTTCACTTCACACGCGCAAGACCGTCGAGCAGCGTCGGGAGCCGCTCGCTGATCGCCGGATGGATACGCATTGCAACTGTAGCGCATAAGAATCAGTAAAGGCGACTGGCCGATGTTAGAAGCAAATGAGCGATCGCCAAAATGCCAAGCGAGTTCAGTTCGCTCGCCTCGCCCGAGGATAATATCGGCGATCTGCATGAGGGTAAGCTGCTTGAACTACATCTTGTTGTCCTCTTCTGGCTGGCTGCGCCGCTATTTGTTTGTGTCCGGGATGGAAGAATTATCGGGCAAGTGGCGTCTCGCACCCCGGGGGCCCGTCCGCCGGCGCTGGGTCCTGCATTCGCCAGAATATGACAATATCGCGTTGGCCTCATCGCGAGTGTCCGCAGGTGGACCTCTGCCTAAAGGGGATCGGAAACACGCGACCCTGAGCGGCCTGACTAAATGCTCCGAAGCTGACGTTCAACGTTCGCAGTGAGATGCGCATGGCTTTATGCCTCAACCTTTCGCACACGTGCCTGGTTGCACGCCGCAACGCACCCGGCTCGACTACCACACGAATGGGACAAGGCGATGCCGGACCCGTTTCTGGTATGCGGTATAACCGGGTAGGTTCCTGGCAAGGAAACGTTCTTCGTCAATGAGCCGCCATATCAGACATGGCATCATCGCGGCGATTGGCACAAATCCCCAACACGAGGCTAGCGCTAGCGGTGTGCCGAGAAGGTACAGGGATGCACTCGCGTACATCGGGTGGCGAACGACTGCATATGGCCCGGTCGAAATAACCTCCTGATTCTCAGCGACCTCGATGATTGCCGACGTGAACGGGTTTTCTCGATACACGAGGAAAATGAGATAAAAACCAATCGCAACGAGCGCATCCCCGGCCAGAACACCTTCGAGTGGCATGGTGGACCAACCAAAGCGGTGGTCAAACGCTGGCACGACAAGAAGGGCTATGAAGGCGATTGAAGTGCACAGCATGATGAACTTCTGAGCGGGTTGCTTCTCCGCCGTCGGACCGCCCCTCATCCGACGCTCAAGAAGCGCCGGGTCCTTTCGCATGAGATAGAGCGTAATGAGGACCGACGTGCCTGTGAAGATCGACAAGTACGCCCATGCTTCCCAATAATGAACGGTCCCGGCGGGGACGAACAGCAGAAGACCCATCACACCAGCGAGGACGGCAAGTGCGAGCCATGCTCTTGCATTGAGATTCTTCATAGCACAATTTTCCGGTACTCGGTAGTCGTCGCCATGGCTTCGACAAGCTTCACCTTTTCGTCTTCAATGATGTCAGCGTTCGTACGCCTCCAAAAAAACTAGATAAGACGTCCTGCCACTATGCGCATGGGAAGGCGGCGCGGAATGGTCGCACCTGTAAGGCTACTGTCGTCGATCGGCGGTACACGACCCGTGTGGTGCCCTACAAGCATGCACAAAGTCAACGGCAGCTAACGAATGGGCAACGGCCGTTCGACGAGGCACGCGATACGACAAGTCGTCGGCCATCGGCTCACGCTTGAGCTTCGGGGCATAATGCTCCTGCAGAAAACCAATATGAATCCAGCGAGGAGGGTCCATGCAATCACGGGCTAACCAAGCGATCCAGAGAGTATTTGGGGAATGAAGCGAATTCATTTTTTTGCGTCAAAAAACGACATTCAATCGATAACTGATCTCGTGGAGAGCACCGATGCGGTGAAGTACATTCTTGCGCACCATCACTTTCATCCTATGTCGGGACCTGACGCGCCAATTTACGAGACGGCACGGGATATCCCCGATCTTGGGGTCGCGGCTGCAAACCAAACGGTGAATTGCGCAAGGTATCTCGTAGTAGAGCACTCAACCGGGGTAACGCCGATGACCAGACATATCGGCAAGAATTTGCCTGATGGTGGCAAATGGTATACCGCATATGAGGCGGGTAACTGCCGCGAGTGCGTTGAATTCAATGCTGGCGGCTTCTGGTCGGACGGCACACTTATCAATGGCCTCGTTCAAACTTGGTCGGACGATCCTGCCGCTCAAAGATTGATGAGAAGGTTTGCGGCGGGCCTAAAGAAAAATTTTGTGGCAAAAATCAACGTCTACTGGATCGGCCGGGAAGCAAACGAGTTCTTGAAGAATGGTGGGCGTCTGACGTTTAATTCGAGTGCGCCTCCCGAGTTCAACATAAAGATCCCCGAATAACAGGTCCGTTGCTTGTGACGGAGCAGACGTACGAATGGCCTGACGACGGCACGAACCAGCGGCCGAGACTGGCCGAACCCGGGCCGACGCGGGCCTCGATCAATCGCCGATCTCAGCGAACATGCGAAACGCATAAGTCGACCCACTATAGATGGTCGCAATTCCCGACAGCGGACATTTACAACGTCGCAATCGATGGAAACCGTTTGTGCACGTTTAGCAGTCGGAGGCGTAAGGCAGCAACGCAAATGGCTTCCCGATGGCCCTTGCTATCGTCGCAGTGAGTTCACTCAGATCGTCAGGCCCTTCCGCCTCGCAGATCGTGAGATTTTTTAGTTCATTCTGCGACGTTTTACTTCGGCACTGCACCTGCAGCCATGAACCACCAGGTCCCTTTGCGGGGCGTACTCGCACAACTTCAAATTGAATTACATCTTCCATCGGCACCACGTAGAGTTCCGAACCGAAAGAAATCAGCGCAGAACAGTCGTCTGAGCGACCGATCCATCCATACTTGGTGCCGACATCCCCATCAAGTAACCTGATGAACTCCAGTTCACTCTGCGATGCGGGGCGGCACTGGGCGCGCCTCATCGTTGACAAGTCACCAGGGATAGGGGCCACCGGCACAAAGCTTTCGATCGCGACTTTATCCTTCGCACTGCACGGACGACGATAGCCGGTTTTGACGCCTATATGGCACGCTACCTTTAGCCTCGGTTCCCTTAAGTGGGCCGGATTAGTAGCGGGAAACTGCTGCATCTCGGGCGGCCAGACATACAGTTCCACCGAAGCGGGACCAAACCTCCACTCATGTCCGACGGTGTTCGATGTCCGTGTTTTTTTGCCTTCTCCAAGGATTGGCACCAGTTGTTCTACGGTACGTTGGAGGTTGTCACGAGCATCGTTCACGAAATAGGCATTGCCTGAAAACTCGGTCGCAGGCATCGCCGCAGAAAACTGAGGAAAAACCTGGGCTGAAAGTGGCCAAAGCAAGCCACGCACAAACGGGAGGTGCGTGACAATCTCAATTACCTCCCAACTGTAAGCGGCGTGTTGTCGTGTTCCGAATTTCTCCTCCAGCGAACCACGTGAGCAATTCCAAGGAAGGCCTATCGCAGTTAGATAGCCATGCAACGCAGTTTGAATCGGAAATGCGCAATCAGCTTGCATGTTCTCCTCGGTATACATCTATGGCGATAGTGGACCGGCCCATTCGGTTGTCGGCGATCTGACCCTCTCCGTCGAACGCCCCGTATGGCTGTCCGGCGCTCTGGTTAATAACAGGGATTTGCCGCAGTTTGGCCCATGTTGATCTTCGATTGTCGACTATCTACACCATGATGTCGACTGACCGCTCCTGGCCGAACAGCGACGGATGGCGATCGGTCCATCGACCCGTTGCGGCCCGACGATTTCCCGAAAAGTAGCCATTCGCTGGCACGATAGTTCGTCCGGTTTCCGGTCGTTAGAATATGTTCGTCACGAAAATGCGAGGCGACCCATGCTGCGGGGAAAGCGAATTTCAATGGTGGCCGCCATGGCCACGAATCGGGTGATCGGGTCGGCCAACGACATTCCATGGAGGGTGCCCGGGGAGCAGCAGCGCTTTCGTCTGCTGACCGAGAGGCATCTGGTAGTGATGGGCCGGCGCACCTACGAGTCGATAGGCCGTCCGTTGCCGAATCGGGACGTGCTCGTCTTGGGGAGTCAAGTGCCCGTCGCCGAACGAGTGTCGACGTGCCGAACTTTGCAGGACGCGATGGAGGTCATCGCTCACGATTCACGGGAAGAAATCTTCATCGCTGGCGGCGCACAGATTTACCGCCTGTTTTTGCCGTACGCGGACGCGATCTATCTCACGGAGGTCGATCTGGAACCGGCAGGGGACACAAGGTTCCCTGAACTGCCCAGCGACTTCCACTGCGTAGAAAAGGTCGACGTAAGTGCCCCTATTCGCTACACGTTCTTTACCTATCACCGAGTGCTCAACCCGGAGACAAGCGGCATTGAGCGGTAGCTGCCACGTATTTTCAACCAGGTGCCGAAGGCCTCTTCCTGGCCGAACCCGGAAGTACACGGTCAGTCCGAACATCACGGGTCTCGCCGGATGACGAACTTCCGTACCCGACCGACCTCTGCTGCTAGCAGTCGACTGCGCTAGAAGAATCCACTGAGAAACGCCGCCGCTTCTTCCGAGATACCAACGATCTTGTTCGTTGCCTGACGATAGAATTTGAAATTGAGTTCAGTCCCGGGACGGCCGTCATTCCAGTCGGTGAATTGCTTGAGGTCGCTTCGTCCCAACGTTCGCTCCGCGAGCGCAGTACGTCTGACGGAAATACTCACACGAGGCGTTTGCCGGGTTACGCCATGCTTCTTCGCGATCGCTTCGACGGAAGTAACGATGCCACGCGCGATAAGACCTTGCCCGCCTTCATTTTCGCTCGCAAACACGAAAACCGTGTCTCCTTTGGCAATATGCTTACCTCCGTACATTGTTTTCTGCGCGGTAAACGTGAACGCGTTCACACGTGGATCGGAAATCTCTGCCTTGATCGCAAACACCGTGCTTCTCCTCTAGTGCTCCTAAGTGTCCTGGTCACATCCATTTCAATCAAATTTCGCGATGGCCGCTATCGGCTCGTGTCGCCGGGTGATTGTCGACGATCTGGATGGCGACGTCGCATGTCGTTTGTTGGCCGAAGGAGCCTGCGATACGGAGCCGTCTCGACTCTCCCAGGCAAGAAGAGCCATGTCTTGTCGGCTCAATGGGTGACTAGCTTCGGATCCTCCTAAGTCGAGACTCAGTGCGCATTAGAGGAACGGCGAAATGTTCGCCATCGCGCGCGTCACGTAGACCTCCTTCTCCCCAACTGGCGCCACATAGTGAATCGCGCTACGTGCAGCCTCGACGCCTTCCAGTCGTGCGATGAACCAGGCCGCCAGATACTGCGACGACAGGCACCCGCCGGCGGTCGCGACGTTTCCCTTGGCCACGAACGGCTGATTGAGTACAGCCACACCTGCCTCCTCGACCCACGGCCTGGTGGTCAGATCAGTGCAGGCCGGAACGTCGTCCAGCAGGCCCAGCTTCGCAAGTATGAGCGTTCCCGAGCACTGCGCGCCCAGCAACTGGCGCGCCGGGTCGAACCTCAGTTGCGACATCAACGCAGCATCGGCGACGACGTCCCGGGTCCGTATCCCACTACCCACCAGCACGGCGTCCGCGTCGCATGCGTCCTTTAGCGACGCTTGCGCCTCCATCACCACGCCGTTCATTGAGCGCACCTTCTCCGCCGGACTGGCGATCGAAACCCGCCAGCCGGGCCGCTTGACCCGGTTGAGAATGCCGAGCGCGATCAGCGAGTCGAGTTCGTTGAAACCTTCAAAGGTCAGGATGGCGATGTGCATGGGGGGCCTCGTGCGAGTGGAGACGTTGTATTGCGCCATCGTAAAACCGATAATCAATACATTCAAATAATTGTCATGGATACGTTCAGGCATGCCTCAGCCTCGTTACAAGCAACTGGTCGACCGTCTCGCGGCCGATATCCGTGAGGGGCGGCTGCGTTCCGGGACGCGGCTGCCAACGCACCGCGATCTCGCGGCTCGCGAAGGACTGGCGCTGGTCACGGCCACGCGCGTCTACGCGGAGCTGCAAGCGATGGGCCTGGTGAGCGGAGAAACCGGTCGCGGCACGTTCGTCAAGGAGGCGCTCCCTCGCGGTCAAGGCATTGATCTGCATGCCTGGAGCGCTGACACGGTGGACCTGAGCTTCAACTATCCCTCGTTGCCGGATCAGGCAGACCTTTTCCGGGCAGCACTGCGCCAGCTCGCAGCCGCAGGCGACCTGGAGGCCCTGCTTCGATACCAGCCCCACGGCGGGCGCGAGCACGAGCGGGCGACCGTGGCGCGCCACCTGACCAGCCGAGGACTGGCGGCATCGGCTGAAACCGTATTGCTCGTGAGCGGTGCGCAGCACGGGCTGACGACAACCGCCATGGCCTTGCTCGAGCCCGGCGACGTGGTGGCCGTGGATGCCCTGACGTACCCGGGATTCAAGCTTGCCGCCGAGGCCAATCGGCTGGAACTCGCCCCAATTCCGGCCGCTGGGCACGGCCCGGATCTGGACGCATTGGCGGCGCTGTGCAGGCGACGGCGAGTACGCGCCGTGTACGCGATGCCAACGCTCCATAACCCGCTCGGCTGGGTGATGAGCGCAAGGCGACGTCGGGAGCTGGTCGCCATCGCCCGGCAGCATGGACTGATGCTCATCGAGGACGCAGCCTACGCGTTCCTGGCGGAAGGCGCCCCACCTCCTTTGGCATCGCTTGCTCCGGAGACGACGGTCTATGTGTCGAGCTTGTCGAAGAGTGTCGCGACCGGACTGCGCGTCGGCTTCGTCTGCGCCCCGCGCGAATGGGCTCCCAGGCTTGAACGGGCCATCCGGGCAACTACCTGGAACACCCCGGCGACCATGACGGCTATCGCCTGCGGCTGGATCGAGGACGGCACCGTGGCCAGGCTTGAAGCCGACAAACGGCGGGATGCCACGCTGCGCCAGTGCCTTGCCGCTGAAGTGCTGGGCGGGCTGAAACGGATCAGTCATCCCGCGTCGTACTTTGTCTGGCTTCCTCTGCCACAGGAGGTTCGGGCAGACGCGATTGCGATGGCGTTGATACGCGAGCACATTTCCGTGTCGACGGCCCATCCATTCGCAACGTCAGCGCATGTGCCTCATGCCATCCGGTTGGCGCTCGGCTCCGTCAGCCTGCCCACGCTAAAACAGTCCCTGGAAACGGTGGCCCGCGTTGTTGCCGACCAGACCTACTGACCCATGGATACGGCGGCGCAATCCGACAGGCAGGATTCGCTGGCCAAATCTTTTCCGGGGGCTGCTTGGCAGGTTCCGTTCCAGGCGGCCGGGAGCGGACGGGGTGTGAGGATTGGCCGAGGACGGCACGCGACCCTCAAGCAACAGTCGGAATTCTACATAGCAGCCATTCACAGATGTCTAAAGAATTGATCCAACGCGCGTTCAAACGGCATATCGCGGGACTAGCGGTTCGGCTCGGCGGTGAAATAAGAAGGCGACTTGCGGATTGCCGCGATAAAGGCGCCCAACACCGGTGGCACTTGTTTTCTAGATGGGTAGTAGAGATAGTAGCCAGGGAAAGCAGGCGTCCAGTCTTGAAGCAGATGGACAAGCTGGCCGGACGCAATATAAGGCCTTGCCTGCGCTTCAAAAATATAAGCGATGCCGAGTCCGTCCAGCGCAGCATCGCGCATCAGCTCGGGCTCATTGAAGGCCAGCGGGCCATTCACTTTTATTTCGAGCGCGCGCCCGTCCTTTTCGAACTCCCAAGCGTAGATGCCGCCTGAACTCATCATCCGATAGTTAATGCAGCGATGCTGCATCAGGTCCCGCGGCGTTTCCGGCGATGGGTGCCGTGCCAGGTAGGAAGGCGCCGCGACGACCACCATCCGCAATTCGGGGCCGACCGGCACGCCAATCATGTCCTGCTCGACTTTCTCGCCGATGCGAATGCCCGCGTCGAACCGTTCTGCAATGATGTCGCGCAACCCATAGTCGATGATGACTTCAACGGTGGCCTCCGGGTAGTCGGTGCAAAAGCCGGTCAATACCGGGCGGATTACGCTTTCATACGCATGGCGAGTCGCGGTGAGGCGAACCGTGCCTGACACGATATGCCGTGCCCGCCCGAGGTCCTCCAGCGCTGCGCCGATCTCGGCAAGCGCCGGCGCAAGCGTGCTCAGCAGTTGCTCCCCCGCTTCGGTCGGACGGACGCTGCGGCTGTTGCGCTCGAGCAGGCGTACGCCAAGGCGAGCCTCGAGTTGTTTGATCGCATAGCTGAGCGCCGAGGTCGACAGCCTCAGTCCGGCAGCGGCGCGCGTAAAGCTGCGCTCGCGTGCAACGGCCGCGAAAGCCGCGAGGTCGTCCAGTTCGCCTCTTTTCATCATCCTATGGCATTCAACGCCGCGTCAAATGCTTGCTACTTTATCTCATGATCGCGCGTCGGTACATTGGCGCCGTGGATCACGGATTCGGCGGCACGCGGTGGTGGCGCGCCGTTCCTCATCGCATACCAACGGAGGTTGTAAATGGCATCACTGGCAAACAAGGTTGTGCTGATCACCGGCGCATCGAGTGGCATCGGCGAGAGCACGGCCCGGGTACTGGCCGCAAGCGGCGCGCGTGTAGTCATCGGCGCACGCCGTACGGATCGACTGGAAACCCTCGCGGAAGAAATTGAAAGCGCCGGTGGCAGCGTGCGTTATCGCAAGCTCGATGTCGTCGATCCGGATGATATGGAAGCGTTCGTTGCATTCGCCTGTGCCGAGTTCGGGCAAGTTGACGTGCTTGTCAACAATGCGGGCGTCATGCCGCTTTCTCCGCTGTCAGCGCTGAAGATCGACGAATGGAACTGGATGATCGACGTCAACATTCGTGGGACGCTGCACGGCATTGCTGCGGCACTCCCGCGAATGGAGGCGCAAGGTCATGGGCACATCATCAATGTGTCTTCGGTGGGCGGGTTCGTGGTGCAACCCACTGCGGCGGTCTATGCGGCGACCAAGTTCGCGGTGCGCGCGATCTCGGAAGGCTTGCGCAAAGAGTCCGACAAGATTCGCTGCACCTGCGTGTATCCCGGCGTAGTGGAATCGGAACTCGCCGACACCATCAGCGACGAGACGGCGCGGGAAAGGATGAAGGCATACCGCAAACTTTCGATCCAGCCGGACGCCATCGGCCGCGCGATCCAGTTCGCGATCGAGCAGCCGAATGATGTAGACGTCAACGAGATCGTCGTGCGTCCTCTTATGACGCAGGTCTGAGTGCGAACGAAAACTCCCTGCCTAGTCGTTCTCAGCCCGCTTTGGCTGCCCAGCGGCGCCTACCGCCCGGCGAACCTTCGCAACCTGTTCGGCGCTCACCGCCGGAGCGTGATTACCCCAGCTCGAACGCACGAAGGTCAGCACGTCGGCCACGTCCCGATCGGTCAGACGATCGTCGAAGCCAGGCATGCCGTAGTGCGTCGGCGCCGTCCGGGTCGATGGCATCTGCCCGCCAAGCAGGACGAGGTGGATCAACGACGTAGGGTCTGCCGTATTGATCGTCGTGCTTTGCGCAAGCTTCGGGAACGTTCCGCCATACCCATTGCCGGTTGTGCGATGACAGGCGGCACAATTGTCGAGGAAGGTCAGTGCACCGTTACCCCTGCCGGAACCGGTACGCAGCGCCTTGGCGGCCGAATCGTCGTAGACCATTGCCTTCTGGCCCGCGGCGACCGGCGCCAGCGTCTTCAGATAGCGCGCAATAGCGGTGAGGTCGGCATCGCTCATGTGCTGCGTGCTGTCCTCGACCACCTCCGCCATACCCCCGAACGCGGCCGAATGAGCGGTGCGCCCGCTCTTCAGGAGCTCAACAATCTCCGCCTCGCTCCAGCTTCCCAGACCGTCGTTTGCATCGCCACGCAGGCTCTTCGCGAGGTATCCGTCAATCACGCCGCCCGACAAAAACCATTTGCCGTCGTCCGTCAGCGACCTCTCCTGCAGCGTGACAGCACGAGGCGTGTGGCAGGCGCTGCAGTGCGCGAGACCTTCCACCAGATACTTGCCGCGCAGGACCGGATCGTTCGAAGCGGACAACTCGTCCGTCACGACAGGTGGCGCGTACATCATGCGCCAGAACGACAGCGGCCAGCGCGTCGACAGCGGCCACGGAATGTCCGCCGCCTTGTTCGCCTGCGGGGCCGGTTGCACGCCGTACATGAAATAGGCGTACAGCGCCTTCACGTCGGACGGCTTGACCTTGGCGTACGACACGTAGGGCATGGCCGGATACAGCGTCACGCCGTTCTTCGCGATGCCGCGGCGCAGCGCCTTGTCGAAGTCCTCGAGCGTGTAGTTGCCGATACCCGTGTCCTTGTCTGGCGTGATGTTCGTCGAATAGATCTTGCCGATTGGCGAAGCGATTCCCAGACCGCCGGCAAAGGGCTTGCCACCTTTGGCCGTGTGACAGGCGATACAGTCGCCTGCGCTCGCGAGATACTGGCCTTGCTGAACCAGTTGCCGCTGGTCTGCCGGAATGCCGGCGACGACAGTGACCGCAGCACCGGCGACCGGGGTCGAAGCGAGGTTGTCCGCGAACGCATAACCCGCCCATGCGGCGCCGGCGATCATCGACGACACCAACGCCACCTGGAGATGTTTTTTCGTTGTCATGGTCGTCCCCTTACGCCTGCACCAGCGGACCCGCGTTCTTCAGGTATTGCTCGCGGATTGCCTTGGCGGAGTGGTAAGCAAGAGCGGCGACCAGCCCGGTCGGGTTGTAACCCATGTTCTGCGGGAAGGCGGAGGCCCCCATCACGAAGACATTCGAAACGTCCCAGCTCTGCAGATACTTGTTGACCACGCTGTTTTGCGGCGACGAGCCCATGACCGCGCCGCCCGTCGTGTGAGTGGATTGGTAGAGGCGCGTGTCGTAATGCTGGCCCTTCTTGCGAACGCCCACGAAATACTTTTCCGGATTCATTGCCTTCGCGACTTCTTCCATTCGCTTGCCCATGTATCCGAGCATGTCGTATTCGTTGTCGTGCCAGTCGAAGGTCATGCGCAGCAGCGGCAGGCCGTAGGCGTCCCGGTAGGTCGGATCGAGGTCCAGGCAAGCGTCCCGATACGACATCACGGAACCTGCAATACCGATGGTCATATAACGCTGATAGGCATCCGTCACGCCCTCTTTCCACTTGCTGCCCCAGTTCGGCGTGCCCGGAACGGTCGGCGTGGTCTTGATGGGGCGGCCGCCGTAGCGTATGTGGCGGATGCTCGCGCCACCCACGAAGCCCAGCGGACCGTGGTCGAACTGGTCGCCATTGAGGTCGTCCATGCCCACACCGCCCGCGCCCGTACCGATGAACGGATTGAGCTGCGTACCCTTGGGCAGCAGCACGTTGACCCCGCCGTTCATCTGATACGCGTAGTTCCTGCCGACCACACCCTCCCCGGTCTTCGGGTCATACGGCTTGCCGATGCCCGAGAGCAGCAGCAGGCGAACGTTATGCATCTGGAACGCGGCGATGATCACCAGATCGGCCGGTTGTTCGACTTCGCGGCCTTGCGCATCGATATACGTCACGCCGGTCGCCTTCTTCTTGTCGGCGTCGAGCAGGACCTTCGTCACATACGAATGGGGACGCAGTTCGAAATTCGGCTTCTTGAGCAGGACCGGCAAAATGGTGGTCTGCGGAGAAGCCTTTGAATACATGTAGCAGCCATAGCCTTCGCAGAAGCCGCAGAAGTTGCACGGGCCGAGACGCACGCCATAGGGGTTCGTATAAGGCGCCGAGGTGTTTGCCGCCGGCGCCGGATACGGATGGAAACCGGCTTCCTTCGCTGCCTTCCCGAATAGCTGGGCGCCGTATGAATTCTGCAGCGCGGGAGTCGGGAATTCGCTCGTGCGTTTGCCCTCGAGCGGGTTGCCGCCCGGCTGGATCGCGCCGTTCAGGTTGCCGGCTGTGCCCGAGGTGCCGAACACCTTTTCGGCGAAGTCGAAGTGCGGCTCGAGTTCGTCATAGGTGACGCCGAAGTCCTGGATATTCATGCCTTCCGGGATGAACTTCTTGCCATAACGCTCTTCATAGCGGGTACGCAACTGCAGTTCCTCGGGCAGAACGCGGTAGTGCATGCCGTTCCAGTGAAAGCCCGCGCCGCCCACGCCATTCCCCAGCAAGAAAGAGCCTTGTTGACGGTACGGCACGGCCAGGTCGTCGACGCCGTGACGGATCGTGACCGTCTCGCGCGCGAGGTCCTGGAATAGTTTTCCGCGCACCGAATACGTGAGTTCGTCGATCACTTTCGGGTACTCGGCGTCCGTCGGCGTATCGCGCATCGCACCCCGTTCAAGCGCGACGACGTTCAGGCCCGCCTCGGTCAACTCTTGCCCGAGGATGGCCCCGGTCCAGCCGAAGCCTACGATGACACAGTCGACCTTGTTCTTCTTGATTGCCATTCATCAACCCCGCTTACCATCGATCGAAACCGGCCCATACGGGTACTTGACGCCTGGCTGATCGATCCAGTCCATGAAGTCCGCGCGTGCACCCGGGAAGCCGACCATCTTCCAACCCACCATGCCTTTGTTGCCGCCATGAATCGGGTCAGCGAAAAAACCTTCCTTGGTGTTGGAAAGTAGATAGCCGAAGAAGGTGCGGGCCGGGACGGTATCGAATTCGATCTTCGCGTGCTCCAGGTCACCGAGCACCTTCTCCTGGGCGGACTTGTCTAGCTGAGCGAAGGTCTTGCCGGCGTAGTTCTTCGTGCACCAGTCGTCGCAGGCCTTGATGCCGTGACGATAGATATCGCGCGGCGCAAGGCTCAACTGGTAGCCCAGCTCGGGCGGCTGGTCTGGATGGAAAGGCCCCTGCATGTACCAGAGCTTGCCATGACCGAACGGGGTTTCCATCTGACGGTCGATGAACTCGGGCACGCCGGCCTTGATCGCGCCGGGACCGAATGCATCTTCCGGAATGAGCAGGTCGACCGCGGCGTTGATAAAGGTCCACTCGGAGCCAGTGAAGTAAGTGGGCTGATAGGCTGCGTCGGCCGTTCCGGCTGCGCCTGCGGCCGGCCCAGACTGGCTGCTGCATGCGGATTGCGTAAGCGTCGCCCCGGACGCGACAGTTGCGGCGGGCACGATGGCGAGCACCTGCCTCAAAAAACGACGACGCGGCACCTTGTCATCGGACATGAAGGCTTTCTCCTTGGTTGAGGTAATCGGGCCGCGCGAACGGGAGGGCTCGTGATGCTCACGCGCAGGGGTGCGGTCTGGAATAGCGTGCGGGACGGGAAGCCGTGAGCAGGCGTCCGGCTATGACGCGATGAAAGCGTCACGGCCGGATCGACCCGGTGCTCCGGCGCGACAACTCGTCAAGCGCGCAACTTGAACGAGCCGGCGGTTTCCGCCAACGCTTGTGCCTGGTCCTCCAGCGAGCGCGCAGCGGCCGCAGCCTGCTCGACAAGGGCGGCATTCTGCTGGGTGGCTTGGTCCATGTTGTTGACCGCGACGCTGACCTGGCTCAGGCCGTGACTTTGCTCCTTCGACGCTGCCGTGATCTCGGCCATGATGACGTTCACATGACCCACGGCCTCGATGATTTCGTTCATGGTGTCGCCGGCCTGGTTCACCAGCGTCGCACCTGCATCGATGCGCGAAGTCGAGTTGACGATCAGCTCCTTGATCTCCTTGGCCGCAGCGGAAGAGCGTTGCGCGAGTGTGCGGACCTCGCCCGCCACGACGGCGAAGCCGCGTCCCTGCTCACCCGCTCGTGCAGCTTCGACCGCCGCGTTGAGCGCAAGAATATTGGTCTGGAAGGCGATGCCTTCGATCATCGCCGTGATCTCGGAAATAGCTGACGAGCTCTGGCTGATCTCGGTCATCGTCGTCACGGCACTCGATACGACCTGGTGCCCCTTGCGCGCGATTTCCGAAGCTGACGACGACAACGCGCTGGCACGTTCAGCGTTCTCGGCATTCTGGCTCACCGTGCTCGACAATTGCTCGGCGCTCGAAGCCGTTTCTTCGAGCGAGGCGGCCTGCGCCTCGGTGCGGGCCGAAAGATCCGCGTTGCCCGCCGCGATCTCGCGCGTTGCCGTAGCAATCGCACCGCTGCCCTCACGCAGCGAGACCACGATGCGGGTAAGACTCTGTTGCATGCTCACCAGCCCTTGCAGCATGCGCCCCATCTCATCATGCGAACGGACCTCGATTTGACCGCTGAGGTCGCCTTCCGCGATCTGCTCGAAATGCGCCACCGCTTCGTTCACCGGGCCAAGAATCGCGCGGCGCAGCATGTACCAGCTTCCAAGCGCTGCGAGCATGCCGACCACGATCGCAAGGATACTGCCCGTGAGAAACAGGCGGTATGCGGACTCGGATGCCTCATACGCGGCTTTGGTCTGGTTGAACTGGTAGGTCTTGAGCGCATTGGCCGCGACCTGCATGCTCGTATAGACCTTCCCGACGTTGAACAAGCGCTTCAGGATCTCATCCCGATCGCCACGCACGGTGGCCTCGCGCAATTGGTCCAGTTCCTGTTCGGTCGTGTCATATTCCTTGGCGACAGTGGCTACGAGCTGGTCCTCGCCGGCATCGCGCGGCAATGCGAGGTATTGCTTCCACGCTTGATCCGCAGCAGCCTTGACCTCCTTTTCCTTCCCGTACATGTTGATTGCGTCTTCCGAGCCGGGATTGATTGCAGCCCTATCCAACGAAGTACGCTGCCGGCCGACCATGATCGTCATTTCGCCTACCGCGATCGACTTGGGCAGTTGTTCCGAGTAGGTCCGGCGGTTCGCGTCATTGCTCGCAGTCATACCGGCGATGCCAAATCCTCCGGTACCAAGCAGTAGAACGCCAAGAAAAGCCATCGCAAGGCCAATGCGGCCGTTAATGGACAAACGGTGAGAGAGCATCGTGATTTCCTGGAATGAAGCGGGGACCCTGAGGCGCCCCATTGACGGAGGCAGCGCGTCGCGCGCACGTAAGCACTTACGGCAGTTCGCGGGGATTCTTGAGTTTTTCGAAACAATTCGAGCGATTCTGGTTGGACAGTCCGTTACACGGCATTACGGAAACTACCGGCAGCAGCCGTCACCTGTCGTCTCAGATCGGAATCCCAATGGCATGCGCAAACTGCGCTTCGCCCCGCACACGGCTTGACGCACAGCCAATCCCGTTCAGGCACATTTCGATGATCCACGGAGCGCTTCCACGTACCGGGCGCACCGGGTTTTGTGACAAAAATATTAACGCCGCAACATCCTGGATCGTGGCGATCGGCAAGATCAGTTGCGGCGCGAAACCGA
The DNA here is from genome assembly GCF_001028175.1 of Caballeronia mineralivorans PML1(12). Classification (GTDB taxonomy): domain Bacteria; phylum Pseudomonadota; class Gammaproteobacteria; order Burkholderiales; family Burkholderiaceae; genus Caballeronia; species Caballeronia mineralivorans. The sequence goes on from NZ_AEJF01000079.1 coordinate 30,470, forward strand.
ATACCTCCCAGGCTGAAGGGGACGCTTCACTCGCCCCCGCAGTGTTGCGACCTTACACTCGCTTCCTCCTGGTCTTATTCGGGGGCTGGAGCACGACCGTGTCTTCGGGTCCCAACGCGCGCCCGTCTTGGGAGCGAAGCTCCAGCTTTCGGACTGGAAGGCCCTTCTTCCTGTCCACAAGAAGCACGTGGGCCTCGTCCGGTTCGAAAAAGAAATCCTCTCCCCATTGCCTGAGCGCAACGAGCAGCGGGAACAGACCGCGTCCCTTCGCCGTGAGCACGTACTCCTGATAGGCGCTACCGTCGGAAGCAGGAACGGTGTCCATGATGCCGTGAGCCACAAGGTTGCGCAGGCGGACTGACAAGATGTTTTTCGCAAGCCCCAGATTCTTCTGAAACTCCCCGAACCGGCTCAGGCCGTCGAAGGCGTCGCGGACAATCAGCAATGACCACCAGTCGCCGATCGCGTCCAGCGGTCTGGCAACACCGCAAAGAGAGTCTTGGTGGGTAGTTCGTTTGACCATCGCTATTTCCTGTTTGCTCTTTGCTCGCCTGTTAGTCGCACCGGGGCATGCGTCGTAGTCACCGTTTCGGCGTGTGGTTGCAATATAAAACCTGCTCTGCTATAAATCAACTGGTTGCAAGTTGCAACAAGTCGCTATGGCTAAGCGCTGCTTCTTCTTTAAAAGGAGACATTTCATGACCCAATCCACCGACACGTTTGACGAAACTTTCCCCTACGCGCCGCGGTTCACCGACGCTCCAGGTTTTCGCATGCATTACGTCGATGAAGGGCCATCAGACGGGCAAGTCGTACTGTGTCTTCACGGCGAGCCGACATGGGGTTATCTGTTCAGGAATTTGATTGCCGCGCTAGGCGAAACATATCGAGTCGTCGCTCCCGACCATATGGGTTTTGGCAAGAGCGACACACCGCAAGACCGCAGTTACTGGTTGCAAGACCACATCGATAATCTCGAGCGCTTCGTGCTGGCGCTGGACCTGCGGGGTATCACGCTTGTTATGCACGATTTCGGCGGACCGGTTGGCATGGGCCTGGCGTCGCGACATCCGGACCGTATCCGGCGAGTCATCACCACCAACGGACCCACGCCATTTGGGCAGCCCACGCTAATCGACCGGGTGACCGAGAATGCCCGGATTTCGCCTTGGTTTCAGTGGATACAGAAAGCTGAGTCCGACGGGCGTCTCGATGCCGTGCTTGGCGAACTCGGCTTCAACATTCTGAGCACATTGAAGCTCAACGGTTTCCAGGATCACGCGCTGATCAGCGACACCTGGTTGCGTGCCTATGGATCGCGTTTCGCGAGACCGGCCGACTGCGCCGGTGCAATAGGCTGGGCGAGGGGCTTCGCCATTGACGCGCACCGTTTTGAAGTGCCTGACGCGGCAGCCATGCGCGCGATTCGGTCCAGGCCTGCTCTGGCGATCTGGGGGATGGCCGATCGCACCCTGCATGCCGAGCATTTCCTGCCGCTCTTCAGCGAGTTGTTTCCTCAGGCCCCGATACACAGGTTGGCCGGGGTTGGCCACTACAGCCTCGAAGACGCGCCTAAAACAATCGCCGCACAGATCACGCCATTCCTGCAGCAAACCTGACACGAGGATCTTGCGTCCAGCGCCCGGTCAGCTTTCGAGGTATCGCTCCACCAGGGTCAGGATTGCCTTCGACTGGTACCCCTTGGCCAGCAAGCGTAGTTGGTCGGCGAACGGACGATAGCGTTCATCGAGCTCAGCTACCCTTCCCGCCCACTGCACGATGTCGCGCATGTTTCCCGATCGAGCCAGGTGACGCAGGCGTTCCATATCTTGCTGCGGCGGCACAACCAGTGGCCTGACCTCCTTGTCTTCCTCAGAGAGCGCTGCTTGCGGCTCATAAGTCCAACTGAGTTTCAAGAGAGCTGCGATCTGAGTCAGGAGCTGGTCCAAATCGATCGGTTTAGGGACGAAGGCATTCGCTCCGGCTGCCAGACTCTTCTGTTCGTCGCTGCCGGACACGCTGGCGGACATCACAATGATCGGCACTTCACCGAGGCCCGGTAGTTGCCGCAGGCGGCGCGTAGCTTCGAGCCCGTCCAACCCGGGCATCACGAGGTCCATCAAAATCCAGTCGGGCCGCGTGGTCCGGGCCTTAACCAGCGCGTCAAAGCCGTTGACCGCCTCGACGACGGCAAAGCCGAGCTGGCTCACCATGTCGACCGCCATGGCGCGATTCTCCGCGACATCGTCGACCACCAGGACCTTCTTGCGCGGACCCGCGTAGCCGGTCACGAACCGTTCGGGCAGCGCCGTCATCCCGGTCTCGATCACCGGTACCTCCAGCTCGAACCAGAAGGTGCTGCCCACGCCGATCTGGCTCGTGACGTGGATGTCGCTGCTCATCAGCCGCACGAACTGCCGGCTGATGGCAAGGCCCAAGCCGGCTCCGCCCAGCCGCCGCTGCGGGTCGTTCACCTGTTCGAAGGGCTGGAAGATCGTTTCCAGCTGGTCAGCACCGACACCGATCCCCGTGTCGTGCACCTCGAAGCGCAACCGCCCGGGTGGCGAAAAGCACACGCGCAGGCTCACCCAGCCCTGATCGGTGAACTTGACCGCATTGGCTAGCAGGTTCAAAAGGACCTGGCGCAACCGGCTCTCGTCGGCGCGGATTCCCTGGGGCAGTGTCGGCGCGAAGTCACAGACGAAATCAAGGCCCTTCTGCCGCGCTCTAACGTCGATGATCTCCGCAATGATGCGCAGGAATTTGGCCAGCGCGATGTCGGTAAGGCTGAGCTCCAGCTTGCCCGCTTCGATCTTGGCGAAATCAAGGATATCGTCGATCAGCGTCAACAACTGCTCGCCGCTATGCTGGATCACGTTCAGACCTTCGCTTCGGCGTTGGTCCAGCGTCGCATCCCGCCGCAGTATTTGCGCGTAGCCGAGGATACCGTTTAGCGGCGTGCGCAACTCGTGACTGATGTTGGCCAGGAACACATTCTTGGCCTGATTGGCCGCTTCGGCTACCCGTCGCGCGGCGCGTTCCGCCTCGGCCTCCCTGCGTTCAGTCAGGTCGAGCACGAAGGCGACGCCATTTTCCTGCGAGCCTTCCAATAAGGCGCCGCCGACCAGAACCGGGATGCGACGGCCATCCTTGCGGATATATTCCTTCTCATAGGGCTGGCAAGTCCCGGCCCGCCTAAGTACTTCCATCGCCCGGGCATCCGCGGCACGATATTCCGGTGGCGTCATGCGCGGCCATTGGATCAGGCCGGACAACAGATCCTGGCGGGAGTAACCGACGATCTGCAGAAATGCGTCGTTCGCCTCGGTGGCGGTACCGGCAAAGTCCCAGAAGAACAGCCCGATGATGTTGGAGTCGACGATCCGCCGGATGCGTGCATCCCGCTCACGCAGCGCCTCCTCGGCCCGCTTGCGCTCGCTATTCTCCTGCTGCAGATCGGCATAGAGCAGTGCGTTCTCCAGCGAGATCGCCGCCTGGGACGCCAACAGTTCCAGCACGGTCACGCGCTCCGGCGTGAACGCGTGAGTGGCCAGATTGTTCTCCAGATACAACAGGCCGATCAACGCGGAACGTCGCATGAGCGGCAGGCACAACACCGACTTCGGCTGTCGGCGGGCCACATAGTCGTCTGCCGAAAAGGGGTTCGCCTGCGTCGCATCGGCCAACAGCACCCGCTCCTGGCAGCGCCGCACGTAATTGACGATCGAGGTCGGCCACGCCGGCCCGGGCAACGCCGGTCCGGGCAACACCGGTTCGCGTAAAACCGGTTCCGGTAGCGTCGGTTCGGCCAGCGCCCGATCCAGGTGCCGGCGCACGCGAATCGTCTGTTGCTCCACGCTCGCTTCGGCCGCGAGGACCAGGCTCCCATTGCGTGCGAGCAGCAGCTGGCCGGTCTGCGCGCCGGCATTTTCGAGCAGAATGTGCATCAGCGTGTCGACCAGGTCCTCCAGCACGATTTGGCCCGAGATTGCCTGCGAGGCCTTGGCCACTGACAGCAGATCCAGTTGCTCCACGTTGCCGGGCGACGTGGCGGATCGTGAAGCCGACGATGAAGCCGATGGTGCGCGCAGTGGCGGCGTGCGCTCATCGATCTGCCGGACCTTGCCGTGCGCGCCCCAGCGTGCAAAGCAACCGCGCGCTTCGTCAAGATGGGCACGGGCGGCAGTCGTGGACCCGCGGGCGACATAAAATCCCGCGGCCAACTCATGCGCGATGCCTTCGTTCTGGACGAAGCCATGCTCGCGGGCCGCTTGAATCGCCTCTTCGTACAGACGCATGGCGTCGGCGTCTCGACCTTCGACGCGCGCGATCTCAGCCGACACCAGGGCGTGCTTGTCGCCGAACGTCGGCGGATAGTTTTCAGCCCACTCGCGCAGTTGTTCGCAGTGCACTGTCAGCAGATCGCGCCATCCGGCTTGTTCGTCGACGGACGCGTTCTCATAGAGCGCGGCCACCGTCAGCGCGGTGTAGTAAAAATAGTCGAGGCACGGAATGTGGCCAACTAAGGACGGCAGCATCGGTTCCGCTTGTTGGAAGGCAGCAAACGCTGCTGTGTAGTCGCCCGCCAGGAACCGCGCTTGCAGTTTGAGGATCCAGTACCCGCAGACCACCGCCCTTATTCGCTCTCCCGTCCATTGCGCCTCGAACGCCGCCTCGTCGAACTGCGCATCGCTGAAGGTGGAGAAGGTCGCGGTCCGGCCTTGCATCGTCGCGATGAAGCGTTGCTGGGTCACGATAAGGTCCGCGACATCGCGGTACCGGGCCTTGCGCACAAAGTCCAGGCCCTGCTCCGACTCGCCCCACACCCTGTCGAGCGGATCATTGCGCACCAGGCTTTCTGCAATGATGTGCAGCATGCTGTAGCAAGCGAAGGTCAGATCCCCCGTCTCGATCGCGCTGCGAAAGGCCGCCCGATTGCAATCGATGGCGTTCGCGATCGGCTGCGTCCAGACGGCAACTTGTCCCATTGCATAGTGAACCTTGGCCTGATAGGCAAGGAAGCCATGCTTCTCGACCAGGTCGCATCCGAGCTTGGCAAAAAGATACCCCTCGCTGTAACGGTGAAACACCGGACCGAGGACGAAACCGAGAAAGCCACAGGCGTGCGCGGACGCGCCGGTCATGCCGTGCTGCAGGCTGACGTTCACCATTCTGCACAGGTGCAGGCAAAACAAATGGAAATCGGTAAAGTAGGCGGCGTCGAACAGGGCCGAGAGCAGACGCATCGCGGCCTGCAGTTCCGGATCGCTCATCAGCGGCAGGTCGATCAGACTCTCGATCGGGCGCCCCGCCAGGTTGCGCCAGACCGTTTCGTATTCGGCCTGAACCTGCTCCCGGGTCGGGTGTGCCGGGAAGTCGATGCCGAACAGCCGAAGGCACGCAAGCACGCTGTCGACGGCCTGCGGGTTCTCGGACCTCACGATATGTAACTGGACCTTCAGGTGGTAGACGGCCGCCTGGTCGACTTTCGACGCAGCGCGCCGCAATAGCTCCTCGATCAGTGACTCGGCCAGGTCGATGCGCCCGTTGAGGAACTCGCACTCCGCGCGTTCGAGCCACAGGCTGAACACGAGTCCATACTGGCCGCTCCAGTCGCTGTCATCGAGCAAGGCCATGCCCGCCGCCAGATACACGCACGCCGACGCATAGGCCGCCGAGGCCTTGGCCCGGTGCCCGGCACGCAGGTTGAGCGCCGCCACTTGCGCTTTCTCGTCGCGCTCGATGAGCAGTGCCGCGCCCCGATTGAACTGGTTCGCGAGATCGAACACATGCTCGGCGAGTTCGTCCGCCGTCATACTCGCCAACAGCGCACGGCCGATGCGCAGGTGGACTTCGACACGCGACGCTTGCGGAATCAGGGAATAAGCGGCCTGCTGAATCCGGTCGTGCAGGAACTTGCCGCGGCCGTCGGTGTGCACGATCAAACGTTCGCGCACCGCCGCCGCGAGCCCTTGCTCAACCTCAGCCTCGCTGAGGCGCTGCCGCGCCGGGGCCTCTGAATGCGCGCTGACCAGCCCGAGATGGCGCAGGTCGAATGTGTTGCCCAGGCAAGCGGCCAACTGCAGCGCGTGCTGCGCCGGCACCGGCAGTTGACGTAACTTTCCCACCATCAGGTCGACGACGTTGTCGGCGAAGTCCTTCGCCTTGATCTGATCCAGGTCCCACTGCCAGGCCCGGTGTTGCGCGTCATGCCGCAACAAGCCCTCCTTGTGCAGCGCATCCAGGAATTGGATAAAGAAGAACGGGTTACCCTCGGTGCGCTCACAGACCAGTTGCGAAAGCGACTCGCAGGATGCGGGTGGTGCATGGAGCGCGTCGGCCACGAGCTGGTTCAGATGCACGGCCGATGGCGGCATGAGCGGGAGGTCCATCACCGGTGCGCCACTGCGGCGGATCGTCTGGAGGCTGGTTATCAGCGGATGCGCCGCGCTCACTTCGTTATCGCGGTAAGCACCGATCAGCAGCAGATAGCGCGTCTCCGGGTGAGTGAGCAGATGCTCGATCAGCGCGAGGCTGGCCGCATCTATCCACTGCAGGTCGTCCAGGAAAAGGACTAGCGGATGGTCCTCGCTCGTGAACGCCGTCACGAATTGGCGGAAGACCATGCGGAACCGATTTTGCGTCTCCGTCGGCGGCAGCGCCGGGACGAGCGATTGCGGGCCGATGATGATCTCGACCTGGGGCAGCACATCGACAATGAGCTGACCATTGATGCCGACCGCGGCCTGGATCTGTTGCCGCCAGCCGGCGATGCGCGCCTCGCTTTCGGCCAGCAGTTGCCGCACCAGTTCGCGAAACGCTTGCGTCATGGTGGCGTACGGAATATCGCGCTGGTACTGATCGAACTTGCCGGCCGCGAAATAGCCATGCTTCACGACAATCGGCTTGCGCAACGCGTCGACCAGTGACGACTTGCCGATGCCCGAGTACCCGGAGACGGTCGCCAGCGCCGCCTGGCCGGTTGCCGCCGTGCGCTCGAAGGCGTCGAGCAGCTGCTCTACTTCAGGGCCGCGCCCGTAAAGTTTGTGCGGGACATGAAAGCGTTCCGGGACATCTTCCGTACCGAGCGGGAACGGCTCGATCCGGCCCAAGGCCTGCCATTGCGCCAGACACCGGTCGAGATCGGCCTGCAGCCCACACGCACTTTGGTAGCGGTCTTCCGGCAGCTTGGCCAATAACTTCATCACGATATCCGACACCGGTTGCGGCACTTCGGGCGCGAACTCACCCGGCGGTGCCGGCGTGCGGGCAATATGGCAATGCGTCCATTCCAGCGGATCGTTCGCCTGAAAAGGCAGTTGGCCAGTCAGCATCCGATAGAGCAACACGCCCATCGAATAGCAATCGGTCCGGTAATCCACCGGACGATTCATGCGGCCCGTTTGCTCGGGGGACACATAAGCCCAATCGCCCACGGGTACGGCGGTGCCCTCCGGCGAGAAGGTGCTGGATTGCTGGGCCGTCGCCATACTGAAGTCCACCAGCAGAACCTCCCCGGTCGCTGGCGCGACCAGGATATTGGCAGGCCGGATATCCCGATGGATGACCTGCGCGGCATCGATACCCGCCAACGCATCGGCCAGGTGGCGGCCAATGCGCAGGAAGACCACCAGGTCCATGCGCAGGTCACGACCCAAAACGGCTTCGAGGGACTCGCCTGAGAAGGCTTCCAGAACCAGCGCCAGGTCTCCGCGTTCATCGACCAGCGCGAGCGGTTTGGCAATGCCTGCGACATTCAACGATTGCAGCAGCAGGTGCTCGCGTCTTAAACGAGCTAATTGGGCTGCGTCGGCCGGTTGCGCAGGGAGCTTCAACAGCACCGGCATCCCATCCGTCAAGCGGCGGCCACGGTAGAGGTCCGAGCCCGCTGTCGCGCAGATCCGCTCAAGGATCTGACAGTTCGCGATGGTCATTGCCTCCCCTTTGTCCCGCCAGCGACTTGCCTGACACGTGTACGTTGTAATTCCGTTATTGCTTAAAACACAGGCCCGGATGCGTGTGGGTGCGTGTTAACTTCAGTCATTACTTCGTGATCCGCAACGCCTAGCCGACTAGTTTACCCGGTCACAATAAGACGCAGGTCTTGCTGCGGTCGCTGGTTTGCAAGGCCATCGGCGATACGCCGATGCAGTGGCACTACCTGACGCGTCCGACGGCCGCTCCCGCATCGTGGCCGCGGCGCTTCACGCTTTCGCCACTTCAGGCTTCGCGGGATCGAGCCCGCGACAGATCGGCGAGCATGCTGCTACTCCATCAGTGGTTCCGTCGCATCAAGAATGGTGAATCGAGCAAAGGCCATATGCAAAGGATTACTTATGAAGATAACGAATAAAACGGCTGGATGATCGCCCATGGGGGAACGCTGTCTATCAAGGACGGCGCTGGACACCAAAAACGATCATTCGCCCAGTCTGACATTTTCGAGTCGTTTGCCCTTCAACTCCGACTAACCCGGCGCGCGACCTCGTCGCGTTTTTCCCGAAGCGGCTAAAGCATTGACTCAGCGGCGCCGACTCCAGCGCATTCGCTTTGCCTGAAAATCGCCGATTGCCCCTCACTTTTTCGATGTAAAATACTGTACATCCATACAGCTCTTCACATCATGTCCGATTCCAGCACCGGCACAGTCAGTTCTGACAGGTCGGTTGTCCCGTGTCCGGGAGCGCGCCAGTGACAGCTACGCGGCGCATTGCGCATCTGGACATGGACGCGTTCTACGCTTCTGTCGAACTCCTCCGCTACCCCGAGCTGCGCGGTCAGCCAGTGGTGATCGGCGGCGGCAGGAACGCCACGCCCGACACGCTCGCCGACGGCACCCGGCGCTTCAAACGGCTGCGCGATTACGCGGGTCGTGGGGTTGTCACGACCTCGACCTACGAAGCCCGTGCGCTTGGTGTGTTTTCCGCAATGGGCATGATGAAAGCCGCGCAACTCGCGCCGGACGCAATCCTCCTTCCCACCGACTTCGATTCGTACCGGCACTATTCGCGCCTCTTCAAGGAGGCGGTGGCCACCTTCACCACGCAGATCGAGAACCGCGGCATCGATGAAATCTACATCGACCTGAGCGACTTGCCGGGCGACCCCGCCGAAACCGCCGCGCGTATCAAGCAGGCCGTGCGCGATGCCACCGCGCTGTCGTGTTCGATCAGCGTCGCGCCGAACAAGCTGCTGGCGAAGATCGGATCTGAACTCGATAAACCCGACGGCCTGACGATCCTAACCGCCGCCGACGTGCCGCCGCGAATCTGGCCACTGCCTGTGCGCAAGGTGAATGGCATCGGGCCGAAGGCGACTGAAAAACTGGCGGCGATCGGCATCGAAACAGTCGGCGATCTGGCGCGCGCCGACCTCGAGCTACTGCAGGCGAATTTTGGCCGGACGTATTCGGCGTGGCTTGTGGAAGTGGCCCAGGGTGTCGATGAACGGCCCGTCGTGGTCAGTTCCGAGCCGAAGTCGATGAGCCGCGAAACCACCTTCGAGCGCGACCTGCATCCGCGGCAGGATCGCGGAGAACTCTCGGCCGCGTTTACCGACCTGTGCACGCGAGTCGCGGATGACCTGCGGCGCAAGGGCTACGAAGGCCGCACGGTCGGCATCAAGCTGCGTTACAACGACTTCAGCACGGTCACGCGCGACCTGACGGTCCCGCTGCCGACTGCCGATGCAGCAGAGATACGCCGTGCCGCAACCGAATGCCTGAAGCGTGTACCGCTGGACCGGCGGCTGCGTTTGCTCGGCGTGCGCGTGACTGCCTTGCTGCCGGCGGGGTCGTATATCGCTGAGCCGCAGTCGGTTCAGGGCGAACTGCCGTTCGCGCCGGACTAGCCGGCGGGCTCTCCAAAGAAAGGAATCGTCGTGTTTCAAAGCGATTTGTTCGAAGCCACGCCGCTGGCTCTTGTCGACGATGCCGAGAGCGGGATTCGTTACCTGCCCGACATGGTGCCGCAAGCCACTGCACAAGCCTGGTTCGAGCTGGCGCTGGCTAACGTGACGTGGGGCAATCAGCGTCGTTTGATGTACGAACGCGAGGTCGATGTGCCGCGCCTGATGGCGCATTTTTCGCTGGACGCTCCTGACCTGCCGGAGCCTTTGATGGAAGCCGCCGAGCAAGTGCGCTCGATTGCGGGTGCCCCTTTCAACAGCGTCGGCTTGAATCTATATCGCGATGGCAACGACAGCGTCGCGCCCCATAACGACAAGACACAAGGACTCGTGCAGAAAGCGCCCATCGCAATCCTGTCGCTGGGTGCAACCCGTCGAATGACAATCCGCGCAAAGTCGGGCAAGGGCCGCACGCTCAATGTGGATCTGCATCCGGGCAGCGTGATCGTGATGAGCTACGCATCGCAATTTACGCACAACCACGGGATACCGAAGATGTGCGGCGTCGAGGGGCCGCGCCTCAGCCTGGCGTTTCGATGCGTCGATCTGCAACGCCTGCACACCCGCGTCAAGAACGCGACAAAGCCCCTCGTTTCAGCTTCGAATCCATAGCGGCTATTTTGTGGGCCGAATACCTCGGCTTCCTGATGATATTGCGGGATGACACAGGGTCAGCGCACCCTCGCTAGCCCCTCCTTCCTATGAAAGCAATTTGTCAGCTTAAACACGCCCATCGATCACGCCGATAACGCGATCGCACGCAACAAAACCCCCATGACTTGTTTACTTAACTTGACCTTCGAGTTTAATTTCAATATAAATGCGAACGCGAATCGATCTCATTAAATATTACTTATTGAAAGGTCACACCAGTCGCCAGCGCGCCGTTGAGCCTTCCGATTCGCGTTCGCGCTTGTCGTTTTCTTAATCGGGGTTTGTTCATGAGTTGCAGTAAACGTGCGCGCAAGATTTCATTGCTCCACAGAAAGACCTTGCTCGCTAACGCAGTGTTGGCCATCGGCATGGCGGGGGCGTCGGTATCGCCGGCAAGAGCAGACGACACAAACGACGCGGCAGCCGCCACGACCTCGACTAACGCAACCGCCTCAACCACGCCCGACGCGCCACAACTTGCGCCCGTCAAGGTCTCGGGAAAGAAGGAACAGGGTTTTGCGCCCGTATCGATCGAAACGGGGCCGTATCGAGGACTCGACGCGCTTGATGTGCCCGCAACGGTGAACGTGGTGACGCGCGAGGTCATGGACGCGCAGGGCGACACCGGCCTGTACGACGCGTTGCGCAACGTGGCGGGCGTCACGCGCCAGCAGTTGAGCGGCCTCGCCTACGACAATCTCTCGGTCCGCGGCATTCCCCTCGACAATCGCGCGAGCTATTACTTCAACGGCGTATTGCCCATCGACAACAACATCTGGATGCCGATGGAAGACAAGGAGCGCGTTGAAGTGCTGAAGGGTGCGTCCGCGCTGTACTACGGCTTCGCAGTCCCGGCCGGCATCGTGAATATGGTGACCAAACGCGCCGGTTCGGAACCGGTGACCAGCGTCTCGGTACTCGGCGACTCCAACGGTTCCTACGGCACTCATGTCGACATCGCCCGGCGTTTTGGCGCCAACGATCAGTTCGGCGTTCGCGTCAACGCGATGGATGAACACGTCGAAACACCGATCGACGGCGACCGCGGTTATCGCAAGTTCATCAGCGCCGCGCTCGACTGGCGCGTGAACAGCAAGCTCAAACTCCAGTACGACTTCGAACACATTGAAAGCAGCATCGTCGAACAGGCCGGCATTGTCCCGTTGACAGCGAAGAACGGTGTCATCTCGCTGCCGGGTCTGCCTGATCCGACCAAGTTGCTGGTCAGCGCCAGCAAACCCACGAGCGCAAGCGCGAACACGCAGTTGCTGCGTGCGGATTACGCGCTTTCAGAGAACTGGACCGCCACGTTCAGCGCCGGTCAGTCGATCACCCGGCGTGACAGATGGGCGTGGGTCTTCCAGAAATATAACGTCGCGACCGGTGCCGGAACCCTGCAGGCGAGCGAACAGAATGGTCAGATGTACGAGAATAAAATCGTCCGCCTGGAAGTGAATGGCCAGTTCAAGACGGGGTCGATCGGCCACGACATCACGGCCGGTGTCTCACAAGGCTGGCTGTTCCAGCCGGACTTCACGACGTACTACTTCACCGCGAGCCAGAACCTCTACAACCCGATCGACATCTCCAAGCTGACATCCAGCGGCACACCTAAGCAATTCTATGCGCAACACGTGCGCAATAGCGGCGCTTACTTGTACGACCGGATCGACCTGACGTCGAAGTGGCAATTCGTGGCCGGTGTGCGCAGGTCCGAGTACATGAGTTCGCAAGCCGGCACGCCCAGCTCCGACATCAGTCACACGTCGCCATCGGGTAGCCTGATCTATCGCCTGGCACCGAATACCAGCGTCTACGCGAGCTATGTGGAAGCGCTTGAATCTGCCGGAAGCGCGCCCACCACCGCAGACAACGCGAACCAGATATTGCCCGCGGCCGTCAGCAAGCAGGAAGAAATCGGCATTCGCACGCGCCTTGCCAACAACACGCTGGTCTCGCTCGCCCTGTTCAATATCCGGCAGCCTTCCGCCAATACCAACAGCGACAACGTCTATGTGATGGACGGCAACGCGCGGTATCGCGGTGTCGAGTTTTCTGTGCAGGGCGACCTCACCAGGGATATTTCACTGACCGGTTCGACGGTCTATCTGGACGCGAAACAACTCGACTCCTCTGACTCGACGCTGCTCGGCAAGACCCCCGAAAACACGCCGCACCTGACCGCGAGTCTTTTCGCTGAATACCGTGTGCCGGTGGTGGCAGGACTGTCGTTCAACGCCGGGATGTATTACATCGGCCCACGTCCGGTCAATAGCGCAGACCAGGCTTATATCGGCGGTTACACGCTGTTCTCGGCGGGCGCGCGTTACACCACGCGCGTGTACGGCAAACGCGTGTCGGTCCAGGCAAATCTCGAGAACGCGGCTAACAAGCGTTACTGGAGTGCAGCCGGTTCGAATCAGCTCGGCGTGGGTCTTGCCCGCACGCTCGAACTGAGTTCGACCCTGGAGTTTTGACCCCCTCCTTCTCACCCGGCTCATCGCCAGCCGCTAAACCATCACTCGACGGACCGACCCCATGACGATGCAAGCAACTCAACTCGAAGCGACACCGGGTCGATTGGCACAACCCCGGGAAGTGAGCACGAAATCGCGCTCTCGTCGCGCGACGTTCCTCAAGTGGCTGCGCAAGATACACAGTTGGGTCGGATTGTGGGGGGCGGTGCTGGGTTTATTGTTCGGCGTGACCGGCATCCTCCAGAACCATCGCGCGACCATGAAGATTCGCGTCGGCGGTCCGGTCGTATCGACTGTGCATGTTGCGCTTCCCGACCCCGCCCCCAAGTCGCCGAAGGAGCTTGCGGCCTATCTGCGGACCGAGCTGAAACTGGATCGCGCCGCAGAGCGGACCACGCGTGAACCTGCCAAGCCGGTGACGTGGGGAGATCAGTCGGTGATTCAGCCGGAACATTGGGAAATCCGTTTTATCGCGCCGGACTATCTCGTCAGCGCCGACTTCTGGAAAGGCGGGAATTCCGTGAGCGTCGAACGCCGCGATCAAGGTTTGATGAACACGCTCGAAGGTTTGCATCGCGCTAGCGGCGCGCGCGTGGGGTGGATCTTGCTCGCGGATTCGTTCGCGGGAAGCATGATCCTGCTGTCTCTCACTGGCGTGGTGTTATGGACGGGATTGAATCGCCGCAGGACCGTGGGTGCTTCCATTCTTATCGTTTCGCTGATGGCTGCCGTCGTGCTCGCGGCACAGTCGCTCTGAAGCGTGCAACGCTTGAGAGACTTGAAAGACTTGAGGCGTGTCGCGGTATTTTCGTTTGTCCTGCACCGGCAAGAAGGTTTGCCGGTGCAGGACAGGTCTCTAGCTAGTTAAAACGCTTCCCAATCTGCGGCCCCGGCCAATGCAACCGGCTTCGACTTCTCGCCGGTCAGCGCCGGCCTTTTGAGCTGTGCGGGCACAACAGCGACGCTCGCCGCGACAGCCCGTTTCTTCGGCACGGCCAACACATGATGCACCGCTGCGCGCGCCGGTTTCACGCTCAACGGCGCCTTGACTGTTTCCAAACCGCCGTCATTCAATTGGAACACCGACACCGCCGCCTTCAACGCACCCGCCTGGTTCTCGAGCGATTGCGCTGCGGCCGCGGCTTCCTCCACGAGCGCCGCGTTTTGCTGGGTCACTTCATCCATTTGCGTGATTGCTCGCGCGACTTGATCAATGCCGCTGCTCTGCTCTTCGGAGGCCGCCGCGATCTCGCCCATGATGTCGGTCACGCGCTGCACCGCGCCGATGATCTCCGACATCGTGCGGCCCGCGTCGCCCACCAGCGTCGTGCCGGTCTGGACGCGTGCGACTGAAGTATTGATCAGGTCCTTGATCTCCTTCGCTGCCGCCGACGAGCGTTGCGCAAGGCTGCGAACCTCTGCGGCCACGACCGCAAAACCACGCCCTTGTTCGCCGGCACGCGCCGCTTCAACCGCTGCGTTCAGCGCGAGAATATTGGTCTGGAACGCAATGCCTTCGATGATCGTGATGATGTCGGCGATCTTCGTCGAACTCTGGTTGATATCGCCCATGGTAACGACCACTTGCGAGACGACCGAGCTGCCCTTGTTCGCGATGTCCGATGCGTTGGCAGCCAGCGAGCTTGCCTGACGCGCGTTCTCCGCGTTCTGTTTCACGGTACCGGTCAGTTCGTCCATGCTCGACGCCGTTTCCTGCAGCGCTGAAGCTTGTTCTTCCGTGCGCGATGACAAATCGATATTGCCCGCCGCGATCTGCTTGGTCGCCGATGCAATGGATTCGCTGCCCGAACGCACCGTGCGCACCGTGCTGACAAGGCTTGCCTGCATCTTCGCCAGGCCTGCGAGCAGCTGGCCCATCTCGTCGCGCGACGTGACGATCAACTCGCGGCGAAGATCGCCGGCGGCGATTGCATCGAACTGCGCGAGCGCTTCATCGAGCGGACGTCCGATCGAACGACGCAGCGAGAACCACGAGAAAATAGCGGCCACGAGGCCGACCAGAATAGAAGCAATGCTGATAATGCGGAACTGGCCGAAGGTTTCCTGCGAGCTGTCATAGTCGCTCTTGGCAGAATCGAATTGATACTTGCGAAGCGCTTCGCCAAACCCGGCCAACTCGTTGAATGCAACCTGCATGGCTTCCGCGGAAGCGACGATTTTATCCGCGTCGTTCGCCCTGATATTGGCATAACCGTCGTCCATCAGCTTCTGGAGTTCGAGACGCTTGGCTTGAAAGGACTCAGCCAGCCTGTGTTCGTCCGGACCCTGGGGCAACGCGGCGTAGGTCGCCCACTCCTTGTCGGCGCGAGTACGCATCAAGGCGCCCCGTCCAATAGCGGTTTCCGCACCGGGTTTGCCGACGAGCAAGGCCGCACGATCGAAGCTGAGCCGCTCCCGGGCGGTGAACATTTCCGCGTTGCCAGCCGCGACCGCGCCAGGCATCTGGTCCGTGAAGAGGCCCCGAGTCGTGTCGTTGCCGCGGCTCATTCCCCAGAGCCCCAGTCCGCCGACCACGATGAGCAATAGACCCAGAAGTGCCATGGCGACGCCAAGGCGGCCTTTAATCGTCGAAAACATGTCGTCTCTCTCTAGTCTCTTGTCTCGCATCGAATCCCAAGCGGTGGCGTGCGTCGATACTTGCGAACGCGACCGGAGCCGACAGCATTCTTCGACCCATACCCTTTAACGGCAAACGCTGGCGCCACTTGAGCAAATGCTTTAAATCGATTCAGCTATCATTTCAACAATCTGTGACGCGTGGCAACCTCCCTTTTAACAGCCATGGAGACTAGAAAGCATGGACATCACGATTTACCATAACCCCGCTTGCGGCACGTCACGCAATACCCTGGCGCTGATTCGCAATGCGGGCATTGAACCGGAAGTGATCGAATACCTCAAGACGCCGCCGAGCCGCACAACGCTCTCCAGGCTGATCAAGGACGCTGGACTGAGCGTCCGGGAAGCGCTTCGCGAGAAAGAGAAACTGTTCGCGGAACTCGGTCTCGCCGATGCTTCGCTGACGGACGAACAGTTACTGGACGCCATGCTGGCGCACCCCATTCTCATCAATCGCCCGTTCGTGGTGACTCCGGCAGGCACGCGTTTGTGCCGGCCGTCCGAACTGCTACTGGAAATCCTTCCTGCGCCGCAAGCTCGTGCGTGATCGTTCGTCCTACCTGACTGACCGTTATAGCGAACGCAAGGAAGTGTCGCCGGTGGCGGCCGCATAGCTCGCATGAGCCGCGGTTCGAGAATATTGAAAATACATGGCGGCCGCGCCGGCCGCCCATAAAAACCGATGGAGACAGGAATGAACAAGATACTCGCCCGGCGCTCCGCGTGCGGCCTCGTTGCGGCAGCGATTCTGAGCTTCACCGCGAGCGCGGTGCATGCGGCGGCCGACTCGGTCAAGCTCGGCTTCATTACAGACCTTTCGGGGCTCTATTCCGACTCGGATGGGCAAGGAGGTCTCGAAGCCATTCGCATGGCGATCGACGACTTCCAGGGCAAGGTGAACGGCAAGCCCATCGAACTGTTGTATGGCGATCACCAGAACAAGGCGGACATTGCGGCATCGAAGGCGCGCGAGTGGATCGACCGTGGTGGCGTCGACGCGATCATCGGCGGCACGAATTCAGCCACGGCTCTCGCGACCAACCAGATCGCCGCTGAAAAGAAGATTCCGTACATCAACGTTGGGGCGGGCGTCGATGCGCTGACCAACGAGCAATGCACGCCCTACACGGTCCATTACGCTTACGATACCGTCGCGCTCGCCAATGGCACCGGGCTGACCGTGACGAAGCAAGGCGGCAAGACGTGGTACTTCCTCACAGCCGACTACGCGTTCGGCAAGGCGCTGGAAAAGAACACGTCGGATGTGGTGAAGGCGAATGGCGGGCAAGTGCTCGGCGCAGTGCGGCACCCGTTATCGGCGTCGGATTTTTCGTCGTTCCTGTTGCAGGCGCAAGCCTCGAAGGCACAGGTTTTGGGTCTTGCAAACGCGGGCGGCGACACCATCAACTCGATCAAGGCCGCGAGGGAGTTCGGCCTGACCAAGTCGATGAAAATTGCCGCGCTGCTGATTTTTCTCACTGACATCCATAGCATCGGACTCGAAACCGCGCAGGGTCTTCTGGCCACGGATAGCTGGTACTGGAACAAGAACGCCGAGACGCGCAAATGGGCCGAGCGTTACTTCGCCAAGATGAAGAAGATGCCGACCAGTTTGCAGGCTGCGGACTATTCTGCCGCGACCACGTATCTGAAGGCGGTGCAGGCGGCTGGATCGACCGACAGCACGAAGGTGATGGAGCAACTGCACAAGATGAAGATCGACGATATGTACGCCAAGGGATATATCCGGCCCGACGGCACCATGATCCACGACATGTATCTGATGCAGGTGAAGAAACCGTCGGAGTCGAAGGAGCCGTGGGACTTCTACACGATCACAGCGACCATTCCCGGCGAGCAGGCGTTCGGGTCAAAGGCTGTGTCGCGGTGCGCGTTGTGGAAGTGAACATCGCTTCGAGGCAAAACTCCTAAAGCTGTGGCCGTTGCGTGCGGATTCGAGCGGGCTCTCGCCATGTTGCCGTGCTAATGCTGGCCTACATCGACTTGATTGTTAAGCGGCTCGCCACGCAGCAAACGCCGTACATTCTGGGCGACCTGCAAGCCAATGGTTTCGAGGCTTGAAATTGCCGCCATATGCGGCGTGACGATGAGCTTGGGGTGGCGCCAAAGCGGATCATCGGCCGGTAGCGGTTCGTTGGGAAAAACATCGATGATCGCACCGCCCATGTGCCCGCCGGACAACGCCGCGAGCAAGGCATCCATCACCAGATGTTCGCCCCGGCCAACGTGAATCAGTTTCGCGCCCGGCCGCAATTGCCCGAGCACATCCGCGTTCAACAAGCCGCGTGTTTCAGTGGTCAGCGGCAACAGACACACGAGGATATCAACGCCCGAGAGGAACGCAGGCAATGCGTCCCGACCGCTGAAGGTATGTATACCCGCCAGCACCTTGACACTGCGCGCCCAGCCCCTCACCGTGAAACCTGCGTGCAGCAGATCGTCGGCAACCCGCGCGCCGATTTCACCCAAACCCATCACGCCGATCGCGCAATCGCTTGCCCGCTTTTGATCCGGCACCTGCCACAGTCCATTGCGCTGGTTCGCCAGCACCTGATCGAATTGTCGATGAAAATGCAACGCGCCCCACATGACAAACTCGCTCATGGCACGCGCTTGATACGGGTCGACTACACGGCACAACGGCACAGCAGGGAAATGAGGATCGCGCAAGATGTTGTCGACGCCGGCAGCAATGCCATGGACCAGCCGGAGATTGGGCAACGTGCGCAACGCACCCGCCGGTGGATTCCAGCATACGGCGACTTGGGCATCGTCGGCCTCGGGCGCACCGAAATGATGGACCTGCAGTTCAGGCGCCGCAGCGAGAATCGCCGGCCCTAGCGGAGACATGTCGTAGTCGCTGCTTATAAGAACGAGCTTGGTCATCGGTGGATTGAGATCGATGGGACATGTCAGGGCACAACGCCACGCAGCAGGTCACAACCGGTAGTCGGGACGGTTGTCGGCTATCAGGCGCAGTGCTGCTTGCCATGCCAGTTCTATGATGGCGTCCGCGCCCTCGGATTCGAACTGCCGCGCGGTAAGTTCGCGGACATGAGCCGGCGGTATCCGCAGTTGCGCGCCTCCGGCCAGCGCCTGCACCTGCGCCTGGCAAGCACGCTCGAGAAAGTAGATCTCGTGAAACGCATGCGCGGCGGTCGCACCGCCCGCGAGCAGACCGTGGTTGCGCAGGATCATCGCCTTGTGCGGGCCTAGATCGGCGACCAGGCGCTCACGCTCGCCCAGGTCGAGCGCAATGCCTTCATAGTCGTGGTAACCGAGCTTGCCGTAGAACTTCAGCGCATGCTGGCTGATAGGCAGCAGCCCTTGTTCTTGCGCCGACACACCGGTGCCAGCGGCCGTATGCGTATGCACGACAAACCCGAGGTCCTCGCGCGCCATGTGAACCGCCGAGTGGATGGTGAAACCAGCGGCGTTGACGGTGAAAAGCTCGGGCGTATCGCGTGCACGCTCGTCGATCACGTTGCCTTCGTAGTCGATCTTCACGAGGTCCGAGGCGCGCATCTCATGGAACAGCACGCCGTACCGGTTGATCAGGAACGCCGGTTTGGGGCCGGGCAAACGCGCGGTAATGTGCGTGTCGATCATGTCCGTCATGCGGAAATGCGCGATCAGCCGATACAGCGCCGCCAGATCCTCGCGGACCTTTTGCTCAGCGGCCGGGCTGGGCGTAATGGTGGTTTCCATAATGTGCTCCTTCCTCCTGATGACCCAGCTTGAGGCTGCCTTGGCGCACGCTCAGCGACACTTAGCGACGCATCACACCCGGCAGCACGCACAGCATTTCATAAAGCAGGTTCGCACCCAGTAGCGAGGTGTTCCCGCTCGTGTCGTAGGGTGGCGATACTTCGACCAGATCGCATCCGATCAGATCCAGCCCATGACAACCGCGGATGATCTCGATACCTTGGATTGTCGTCAGGCCGCCGATTTCCGGCGTGCCGGTACCCGGCGCCCATGCCGGATCAATGCCGTCGATATCGAAGCTCAAATACACCGGGCCGCCCTCCACCTTGGCGCGAACTTCGGCCATCAGGGGATCGAGCGACTTGTGCCAGCACTCCTCCGCCTGCACGACGCGAAAGCCTTGCCGGCGGCTCCAGTTGAAGTCGTCGGCGGTATAACCCTGCGCGCGCAATCCGATTTGTACCACACGCTCGCAATCGAGCAGGCCCTCTTCCACCGCGCGCCTGAAGGTCGTACCGTGGGCGATCTTCTCGCCGAACATGTGGTCGTTGACGTCGGCGTGAGCATCGACATGCACGAGGCCGATCTTGCCATGCTTGCGATGCAGCGCGCGCAGGATCGGCAGCGTGATGGTGTGATCGCCGCCGAGAGTCAGCGGCACGACGTCGTGCTCGAGGACCCGGTCATACGACTCTTCAATAATGCGGACCGCGTCCAGCAGATTGAAGGTATTGATGGCGACGTCGCCAATATCGGCTACTGAAAGCGAGTCGAACGGAGCGGCGCCGGTCGCCATGTTGTATGGCCGGATCATCACCGACTCGGCGCGGATCCCGCGCGGTCCGAAGCGCGTGCCCGCACGCAGCGACGCGCCAATATCCAGTGGTACGCCGATAAACGCGGCGTCCAGCCCGGCAGCGGAGGTGAGATGCGGCAAGCGCATCATTGTGGCGATGCCGCCGAAGCGCGGCATTTCATTACCGCCGAGCGGCTGATGAAAGATCTTTTCCATGGCACTTCCTCACATTCATTCGTCGAACTGTCTGCATTGAATTCTGGCGGTCATCGACATACCGACAAAGTGCTGGTGCGAAATATTTAGTTCAGTTATTTCTAAAGTATCGGCACGTCCGGGCCACGGAGCAACGCTTGGGCTCCGCCCTGCACCGGACGGTTTGCTTGCCGGCACTTACCGTATTCGATGGAGTTTGATGTGGCTACTGTTTTGCCTGAAGCACGCTTGCTGCGCATTTTTACCTGCGTGATACGACACCAGGGTTTTGCCGCGGCGCAGCAGGAACTCAACCTGTCCACGTCGGCCATCAGCACTTACATGAGCCAGCTCGAATCGCTGGTGGGCGTTGTGCTGTGTCATCGCGGGCGCGGCGGCTTTAGTCTGACGCCAAAGGGCGAGGAGTTCCATCAGGAAGCGTTGCGGCTGCTTGGCGAGGTGGACGGTTTCGAGCGTTACGCTGCAGGGCTGCGCGGTGAATTGCGCGGCAGCATCAAGCTTGGCGTGCTGGACTCGACCGTCAGCGATAAGGCGTTGCCGCTCTCGGAAATTATCGGCGCGTTTACTCGCGAGCATCCGGCGCTGCATCTGCATTTGCATGTGCAAAGCCCGTATGAATTGCAGCTTAGCGTGCTGGGAAATCGCCTTGATCTGGCGATCGGTGCGTTTCAATTGCGCATGAACGGGCTGATCTACCATTCGCTTTATCGTGAGCAGCACTGGTTGTATTGCAGCGATAGCCACCCGCTCTTTAACGAGCGCCACATCCCGCAGGAAACGATCAGTCAGCAGCGGATGGTTGGGCGGGCGTACTGGAGTCAGACTGAGCTCGCGCGCCATGGGTTCAAGCGTAGCGAGGCGACGGTGGACAGCATGGAGGGGCAACTGATCCTGATCTTGTCCGGTGCCTTTATAGGCTTTTTGCCTGAGCATTACGCGCAGTCCTGGGTCGACAAGGGGCGGTTGCGTGTACTCGCGCCGGCAGGGTTCGGCTATCAGGCGCCGTTTGCCTTGATCGTCAGGCGGGGGCGTTCGAAGGAACCTTTGATCCAGAAATTTCGTGACACGTTGAAGGCGCATCTTGGGCGGTAAGGGTTTTCGTTCGCACTCGGGGTTGGTTGGGGTCTGTCGGTGCTCGTGGGACTGGGTCAAGGCCGGGTTGCTGCTGCTTAGGCCTGCGGTCGGTTTAAGTTAGCTGTTCTCTTTATCACTATTAGC
>NZ_AEJF01000080.1 GCF_001028175.1 Caballeronia mineralivorans PML1(12)
TATTAGCCACTGTGCGTGGCGGCACTTCATTTCTTTTGCCGACGGCGAAAAAGAAACAGAAGCAAAGAAAACGCCTCCCAACAATCGGCTAGTTAGTGTCCCTAGCGTGCAGGCTCGGAGTTTTTGGCACCTGATAGCACGGTGCTCGCCAGACTCACCGATGTTTGAAGCCCGACCTCTCCGAACACAGATACCCACACGCTTCGCCACCAGTGACTGAACCTGCCCAAGGGACACCCCGCGCTATCCGCGTACAACCACCCCGAGAAAGAAGCATGCAGTCCACGTAGCCAACTCACCACGAAATGAGGCAACCAGCACACGTCAGGCCGCGCTGGTCCGTGGCTCATAGTGCTTGCCCGAGAGCGTTGGGGGCGAAGCGTGTTCGTGTCAGGATTCGCGAGAAGGAGGGGTTCACACATCGGTGATGTCTGGCGAGCACCGTGCTATCAGGTGCCAGAAACTTCTAGCCTGCACGCTAGGGACACTAACTTGCCGATTGTTGGAACGCGTTTCTTTGCTTCGTTTCTTTGCTTCGTTTCTTTGCGCGTTTGCAGAAATGACGCGCCGCCACGCGCAGTGGCTAACAGTGATAAAGAAATCAGCTAACTTAAACCGACCACAAGCCTGAGCAGCAGCAACCCGGCACCAACCCCGACCACTACCCTAAAACCACCAAAACCCCAACCCCGTCCACCGGCGCGAGCGAAAATTAATCTGCGAATGAAACTCCCCGGTCCACTGCTGCACCCTCCCTCGTCACGCCAATGAAGCGCCGCACCCGCTCGGCGCCATCCTGATGCCGTATTGCCTCGGGCGGCGCATCCAGCTCAACAACACCGTTCTCCATAAAAACGATCCGGTCGGAAATCGACATCGCGAAGTCCATCTCGTGCGTGACGATAACCATCGTCATGCCTTCCTTCGCAAGCTCGCCAATAACATTAAGCACATCGCCAACCAGTTCCGGATCGAGCGCCGACGTAGGCTCGTCAAACAGCATGATGGCCGGGTCCATCGCCAGCGCCCGCGCAATCGCCACACGTTGCTGCTGCCCACCCGAAAGCTGATGCGGATACTTGTACGCGTGCGCAAGCAGACCCACCTTGTCGAGCAATGCCAGCGAACGTGCAGTAACATCCGCCCGCTTGCCGCGGCCGTGATAATGCGGCGCGAGCGTCACGTTCTCCAGAATGGTGCGGTGCGGGAATAAATTGAAGCTCTGGAACACCATGCCGATGTGCCGCACACCATCGCGCACGCGCCGGATGTTAGGCTTGTCGGCGGCGGAGATAAAGGCCTTGCCGAACAAGATGATCTCGCCCTGGTCCATGGGTTCAAGCGCATTGATCGTGCGGATCAACGAGGTCTTTCCCGAGCCGGACGGCCCGATCACCGCAATGACTTCCCCCGCCTTCACCTCCAGATCGATACCCTTCAGCACCTCATGCTCGCCGTAGCGCTTATGCACATTCTTGAGCACCAACGCATGCGGTGCCCCCCTGCCGTCAGGCCCCGCAGCTGGCGGTGCGACAGGCACGAGCCGCGTGCGCAGCGCCGCTATCTGCTCGGCCCCAAGCGTTTCAGGCTTGCGCTTGGACAGGTCGAGACGACGCTCGACATACTGCAACAGCCAGCCGAAGACCGTGACGATCAGCACGTAATAGATGGCGATTGCCGACAAGGTCTCCATCACCAGGAAGTTCTGCGAATACAAACGCTGCCCGACCAGCAACAACTCGCTCAGCGATATCACCGAGACCAGCGACGTCAGCTTCACGCAGGTAATGAACTCGTTGATAAGTGTCGGCAACGCAATGCGAAGCGCCTGTGGAATGACGATCGACCGCTGCAGACCAAACGCGCGAATGCCTAACGCAGCGCCCGCCTCATGCTGGCCCTTGGCCACGGACAACAATCCACCGCGATGTATCTCCGCCATATAAGCCGTTTCCGTCAGCGCCAAAGCAACAAAACCGGAGAAGAACGGATGCGACAGCGCAACGCCGCTAGCGGGAATCAGCTGCGGCAGGTTGTAGACGAACACAACCAAAACCAGCAGCGGGACGCTACGGAAAAACCAGATGTACACCGAGGCCGGTACGGAAAGCCAGCGCGACTTCGACAGCTTGGCTGACGCAAGCAGAAAGCCCAGTATCAAGCCTGTCAGCCACGACAGCGCGCTGAGTTCCACCACGGTCACGCAGGCCTGCCAGAAGGCCGGCACCGCGAATAGCGACAGCAGATAAGTGAAGTCGTAGTGCATGAGTCTCTCTCGCTAGACGCGGTGCGCGGGTCGGGTATCGCCCCAGGTCAGGACGACTTGGCGGGCGGCATGGACAGGTTGTATTTCTTGAGCATCGCCTCGTACTCGCCGTTTTTCTTCAACGCATCGAAAGCCTTGGTAATGGTGTCGTAGAGCGCCTTGTCATCCTTTCTCACATAGATGCCCAGCGTCTGCGGATAGATCAGTTGCGGCGATTGCACCACCACCACGCGTCCCGACGATTTCGCAGCCAGCGCGTGAGCGGCACCGGCAATTTCCATCTGCGCCTGCACGTTATTCGAGAGCAGCGCCTGCAACACTTCCGGCGCCGACGGATACTCGCTGACCGTGATCTCGCCCTTACCGTTCGCCTTGCAATAGTCCGTCGACAACGCCTGAAGTTGTTTAACCCAGGTCGTGCCTTGCTCGAGGCCCACATGCAGTCCGCACAACTCTTCGGGCATCTTCGGTTTGACCGTGCTGCTCGCGGCCACCATGATTGCCGCCGAGGTCTGCGCGTAGGGAATCGCCTGGGCCTGCGCCACGCGCTCAGGCGTGACGTACATGCCGGAGATAACCGCATCGTAGTGACGTGCGTTCAGGCCGAGGATAAGGCCCGAAAAACGGGTATCGACGAAGCTCGCGCTCGCTCCGAACTGCTTGGCAAGCGCCCGCGAAAAATCGGGATCCGAGCCCACCACTTTGTCGCCGTCGTAGGACTCGAACGGCGGGTAGGTAATCTCCATGCCAACCTTGAACTGGCCGGGCGTCAACGTAACGGCGGCCGGCGTCTGTGCAAACGCGCCGTTCATGGCAGATGCGCCGGCGACGGCGGCGATGGCGGCAGTCGCGGCTGCGATCAGGAAGCGCTTGGTGTCCGGCTTGAAAATCATCGTGTGACTCCGCTCGAAGAAGGGTGGTGGTGTTGAAGAACGTACTTAGGCGCCAAGCCGGAGATCAGCCCGGCTGCCCCGCTTTTTTAAGGTGCCCGAAACTGGATGGCTTGCGCGCTTTCGTCGGCAGCGTCGCGCGTCCTTCCGCCACACGCTGGCGCAGGTACGTGTAGGTTTGCAGCGCCTGCCCATACATGTGTTCGCCAATAGCCAGCTCCTCATACTCGTCGCCCTCTTTTGCAAAGGCCGGCAGCGGTTTGATGAGCGTGTGGTAGTCGCATGCGTAGAACAGCGGGAACGAGTAGCGCTCTTCGCGCACGGTCCGCACGCGGTGGGCGGTGGCCACGAACGCGCCGGCCGTCATCACTTCCAGCATGTCGCCGATATTCACCACGAACGTACCCGGCAGCGGCGGTGTATCGATCCATTCGCCAAGACCGTTCATGACCTCGAGGCCGGGTGCGTCGGCTTGCAGGATCGTGAAGCATTCGTAGTCGGTGTGCGCGCCAATGCCGGGCGCATCCTGTGCGGCGCCGTCGAAGGGATAGTGGATCAGGCGCAGCTTCGAAGGCGGCCGCGTGACCAGTGAATCGAAGTGATCTTCCGGCAGGCCCAGTGCGAGCGCGAAGCCATGGAACAGGACTCGTCCAAGGGCGAACACCTGCTGGTAATAACGCTGCACAGCCGGCTTGAAACCGTCCAGCGCGGGCCAGTGGTTCGGTCCGAGCAACGGGGTCCCGGCGAGAACCAGCGGATCGTCGGCGGGCACTTCAAAGCCGACGTCGAACGCTTCCTTGTGATCGGGCTTGCCTTTGGCGTACACCTCTTCACCCTCGGGCACGAATCCCTTGTGGGTATCCGACGCGCCGATGTAATGCTCCATCTTCTTCTCGAACGGCTGCCTGAAATAATCCTTGGCCGCTTGTCTCAGGCCATCGATGACAGCGGGCTCGATACCGTGACCGGAGATGTACAGGAAACCGACATTGCGGGCGGCTCGCCCAAGCTGGTTCGCTACTGCCTGACGGTCAGCCAGCTTGTCGCTAAACAGGCCCGAGATGTCGAGCACCGGGATCGATGTGAAATTCTTTTCCGGCGCAGCTTCGCCGGCGTGGTTCGCTTGCATCGCGCATTACTCCTGGGGTCAGTGCGGGTCCATGATCTGACTAAAATGCTGGCGCTCCGCGTGCACCATCCACTCGTTGAGCTGAGACAGATCGGCGACCGGAACATCGGTGAACGGCAGATGATGCAGGTAGCCATCCCGTCCGAACTCGGGTGTGAGCGTCGTGGTTCGATAGCCGCGCGCCACTTGCGAGCGCCAGATGGCAGCCCAGTGATGCTGGTGAAAAGCGAGCGGCAATGAATATTCGGCAGCGGCGGGATGCGGCACCTGCGGACCCTGGTCATAACCAACGCGTGCCTGGATGTGATGCACGCGTTCGATGAACGGCATGAGGTCGTCCTCACTGTCATCGAGCAAGCGTTCACATACGACGACCCAATGACTGATGTCGCTGGTGAAGCGCAATCCGGGCACTTGCTGGATCAGGTCGAGCGTGACCCACGGGCTATACAAGGATCGCGCCCTATGTGTTTCGAAGCTGCAAAACTGCTCGTGTTGGGCGGCGAGCTCCAGCGCATTGCCGAAGAACTCGACCTGTTGCGCGAGCGGCCAACGGTCATTGCCGGCCAGCACGTTGATAAAACGCGGCGACAGATCGGCAGCCGTTCCGAGCTTGCGATCCAGGTCCTCCAGATGCTGTGCGGGCGTGGCGCGCTGGTCGGGTAGCACGGCGTTGTCGGTGAAGACAATCGCGATGTAATCGAGCTCGTGTTCCTTCAGGTCCCGCGCAAGCGTTGCACGCTCGTCCGCCGTCAGCGGCAGGCGCGCCTCGACACCGGCAAGGCCGGCCGCGCGGACGTCGCTAAACGTAGTGCGCCGGTCGCCCTGATGGCCCCAAAGCGAGCGAAAGATGTCCAGTTGCATTGGCAGAGTTTGATCGTGGGGACCGGCACCGCGCCGTTCTTGTGAAGGCAATGTTGCACACAGCGTAGGCGGTAAAAAATCCTGAAAACAAAACAATTAGTTTTGAAATTCCTAAACTAAGGTTTGCCCCGATACGCCCCTGCCGGTTTCCACCGCGCGTCCAGTTCGAACGCTCTGATCGTTTTCTTCATACGATTGTGCGCTGTCGAACATCTCCTGCGGCCTGCAGCCGGCACCATGGGACTTGTCAGTCCGTGTTCTGCCCTCCGTTTTGGCTTCCCGACAACTTGCTGGTCCGGCTATGCGAGCCGCCGGCGCGACAGCCAGACAGCAACGACTCTTTCCTCGGGACACTATGATCCACGCAAACTCTCAGTTTGAAATCGTGAGCGACGAAGACGGCTTTCGGGCTTTACAGCGCGAATGGGACGATCTCTGGTCGAGCGCACACGGCCAGTACGGCCAGGCTTTCAGCGTGTGCTGGCTAGTCTGGCAACATGCGGCCAAGCCTCGCGGCAGAAGGCTCTGCTGCATCGTGCATCGTGAGGACGGGCGGCTAGTCATGGTCTGGCCCCTCGTGACTTACCGGCGGCTCCTGTGGACTTATCTTTGCCCGCTGAGCCCGGAAGCCGGCGACTACACCAGGGTGCTCGTGACCGACGGCCCGTCCGCGCCCGCCCTGATTGCCGGCGCGTGGCGGACGGCGCTGCGGGGTTGCGGCGCCGATTTCATCAAGTTGCCATACTTGAACGAAGGCTCTGAACTGCACGCTATCGCTTCGCGGGAACGCCATGTGATGATCGCGTCCCACACCGTCGCTGCGTTCGCGAACCTCCGTGACGAGACCGATTGGGACACGTACTGCAAGACGCTGGGCACAATGAGCGGGAAAAAACCCGGAGCGCTCGAGCGCCGCTTCTCCAAGGAAGGACAACTAGTGGTACGCCTGACGGAGCCCGGCAACGCCCAGGAAAACGCGGCGCTGGTCGACTGGATTCTGGCGCGCAAACGCACATGGGGCGATCGGGTCGGTAAAAGGGGCGAGTGGCTCGATTCGCCGCACTACCGGGACTTTCTCGTCAATTTGCTCTGCCCGGCGGACGGTCGCGCCATGGCACGCTTGTTCGTAGTCACCCTGGATGGCGCGCCGGTTGCGGCCACGGTTGTCGGTGTGGGCAAGACCTGCGTCGACGGCCTCATTGCCAGTTTCGACCCCCTGTACGCCAAGTTCGGCCCTGGCTCGATCGTCGTTGAGCACGTCATCAAATGGGCATTCGATCAACGCTTGAACGTCGAGTTCGGTGTGGGCACCGAACGTTTCAAGGCCTATTGGAGCCGCAACAACATTACCGGGGCGTGGAGCGTGCAGTTTGCCAATTCGCCCTGGGGCGTGCTGGCGTTTCGCGGCAAAAAGGCTGCCCGTGCACTTGCCACTCGCGTGGCCCAATTAGTCGGCTTGATCACCGGGCAGAAACGGGACGCTTCGCCTTCCCCCTCCGACCCAAGCGGTGAACACGCACTCGATCTCCCCCTGAATCCGTCTTGAGGGTTATTGGCATCGAAAGGATTGTCATATGTTCCTTCAATGCTGCAAGTGCACAACATCAAACACTGCCCACTTCGCGATCAAGGGAATATTCTGTCGTGATGATCCGTTTAGTTCATGAGCGCCGCACAGCCTTATCGTCATCGCCGTCGCTGCGCGCTCGTCCTGAACCCATGGGGAAACCAAATGAACTTCAAACGTGTTGCATCGATGTTGCTGGCCGTACTGACCGTCTCGCTCGCCGTCTCACTGTCCGGATGTCAAACCGCCGACGGGACAAGCGTGGCCTCGGGGTCGAGCTCGGGTGGCAGCAGCAGCGGCGGTTATTGATCGAACCGATTAAATCCATCGCGTCGATGAACGTATTCCGGGCGCCGGGACCGTGAGCGGTCCGCCACGTCCGCCCGGGATGCCGGAGTCCGATTTCCAGCAGGCACTCGCTGCATTCAGGGCGATCGCCGGCCAAAACGCCGTTCTTTCAGGAGACGGCGCGGCGCAGCCGTATCTGGATCCTTTCGCGCCTGGCGACGCGCGCGCTCATGAAGCGTCGGCCATTGTGATGGTGTCGAATGTCGAGCAGCTTCGCGCGGTGCTCGGCGTGGCGAACCGGTATCGCGTGCCGCTATGGAGCGTATCGACCGGACGCAACTTCGCCTATGGCGGCGCAGCGCCACGTCTCAAAGGATGCGTCGTGCTGGACTTGCAGCGCATGAATCGCGTCATCGAGATCAACGAGACGCTCGGTTATGCGCTGGTCGAACCGGGTGTCAGCTACTACGATCTTTATCAAGCCCTGCAAGCGCGGGACATCAAGTTGTGGCTCGACCCGCCGGCCGCCGGTTGGGGCAGCGTGATCGGCAATACGCTGGAGCGCGGCTTCGGCACGACGGCGTATGGCGATCACGCTGCCATGCAGTGCGGGATGGAAGTGATGCTGGCGAACGGCGAGATCGTACGCACCGGCATGGGCGCCATGAACGGCAATCAGGACTGGCAGGTGTTCAAGGCGGGTTTCGGTCCGTCTTACGACTCCATGTTCATGCAGTCGAACTTCGGCATTGTCACGAAGCTCGGACTCTGGCTGATGCCGAAACCCGAGGGCTACATGTTGTGCCGTTATACGTTCAGGCACGACGCCGATCTGGAGAGTATTGTCGAGACGCTGCGGCCTTTGAAACTCGACGACACGATACAAAGCAACGCCGTCATCGAAAGTGCAGTGCGCTGGGCCGCCGGTGTGTCGACACGCAAGCAGTGGTACGACGGTCCGGGCGCGATGCCCGATGCGGCCATCGAGACCATGACGCGCAAGATCGGCATCGGCCGCTGGAATCTTCGCTTCTGCCTGTATGGTCCCGAAGCGCTGGTGAAGGCACGTCGCGATGTCATCCGCCAGCGGTTTTCGTCTATACAGGACGCAGAGCTGATCGAGCTGCCCTACACTCATGCCAGCGTCGAACCGAAAGGCGGCGGCGATCGCAGTCAGGTCGGCATTCCCAATCTCGACGCATTCAACTTGCTCAACTGGCGCGGCGGCGCCGGCGCGCACATCGACTTTTCGCCCGTCTGTCCGCCGCTTGGCCGCGACGCGGTCCGGCAATATCGAATGATCAGGGATCGGGCGGCGTCATATGGTTTCGATTATTACGGCGGTTTTACCGCAGGCCCACGCAGCATGCATCACATCTTTGCGGCCATCTTCAATCGCGACGATCCGGCGCAAGCGCGCGGCGCAGGCGACTTGCTCAAGACGTTGATCAACGACTTCGGCGCTGCGGGTTATGCTCAATACAGGACGCACCTCGCATTCATGGACTTGGCCGCCTCCCAGTATGACTTCAACAATCACGCGTTGATGCGCATGAGCGAAACCATCAAGGAAGCACTCGATCCGAACGGCATCCTGTCGCCGGGGAAACAAGGCATCTGGCCTAAGAGAATCACGGAGCGCGACTGATGAAAACCGGCCGGCGTGATTTCCTGGCAGCCGCGTCGCTCGCAGCGGCAAGTGCGCGAGTGTTATGGCCTGCGCGGGCAATGGCGCAATCGGGCGAGCAAGCAGCGCGTGCCAACTCGCTCATCATCGTCTTCGATGAACGGCTAGCCGACAGCCGCGCTTTTGCTTTCAGATCGCGCACGATGGGTGCGCGCGTTGTGCCGCTTCGAAACGATATCGGCGAGTTGTGGTTTCAACGCCTGATGCCCTTGGCCGCGTCGCCCGGTAATACGATCGCCGGACTGACACGGCACGCCGACGCGTTCCTGCTGACTTGCTTCGCGCAAAGCTCCGGCATGCGGGCTACACAACGAACCGCCGGCGCGCATGCGGGAGCAGACACGCTCGTCATGTGGCGGCTCGATCGCTAATTTGACCACTACAGGAGCGCGATTCGACACCCGAGCGCGATTGGCGCAAAAGGGCTCGACGTTGTCCGTCGAATGACTGTCCAGCAAGCTAGCAATCAGGCATCAAGCCCCGTTGCGGTGCGGTTTTATGAGCGCGAACGCACCCCTATTTCAGCAGCCCGCTTATTGTTGTGATGTACCGCACACATCGGAAGGTATTCCCGTTGGTCGCATTATTCGTCGCCGATACACTTTGACTAGATCGTAAAACCGGGGAAGGCGATGGATCCCATCACGGGCTTCATGCTATACGGCGTCTGCGCAATAATAGTCGCCGCGATTGCAGGCAAGAGAGGTTTGAGCTGGAGTGCGTATCTGCTCGTCATCCTGCCATTGGGGCCGGCGATCGCGATCGTCATGCCGCTCGTCACGCAGGGTCTGGCGAATAGTCTGGTGACAACGACACTCGCTTTTTGCGTGCCGCTGGCGGGGTTGTTGGTGGCTCTGTGCAGCAAGGGACAGAAGCCGCTGACTACAGGGACCGAGTCACGCGAGCAGAAAGGCGCGTGAGCGTATAAGCGAGTGGTGTCGCAACGACGTCCGCCTGGCCGCTAGCGGTGCGACGCATCGAACGCGATGCATCGGCCGGTCGCACGCAGATTGCGGCCGACAACAAAAACGGCACCTGTCATTCGTCGACAGGCGCCGTTATTCAACGAGTGAGACCAGGCTAGGTCAAGCCGCCACCGGCTCCTCCTCCACTGCGCGCACTGTCACCTTTTCCGCCGGCGTTCCGTAGGCGTAGTCGAGTGTCATGCGCATATAGTCGTAGCTCTTGCGAATGGCGGCGCGGATCTTGTTGATCTGCTCCACCGTCGGATTCGTACCCAGTAGCGTAGCCACGATTTCCAGCGCCACCCACGGGTGCTCGTCATCGTAATGGGCATGCACTTTGAGCCAGCGCATGGCCGACTTGCGAATGGGCTCCGGGAACGTCATTGCGTACGTTTCTTCAGAGCATACAAAACACGAGAAGTCACCCGTTGCACCTTCCACGGCATAGTTCGTTGCCGCCACCGCCACCGCCAGTTCATCGGTCAAACTGACGTGTCCGCACCAGTGCGCGAGTGCGTGCATCTCGCTCGGCACTTCTTGCGTCAGCAAGTCGTCGAGTTCGAGGCCGCTCGCACCTGCCCATTGGAGCCAGTGCTTGGCATGCATGTTCTCGACCCGGATGTTCTGGATCAGATAAGAGCGTGCCATCCCTTCGCCCTGCGAATGGCCGAAGCGGGCCTTCATGAGGTTCGATGCCATGAACTGCGGAAACTGCTCGATGACGGGGAAAAAGCCGATAAGAAAGCGTTGTGTGCTTTCGAGGTCGAGGGTCGCGTCTTTCATCGCCTTGCACAACGGATGATAGACAACCTTGCGCTTTGCTTCCTCGCAATCCTTGACGACGTTTTGGAGCCATTGCGGATAGCTGGCGATGTTCTTGAGTTCGCCGGTACGGGTGAAGTCGGTTTTCATCGGATGATCTCTCACAGGAATGGGTTTCAGGGTTGAGTCACGACACGCTGCGGGGCAGGCCGGATCAACTCGCCATCGTGACGCTTCGCAAGCTTCGGCGAGCAAAAGCATTTCCTATATGCAGGCGCACACATTTCCCGGAACATTTAATCAAATCGATTTCTTCAGACAACATCGCGCAGCGGCGTCCTTTGTTCGACACGCAACAGTGCCGTAGTCCGGGAGCGTGGGCCCATCAATAGTATGAGGGATAAAAACGTTCGGAATCCAGAATGAAGGACGCTGATGCGTTTCGTTGAGGTGCTTATCGGCGCGTGCACTGAAGAGTGCGGACGCGCATGTTTTCGCTAGATTTTGGCGGATAAGAACGATACGTGTCTGTTCAAGCGGCCAGCCGCTCGATACTCATGGCGGGGCGCACGGCTTCGGCCGGATAGATGTGCCAGGCGCCGTCGTCGTGGCGAAAGAAATAGAGCGTGAAGGAGTGCGTCGTGAAGTCGGCTGCGCGTTCTACCTCGATGCACACGCACCGTCTGCGCCTGGAACGAATCCGATGAATCGAGCGCACGCGAAGAGGCACGGCGTGCGCCGCGCCAAGCCATTTCTCAACCAGTACGCGCAAAGACTGCTCCACCGCAACCATATATGACTCTCCGTGGTTCGTCATCCTGTCCAACCGTGCCCATAAGACCATGCTAGGAGCTTCACAAGACCTTGTCCGTCGGGAGAAGTAGATTGTGGCTTCAGGAGCGGCTGGTTTTCTTGTCGGAATTTCCCTACGACCGCTCTTGTTCGGAGCTCAAACCATGTTTGATCGCATAGCGAATCAGTTCGGCGTTGTTGTCGAGACCGAGTTTTTGCATGAGACGCATCTTGTGCGTGCTGATGGTCTTCGCACTGAGCACCAGCACCTCGGCGATGGCGTTGATGCTCTTGCCCGCAGCCAGCAGATGCAGCACCTGGAACTCACGGTCGGACAGGATCTCATGCGGCGCGGCATCGTTGGAATGGGTGTCGAAGACCATGACATCGATCAGCTTCGGATCGATGAACCGGCCGCCACCGGAAAGCTTGCGAATAGCGGCAAGAATGATGTCAGGATCGCTGTCCTTCGTGACATAACCGGTTGCGCCGGCACGCACGGCACGCGCGACGACCTGCGCTTCGTTGTGGATACTCAGCACCAGGATGGGTAGCACCGGCTGTTCGGTGCGCACACGCCGGATCAGGTCGACGCCGCTGATGCCGGGCATCGTCATGTCCAGCAGCAACAGGTCGACTTGGCACGTGCGCAGCTTCTCGATCGCCTCGGCGCCCTGCGCCGCTTCGCCTGCAACCACAATGTCCGTCGTCGTCGCAATGATCTGCTTTAATCCGCCACGCACGATCGCGTGGTCGTCGGCAATCAGGATCTTGATCATGAGCGTGGCCCGTCGTCCAACGGGACGTGAATCGAAACGACCGTGCCCGTCTCGGGCGAGCTGTCGATCCGCAGCGATCCGCCAATCAGCCGTGCGCGCTCGCTCATGCCAAGCAATCCGTATGAATAACCCATGCTCGCTGCTGCCGGATCGAAACCGCAACCGTCGTCGCTGACGTGGAGATCAAGCACCGCGTTGCTGCTGGTCAACGTCACGTCCACCCGTGACGCGCCCGCATGGCGCGCGACGTTGGTCAGCGACGCCTGCACGATACGAAACACGGCAGTGGCATGGGCATCGTCAAGAACGGGTTCGCCGCCATTGATCCACAACTGGCAGGCCACGCCCTTGCGGCGGCCGAAGTCTTCCACCAGCCACTCCAGCGCCGACACAATGCCGAAGTTGAGCGCGGCGGGCCTAAGATGACTGGCCACGTTGCGCACCATCCAGATGGTCTTTTCAACCAGTTCGCGCATCTCGTCGGCTTTCTTCGAGGCGTCCGAATCACCGGTAAGGCGCATCTTGAGCAGCGAAACGTCCATTTTCAGGGCGGTCAGCAACTGCCCGAGTTCGTCATGAATTTCCATCGCAATGCGTTTTCTCTCTTCTTCGCGAATCGCTTCCATGTAGGCAGACAATTCGCGCAATTGTTCGCGCGACTCCAGCAGCTCGTGCTCGATGCCCTTGCGCTCCGTAACGTCCTGAATCGTCCCGACCACCTTGAGTGGCTGCGTCGCGGCGCCGGGCATGGCCTCGGCCTGGAACTGGACGATTCGCACTACACCGTCCGCTCCTCTTACGCGGCAATCGAGACTGTACGGCCGCTGCTCGGCCAGCAACGCGCGTACAGCACGCCGCACCAGCACCCGGTCGTCACGATGCACGGCCGCAAGAAAGCTCCGGTAATCCGGTCGCGAACCATCTGGCGCCAACCCGAGGATCCGGTACATTTCGTCGGACCAATGGATCACGCCGCCTGTGGTGTCCCACTCCCAGTCACCGAGCCTCGCAAGCCGCTGCGCGTTGGCAAGGCTCGCTTCGCTCGCGCGCAATTTCACCTCGGCCTGCTTGCGCGCCGTGACGTCGTTGAGACCGACATAGATGGCCGGTGCGTCGTCGAAAGTCGCAACCCGTGCGGTAAGCATCGCCCAGAACGTGGTACCGTCGGGCCGCTTGAAATTGACTTCGGTGTTGCGAAAACTTCCTTCTGTGCGCAGATACTGCACCAGCCTTTCGCGCGTGGCGGGGTTCACATAGAAGTCGACAACATGAAGGATCGTGTCCGTGTGCATGGGCAAACCGAACAATTCGCGAAACGGCTCGTTCATGTAGAGCAGCGTTCCATCGGGCATCGACGTGATGCAAAACGGCAGCGGACTCGTCTCCACAATGGTGCGGAACCGCGCCTCGCTCGACAGCAACTTCGCTTCGGCGCGCCTGCGCTCCTCTATCTCCAGCCGCAGGCTTGCATTCGCCCGCGCCAGTTCCGCGGTGCGCAGCACGACACGCGCCTCGAGTTCGTCGCGCGCACGGGACAGCGCCGCTTCGGCCTGCTGGCGCACGCTCACCTCGTTCGACAATTGCCGGTTCTGTGCGACAAGCTGCTTGTGCATGGCGCGCAGCGACAGATGTGTGCCGATGCGCGCCATCATTTCGTCGATCTGGACAGGCTTCGTCACGTAGTCGGCGCCGCCCGCGGCGAAACCTTCGATCAGGTCCTCGATGCCGGTGAGCGACGTCATGAAGATCACCGAAATATCGCGCGTCTGCTCGTTCATCTTGAGCTGGCGGCAGGTTTCGAAACCGTCGATGCCGCCGGGCATCTTCACATCGAGCAGAATGAGATCCGGCTGCGAAAACCGCGCGCGTTCGAGCGCTTCCACTCCATCGAGCGCGACCAGCACGCGAAAGCCCTGGTCCGCGAGACTGTCGACCACGAGGCTGAGATTGGCCGGCATGTCATCGACAATGAGAATTGCCGGCGGCTCGCTCATACCGGCGCCCGGGTTCGCATTGAACTCGCTCATGGCGCAGGCCTCGCGTCAAGATGCTGCTCCACAAGCAAGAGGATCGCTTTCGACTGATAGCCCTTCGCCAGATCACGCAGTTGTGTCGCAAATGGTTCGTAGTCCGCATCGAGCGCCGCAACACGGTCGGCCCACAACACGATATCCCGCATGTTGCCGAGCCGCGCAAGACGATGCAGCTCGTCCATCTCCCCCGCCGGCACGGCAAGCACATCGGGTTGCGCGGGGTGCATGTCCGTCGCTGCATAGGTCCACTCGAGCTCAAGCAACGCAGCAATCCAGGCCAGCAGCCGGTCGAACTCGACCGGCTTGGGGAGAAATGCATTCACCCCGGCCGCGCGGCTCTTTTTCTCGTCACTGCCGGAAGGGCTCGCGGTCACCACGATGATCGGCAGATCGGCGAAGCCCGGCGTCTGACGCAACCGCCGCGTGGCTTCGAGCCCGTCCATGCCGGGCATCACGATATCCGTGACGATCAACGCCGGCCGCTCGCTTTGAGCCTTGGCCAGTCCCTCGAGGCCGCTCGCCGCCTCGACGGTCTCGAAGCCCAGCCGGTTCAGCAACTCGGCAATCACCGTGCGATTGACGGCCACGTCGTCGATGATCAGCACCTTCCTGCGCGGCCCCTCGTAGCCGGTTGCGACATGTGTGACAGGCTGGCGAGACATGCCGAGCGGCAGCATCGTGGCGGGCGCCAGTTCGAACCAGAAGGTACTGCCCTGCCCGACCCGGCTCTCGACGTGGATCTCGCTTCCCATCGCCCGCAAAAACTCCCGGCTGATTGCAAGCCCGAGCCCGGTGCCCTCGGCGCGGCGCTCCGGACTGCCGACCTGCTCGAAGGGTTCGAAGACCGTTCCCAGTTGGTCCGGGGGAATGCCGATTCCAGTGTCGTGCACGTTGAACCGCACCGCGCCGGAAAGCGTGCGCGTGACCAGCAGGCTTACCCTGCCCCGATCGGTGAATTTGACGGCGTTCGCGAGCAGGTTGAACAGCACCTGCCGCAGCCGTCGCGGGTCGGCACGCACACCGTCGGGCACGTCGGACGCGATCTCGCAGACGCATTCAAGCTGCTTCTCCTCCGCCTTCACGCCGATGATCTCGCGAATCACATCCACGAGGCCCGGCAAGGCCACGTCGCCGATCTCCAGCCGCAGCTTGCCCGCCTCAATCCTCGCGAAGTCGAGCGTGTCGTCGATCAGCGTCAGCAGATGTTCGCCGCTGCGCTGGATGACGGCCACGCCGGCGTGTTGCCGTTCGTTCAGCGCACTGTCGCGCTGCAGGATCTGCGCATAGCCCAGGATGCCGTTCAGCGGCGTACGTAATTCGTGGCTCATGTTGGCGAGGAATTCGCCCTTCGCCCGGTTCGCCGCTTCGGCCGAACGCAGCGCTTCGCGTTGCGCCGCGGCGGCGCGTTCGTCGAGATAGGCGGTGTGCAGACGCGTGCCCATTGAATGAAACGCGGCGACTACGCGATCGAGTTCGTCGGCCCGGCGGGGCTGGCGACGTTGCAGGCTGAACGGCCGGGGCGCTTCGCGAAAGTCGTAACGGCCGACCAGCCGCGCGATGGCGGCAAGGTGCCGCGTGACGAGCCGCGAGAAAATATAGATGATGAAGAGCGCGACGAGAAACGTGTTGGCGGCCTGGCTCACCAGGATCACGAGCGCGGTTTGCGCCAGGGCGCGATAGAGATCGGAGAGCGTCGCTTCAACGTATAAGGTGCCGATCTTCCGTTCCGCACCGTGGATGTGATAAGAAATCGGAAATTCACGCGACACGACCGCGTCGCTCATGCGCTTGCCGGCGGTCACCACCAGCGGCGAGGCGATCGTGCCGGACTCGCGTACCTCGGCGGCGCGAATGTCGGCGAGACGAAGCATGCCCTCCAGTTCGAGTTGAAGCTGCTGCCGGTCAAGCCGCCACAAACCCTCGCTGAGACTGTCGCGATAGCTCCGGTCGATATCCGACAGCCGGCTCTGGATAAGTGTGATCCCGCGCTCGTAGTCGCCGTAGAGTTGAAGCGCGGTCAGCAGCAGCGTAACCACGCAACTGAACAGGAGGACAGTCGCGAGGAGCCGCAGGAGCACGCTGTGGCGAAAGCGGCCCAGCGATCCGCACAGCGCGCTGAACGTGTTGAGAACCATATCCCCCCGCGAATGCCCTGATCCTCGTTTTCGCCAATCTGCACTCGGTGCGTAACGGCGGTTATCGTGAGCTCACTGGGGACGACACGCTGTCGCCTCCCGTCGATATAGATCTTTTATGTGAGCAGACCAGAGCCGCGCCTCGTCGCACGCGCCCCTTATAGCCCGTTAAAGACTGGGACCCCGATGGCGGGAGACGACGGCTTCAATGCGTTTTTTTCATCAGCACGTCGACAGACAGTTGGCGTACATCGAACGGATTGCGCCGAGCTTTCAAATTCATTCCAATTCGCCCCGGCAACAACGATCAATGCGAACCTAACCGTTTGCGGCAATATGGAACGGGCCGAACGAATTGCCGAGAATCTCGTCGATACAATCGGCCAGATCGCACAGCACACCCGAATCTTCGCCATCGAGCGTTTCCGCGTGGTATTTCCGCAGTTCCCACATGGTGTCCGCCAGGCGCCTGATCGATACGGGACCGCTATTGATCAGGGGCCAGCAATGCATCAGGTACGCGAGCGGAATGACGTTCCTGTTCTCACACCATGAATCGAACAAGCGCAGGCAGATAGTGTGGATATGCTCCACAGCATTCTCGCGCTCGGATAGATACGGAATCATGGCGGCTAACCGGTAAGGCCATTTCGATCGTCAAATTCTAGGCTCGCGACCGGGCTCCCGCAGTCAGGAAACGCGGAAAATGGGCATGGGCGTATGCTGATTCGGCTGTAGGGAAATCCTTATATGCCGATGCACGCCCGGAGTGGCAACGAAGGGCAGGCCATGCCCATGGCTCAGACGCTTAAGCGCGTCGTCCCGAGCCTTGTTCGACGAGAGGATCCGGCGCGTTCTCCAGAGCGGTGTCGTGACGAAGCAGGAGGACGGCTGCAACGCCGACCAGCCCCGCCCCTGCCAGACAGAGCAATCCGGCGGCGAAGCTGCCGGTACTGTCCTTGATCCACCCCATGGCATAGGGTCCGAAGAACCCCGCCAGATTGCCCAGTGAGTTCACCGCGGCAATGCCGCCCGCTGCGGCCGCTCCAGAAAGAAAGGCGGCGGGCAGCGTCCAGATCACCGGCAGGCAGCCGAATATGCCAAAGCCGGCAATCGATAGCGCGATCATCTTCAGCACCGGATCGTCCAGTGCCGTCGATGCCGCGATTCCACCGGCCGCCACCAGCAGCGGGACGGCCACATGCCACTTGCGCTCGAGCTTGCGGTCGGAGCGACGCCCCCACAAGACCATGCCAAACGCACCGACAATGTAAGGCAGCGACGTCACGAGGCCGGTCTGGACATTACCGAGGCCGAAGCCTTTGACAATCTGCGGCAGGAAGAAACTCAGACCGTAGTTCGTCGCGTTAGCGCCGAAGTAGATGAGTGCCACTGCGAGAACCCGCGGATTGAACAAGGCTTCCCGCACGCCGAAGGTGCGCACGGCCTCGCGCTGCGCGCGCTCCTGGGCTTGCCGGTTCACGAGCCAGTCGCGCTCCTCGGCCGCAAGCCAGGTCGCGTCCGCCGGTTTATCGGTGAGATAAAACAGGACCACGAACGACAAAAACAGAGCCGGTAGCGCTTCGATGAGATAGACCCACTGCCAGCCCGCCAGACTGGCGAGTTTATCCAGGTTCAGCAGCGCGCCGGAGATGGGTGCGCCAATGACAGTCGATAACGGGATGGCTACCATGAAGTAACCGACCACGCGAGCGCGATAGGCCGCTGGATACCACAGAGTCAGGAAGAAGATGATGCCCGGGAAGAATCCCGCTTCGGCAATGCCGAGCAACACCCGCAGGGTGTAGAACACGTGCGCCGCCGAGAGGCCTGTCAACAGCGAGATATCGGGGATGAACGCCATCGCGCCGGCGAGGATGCCCCAGGTGAACATGATCCGCGCAATCCATCGGCGCGCGCCGAACCTCTCCAGCAGCAGGTTGGACGGCACCTCGAAGAAAAAATAAGCGATGAAGAAAATCCCGGCACCGAAGCCGTACGCACTTGAGGAAAACCCGAGGTCCTTATTCATCTGCAACGCGGCAAAACCGACGTTGACACGGTCCAGGTACGCTATGAAATAACAGAGGATCAGGAACGGGACGAGCCGCTTCGTCACGCGTGCCAAAGTACGGTTTTCAAGTTCCACTGGCCTTCCCCTAAGTCAGAGTTTTAAAACATCGATTTTGGGACGAGTGTTCATTTCTCTTTGCCGTGGCAAGCATAGTGCTCCTGAGACGAAGCGGAAAGTAGTATGTGCCCGTGGGACTCTGGTTAATGCTGACAAGGTGCAAGGCGGGCTGCCGCAGAATCGGCCGAATCGACCGAAAAATGCCTCGGAATCCGGAAGAATTGTCCGCGGGTGATAACGTATGAAAGACCCTGCGCATCCGTTTTGGTACTGGCACGACGTTGGACCTCCTGACATTCGGCAACCGGAAATTGCCCGGCAGCGCCTCAGAGCAAGCCCTGATTCTATTGATCGCGCAGTGTGTCTATCGTAGGATTCGGTCCGCTTCGCGACAGCACCCTCAAGCCCATCCCCCTGCGGCCCCCAATCACGCACGCCACGTCGATTTGAATTTCAGGAGCGCACCGCGCTCGAACCCAGTTGGAGGTCCCCGTCAGGGGAAAGCACATGCGAAGGGATTGGACTGCCGGCATTCGTGCTCTTGCTTATGCCTTGTTGCTGACGAGCGTGGCCAGCCTTTCATTGACCGGTGCCGCCGAGGCTCAGACCCGCAATCCGGAGCCTGCCGCCCCGGCTGCGCCCATGCATATCCGCATCCTTCGCGTGCCCGATGAAGTCGTTCGGGAGAGGCGCTGGGACTTCCTGATCGCAGCGCTGGATCATACGATCTCCACGTACGGACCGTACGTTATCGACGCATACTCCGCGCCGATGTCGACGCAGCGCGAAGTCGAGGAGGTCATATCGGGTCGCCTGATGAATGTGATCGCAAGCGATTGCGGTCATCCGGACCTCAACGCGCAGACCCTTCCGATTGCCATTCCTATCGATAAAGGCTTACTCGGTTATCGGGTTTCGCTGATCCGGCGCGATCAGCAGGCGAGGATCAACCAGGTCAACGACATCCAGGGCCTTCGTCTCCTGAGTATCGGACAAGCTCAGGACTGGGGCGATGTGCCCGTGTACCGGTACAACGGGATTCCCTTGGTTACGACGAGCCACTATGACCTCCTGTTCCCCATGCTGGCTCACCGCCGATTCGATCTGTTCCCGCGCGGTGTTCTCGAGATCACGCCCGAACTCATTTCGTTCCAGGCCCAGTACCCCGACATGGCGATCGAAACCCATCTGTTGATCCGGTACTCGTATGCGCAATTCTTCTACGTCAACAAGTCTTACCCGTTGATCGCGCAACGCATTAAAGACGGGCTGGAGGAAATGCGGAAGGACGGTAGCTTTGAAACCCTCTTCCAGAAGAATTTTGCGCGGGCCGTGGCCGACCTGCATCTGGAACGGCGCGTTCTGATCGACTTGAAAAATCCATTCCTTCCCGACTGGGTGCCGGTCGAGCGCAAGGAACTCTGGCTCGATCCGGTCACGGTCAGCAGGCCCGGTTAAAACCGCGGGTTAAAACTTATACCCCACGGAAACAAACGAGACGATGGGGTTGAGTTTGATCTTGGTACTGCTGGTCACCGTCCCAAGTTTCGACTGAGTCGTCAGCGTGGCACGCGTCGAAAGCCACATATACGAAAGCGAGGCGTCAACCGACCAACGCTTGCTGAGGTTATAAGAAAGCCCGGCGTTGATGACCGGTGCAAACGAACTGCTCAGCTTGACCGTTGTCGGTCCTTCCAGGGCGGTCCCATAGGTTGAGGAGTACAGGAAACTGCCGCTCGACATCGCTGAACTCAACTTCACTCCGCTATACCAGACATAGGCTGCGCCAGCGCCAAGATAGGGCCGAAGGTTGCTCTGCGCGTTATTGAAGTAATACTTGAGGAGCAAGGTCGGGCTCCATTCATACGCCGTCCCGATCTGTCCAAGTGAAGCGAGCGATCCGCTGCCGGCCAAATTGAACTTTGGCGGCGCGCCGAGCACGGCAGTGGCGGCGATGTGGTCGGTAATGAAATAAGTCGCCGTGAGACCGAACGTGTCCGCGTTGTCGACGGATGCCCCGGTGCCGGTCTCCGTCGTGCTCGTGCCCAGGGCGCTGACCGTAAGCGGCTTGCTCGACTGCTGCGGCGCGAGATGAAACCAGCCAAGGTTCGCGACTACATCCCCCGCGCTCTGCGCGTGCGCAGCCGTACTGATCAACAACGCGGCCATCACCTTCATCACGCCCAATGCTCGTGTCTGCATCCTCATATCTCCTCCGTTTTTTTATCCGACCCTGTCAGTGGATCTGGAAGAGATTCTATGCGAACGATCGTGCGAATCATTCTCTCAACGGTGGAGAAATACTTCTGGAATCTGGTAAGGATCCGAAACCT
The DNA here is from genome assembly GCF_001028175.1 of Caballeronia mineralivorans PML1(12). Taxonomy (GTDB): domain Bacteria; phylum Pseudomonadota; class Gammaproteobacteria; order Burkholderiales; family Burkholderiaceae; genus Caballeronia; species Caballeronia mineralivorans. Next base: position 20,622 of record NZ_AEJF01000080.1, read on the forward strand.
GACCTGTCCGCAATTAAGGGAGCACGGCGTTTTTACCGGCTTGCCGACACAGCGAAACGCACCTACGCCCCCGCTATCGTTCCGGACAACTCAAAACGTTGCGCCACCCATTCGATAAACACTCTCAATCGATTGCTCACATGCCGGTTAGGCGGATACACGACGTAGAACGGGTACGGAGCCGGCCGCCAATCCTGAAGGATCGGCACGAGGTCACCCGAAGCAATATGCGCCCGCGCCGTGTACAAGAATGTGTGGATGATCCCGAGTCCAGCGAGTCCGGCCGCGAAATGCGCGTTGCTCTCATTCACGCCCACGGCATGCGGCACGACGATTTCAAACTTCTCTTCGCCACGCGCAAACGGCATCGGCATGGGGCGGCCGGTGCGAGTCGAAAGATAGTTGACGACTGAATGACCGGACTCGAGATCCCGCGGATGAAGCGGAACGCCGTGCTTGTCGAGATAAGCCGGTGTAGCGCACGTCACCCACTGCGCGTGACCGATCTGTCGCGCGACCAGCGACAAGTCGGTCAGCACACCGCCTCGGATCACGCAATCCACATTGTCGCTAATGAGGTCCACGTGACGGTCGCTCACACCGAAGTCGATACGAATGTCGGGATAGCGTGCGAGAAAATCGGGCAGCGCCGGGATGATCGCGAGACTCGCCAACGACGCGCCGATATCCACGCGCAAATGGCCTCGCGGCTTGTTTTGCGCGGCACGAAAACCTGTGTCGATATCGTCGAGTTCCTGCAGCAGCGGCACAGTCTTCTGATAATAAGCAGCGCCGTCGGCAGTCACCGTCACGCGCCGCGTCGTGCGTAACAAGAGCTTCACGCCCAGATGCGCTTCCAGCGTCTGAATCAGCTTGCTCACGGTCGCATGCGGCATCTGCAGGGAATCGGCCGCCTTGGTGAAAGTGCCGGCCTCTACCACCCTGGCAAAGGCCCGGATCGCCTGTAGCTGATTCATCGCGTTCCTCGCTATGGATTATTCAGACCATTTCGCGCGGCCATGGCATGACCTGATCTCGCGCGTTCATTATCCACGCCTGTGGATAAAGCATTCGCGCTTAGCCACTTTTTCTGCTGATTCCACGGCCGTACAGTGACCTCCTGGTGGCCTCATCACGGGCCTTCTTGGCGGCCTTATCAGCCCTCGGCGGCCTGGCAAAATCCTGGCGCCGCCTCACTTATCGGGAAACATCATGACGCGCAAACTGGAAGGCAAAATAGCATTGATCACCGGCGGTACGACGGGCATAGGACTAGCGTCGGCACAGGAGTTCGCCGCGCAGGGAGCCAAGGTTTTCATCACCGGGCGCAGGCAGGCAGAACTCGATGCGGCCGTTGCGGCCATCGGCGACAACGCGATCGGCATTCGCAGCGATGTCTCGAAGCTCGACGATCTCGACCGCGTCTATGCGGACATCGCGGCCAAGGCGGGTCATCTCGACATCGTGTTCGCGAACGCAGGCAGCGGCGACATGCAGCCGCTCGGCTCCATCACCGAAGAGCATTTCGACCGCATCTTCTCGATCAACGTGAAAGGTTTGCTGTTCACCGTGCAAAAGGCCTTGCCTCTGATGAAAGATGGCGGCTCGGTGATTCTTACTTCATCGACTACGTCGATCCAGGGCACGGAAAACTTCAGCGTCTATAGCGCCAGCAAAGCGGCGGTTCGCAACTTCGCACGGTCGTGGCTGCTCGACCTGAAGGCTCGCCGCATCCGCGTGAACGCGCTCAGCCCCGGCCCGGTTCGCACGCCCGGTCTTGGCGGGCTCGTGCCGGCGGAACATCAAGACGGCCTGTTCGCCCACCTCGCCACGCTCGTCCCGATGGGGCGTCTCGGCGAGCCCGGTGAGATTGCCAAGGCAGCAGCATTCCTGGCATCGGACGACAGCAGCTTTGTGAACGGCATCGAACTGTTCGTGGACGGCGGCGCCGCGCAGATCTGAGCGGACTTTCACGCGCCCGGACGGACCCGCGCCCTATCCACCTCAAGCGTCGAGTCTCATCAAATGAGACTCGACGCTTGGACAAGAAGTGGACATTCGTTCGCCAAGTATCCAACCGACGGCTTCATGCCGCTATCCGATGCTAGCGAACGTTTGCTTGTCGTCGAATCAAATAGCGGCACACATTGGACCCGTCGTTCGCGACCGGTAACAACGCCCACGCCCTTGCGAAAACTGCGTTTATCTTCTCAAGAGTTTTTCGAACAAGCCCCCTCTTACGCCTACAATACCCCCCGATCCATCCCGAATGCCGCGTCACTGTCTTCGCATCCGCCACGCGCTTTTACCGGTCCACAGGCAGCATGGTCACTGAAACCTCATCCTCCGATTCCCTCGCGGTCGCCCAGCGCGTACGCGACCTGATGAATCGCCATGGCATTGGCAAGCGGCAGCAGACCGCCGAGCTTTGCCGCATCCTCGACCTCAGTTTCTCGCAGGGGCATCGCAAGCTGCGCGGCAACAGCCCGTGGACACTTGCGCAGATTCGCCGGGTGGCCGAAGCTTTCGACGAACCCGCGTTGCAACTCTTCGATGCGAAGAACGCCGATGTCGACGACACCGAAGGCACCGCCCACGACGCCATCCTCGTGCTTGGCGCTATCGAAATTCCGTGTGTTGCGTGGATTGGCGAAGCGCTCGATCCGGGCAGCCGCCCGGATTTCATCGCACAAAACATGAATGGCCGCTGGCTCGTGACGACGCACGAAGGGGTGCTGCTGCACGCCGCTCACGATGTCCACAAGATCGAGATCCAGCCTCGCCGCACGGACATGGACAAACCGCTGATCGCGGTCGTGGACGACGATCAGACGTCCGCCGACAATCTGCACGATTATCTCGAACGCAGCGGTTTTACGGCCGTCGCGTTGTATGGTCTGGAAGGCTTTGCACAGGCGCTGCAGACGCAGGTTTTCGACGCGGTGGTGATCGACTGGCTGTTCGGCGCGCACACATCCGCCGACGCCATCCGTGCCGTGCGCAACTCGGACAATCCGGATGCCCCCATCTTCGTATTGACAGGCGAACTGACGACCGGCAAGGCAAGCGAGTCGGAAATCAGCGACGTCATCCAGCGCTACAACGTCACGTGTTTCGAGAAACCGGCGCGCATGGCGATCCTCGTAGCCGACCTTTCGAAGCGCTTGCTGCGCGCCTGATTTTCACCGATTCTCAACGCCTCGCGCGCGTTCAAACCGCTCAATGTATGCGCCGGGTCGCCGATAACGCGCGCGCCAAGGCGCTTTTCAGCACTTCGTAGCGCACGGGTTTGAGCAGGTAGTCGAAGAACAGGATGGCGGCGCTGGGGTCGACCAGATCCGGCGCGTAGGCGCTCACCGCGATCACCGGCAAACTCGCGCCCGATGCGCGCCGCGCCCGGTATTCATTCACGAACGAATACCCGTCCTTGCCTGGCATGTGCAGGTCCGCCAGGATCAAGTCGGCCTCGTTGTTCTCGAGCCACGCGAGCGCGCTGTCCACGTCGGGCATGGCCACGCTCGCATACCCCAGGTGCGCAAGCATTTCCGTCAGCGACTCGCGGATGGAATCGTGGTCGTCTATCACCAGCACGCGGGCTTTCTTCAACGGCGGCAGGTCGGCGGGCGCACGCTCGCGTTCGGGCATTCGCGCCACCGGGGCGGCCGGCAAACTCACACGAAACGCGGCACCCTGGCCAATGTCACTCGACACGTTGACCACGCCGCCAAGCAATTCGACCAGCCCGCGAACGACCGCGAGCCCCATGCCGGCGCCGTCGAAGCGTCGGGTTGTCGATGAATCGAGTTGCGTGAATTCCTTGAAGATCAATGGCAGCTGTTCGCGCGGGATGCCCGGGCCGGTGTCGATCACGGAGATATCGAGCCGTTCGAGTGAGCGTTCGAAATGCACATCGATCGAACCCGCATCGGTGTACTTGATCGCGTTCGTAACAAGGTTGGTGACGATCTGGCGCAGCCGGTGCTGATCCGATTCGATCAGTCCCGCCTCCCCGGTGAACTGACCGCGCAGGACCAGGCCCTTGGCCGTGGCCGCCGGCGTATTGGCGTCAACGATAGAGTCGAGCAACTCCATGGGGTCGAACACCGTCAGCCGCAATTCAAGCTTGCCGGCGCCGAGCCGCGCGAAGTCGGTGAGATCGCGCATCTGCGCTTCGAGATGGCGTGCACCGGTCTCGAGCCGCTGGATGATCTTGCGATCGCTTTCGCTATGCAAGTTCAGTTCGAGCAATTCCACCGACGACACAATCGCATGCAGCGGCGTGCGCAACTCATGACTGATCATGCCGAGGAAGGAGTCCTTCGCCTGCGATGCTTCGCGTGCCGCCCGAGTTGCCTGATGTTGTGCTTCGAGCGCCGCGCGTTGCTGGTGAATCAGCCGTGAACGCCGGTAGCCGTTGAGCAGCAGCATGGCGGTAGCGACCATGGAGAGCAGCGCGAGCAGCATGCCGCCCGCGAACAGATAACGCCGCTTGGAGACGAAGTCGTTCACGATGTAATCGCGCTCCGCCACGTCCACCACCCTGCGTCCGTTCGCAAGCTCGTTCACTGCATCCTGGTTCTGCCGCAACACCCCGATGATCTTCAGCGTGCGTGCCGGATCGGTACTCAACGCACTCATATCCGGCTCGATGGACCCGAGCGCCGCATCAAGCTGGCGCAGGATTTCCTGCTGGCGGTTTCGCAAGGTGCCGCGGTCGGACAGCATCGACGTAGAGGCGGTGACAATGGCAAGCTTCGATTCAAGCACCTCGTAGCGAAGCTGGATCTCCTCGGTATCGGCGTCGATACCGCTGCGGTACAACAGCACCTGGTTCGCAAAGCGGCCATACGCGATCTGGAACTGCGCGCCATCCCAGTAGAAACCGTCGTAAGGCAGGCCGAGTTGCTGCTGCGTGGTCTGATTTGCGAGCAAGCCGGAATACAGCACGTAGCCCACCCCCGCGAGCGGCGGTGCGATGGCCGCTGCGAGCAGCAGCGCGACCTTCAAACGGCGAAGCGGTGCCCGCGTCATTTCACGACCAGCGCTTTGATCTGCCACACGAACTTAGCCTCGGCGACCGAGCCGCTCAGCTCGGACGGGTAAGCGTCGCGCGGATAGATCAGGAACAGCGGACCGAAATTGCTGACCTTCAAACGCGCGCCGTTCATGCTGTACGCGAGAATCGCGCCGTATCTCTCGGCTTCCGAGGCGCTCACGGTGTACGAATAGTCGTCGATCGTACGTAGTTCCACGCCGTCGGCGTGTGCGTCCACTAGCTTCAGCACGTCCTTGAGCAGCGGACCGGTGAAGGTGGATTTCGGCGTCCAGGTAGTCGAGGTCGTAATCGTATGGACCGGCAGCTTCAGCAGTTCGGCTTCACTGATGTGGTAGACGCTATGGTCCGCGTCGGTGGTACGGCCGATCTTTCCTTCTACATCGAGGGTGAGCGGAACCGCGCTCGCTGCGAGCGGCAGCAAAACCAGCAGCGAAGCGGCAAGCAAGCTCCGAAGCGACTGCTGTGTCATGGCGGCGGTCAATGCTGTTCGTCGAAAGCAAGCGCCGCACGCTCCGACGCCACCACGATCAGTTTCATGGTGGCACGTGTTGCGCCGACAAAAAACTTGCGCGAAACCTGTTCGTCGAATACGTCGAAATCGACTTCGGTCAGGATCACGCACGGCGCGGACTGCCCCTTGAACCGGTAGATCGATTCGAGCAGCACGTCGCCTTCCCGATATTCTGGATTCCCGAACAAATCGTAACTTCCGGTGAAGCTGCGCAAACGATGCGGCCCGAGCTGGTCGACGGAAGTCAGCACCGAGCCCTCGCGCCCGCGGAAGGACAATACCGCGATGTCCTGCTTCCGGTAGCCAAGCGCAAGCGCCTGGGTGATCGCACGCTTGGTTGCCTCGATCACTTCGTCGGGATGGACGTTTTCATACGTGGAGAGACTGACTTCGGAACCGTCGAACGGACTGCCCGCATCGAGCCGCACCTCGCGTCCGACGATCCGCCGGATGTACGCCAGCAAGTCGCGCGGGCTGCGATAGTTGGTGGTTTCGCGCAGCGTGGTCCAGCCGGGCAGCGGCACGGGATCGCGGAAATACAGGTTCTGCATCGGATCTTCGAGCCACCACCATGCGCCGTCCGGTTTCAGCAAACGAGCAAGCGCGTCCACCCACGCCGCCTGGAAATCCTGGCCCTCGTCGACAATCAACACGTCGAACTTCCAGTGCTCCGCAATCTCGACGTTGGCGAAACGCTCCTCCAGTGTTGCGAACACATTCGGCTGACTGAAGTCGGGCGGCATGCCCGCGTCTCGCGTCACGCTCGCGCTGAGCTGGTGATAGTTGGCAATGCGTGCTTCAGGCGGCGCGACTAGACGGATGTGATCGGCGAGCGGCCTATTGAAACATACGTACAACACGCTGCGGCCCTTCGCTACCGCGTCCCGCATGACCTGCACCGCCAGTTGCGTCTTGCCCGAGCCGGCCGTGCCGGTCACCCGCAGTCTGAACGGCTGGAACTCGAGCCGGCGCGCCCACGTGGCCAGGCCGCCCGAGAGCCGGGTGACGAGCATGTCGGCCTGACCGACCAGCGCGTTGGTATCGGGCGTGAGGGCGAGTTCGTCGGAGAGAAAATGATGAATCCGCGCAGACGCTTCGAAGCGCGGTTCATTTGGCGGCAGTATCTCCAGGACAACCGACGGCAGCTTCGCTCGGCGGCTGGCATCGACAATGCGAGCTTCCGGCACGCCCGCAATCGACGCGTCTCTCACCGTGTAGTCGGGGCAATACAGCAGCTCTTCAATCCGGTAAGTGCCCGCGCCGAATGCAGCCGTGAAGCGCCGGTGCAGGTTCTCCAGCGTCCGTGCAAGCTGGATGGCGACGTTGCGCTCCTTCTGCATGTACACCTTCATCAGGCCCGCCGGCGTCTCGCGCAGGAACCCCGCCTTCTGTTCGATGATCAGCACCCGGCCCGACGGCGCGACCACGACGAAGTCGGCTTCGCCGAACACCGAAAAGCCTTCGTTGATGCGAGTCCAGTGAACGCCGTGATACACGGTGTAATCGTCGGGAAGTTTCGCGAGCAGTGCGAGCGTGTCGAGTTCACGCACGGCAGCGCCGGTCGCTTCCATATTCTTCCAGTCGTCGGGGACGATTCGAGCCATGCTTCGCCTTCGCGCCTAAGTGCGTGTGAATGCGTGTAAGGGTCGGAAAGTGCTTGATTCAAGCAGGATTCCGGGAATCCAGCGGCCATTGTACGCAAGCCGTGCGGCGGTCCAGCGTCAGTGCGCAAAATCGTATTTGCCGCCGCGCTGCAACGCCCGCTGATACGCCGGGCGCTCGTGAATCCGCTTCACGAAAGCCGCTACGTGGGGGAGCGTCTTTGCGCCCGCGCGCTGAGTTCCGGCTTCAAGCGGGAAACTCATCTGCACGTCGGCGGCGCTGAAGGAATCGCCGGCAAACCACTCGGACTTCGACAGCTCGCTCTCTATGAAACCGAAGTGCAGTTTCAATTGCGGATCGATGAAACTGTCCTGCATGGTCTGCGCGATGCGGCGAGCGATCGGCTTGGCGAAAAACGGCATCGGCGCGCTGCCGATCCGCAGCGCCACCAGCTTCAACAACAGCGGCGGCATGGCCGAGCCCTCGGCGTAGTGCATCCAGTAGTTGTAGCGAAGGCGTTCGGGCGTTATCCCATGCGCAGGCATAAAGCGCCCTTGTCCATAACGCTCGTTCAGGTACTCGATGATCGCCCCCGATTCCGCGATCGTCTGGCCTTCGTCCGTGATGACCGGCGACTTGCCCAGCGGATGCACGACGCGCAATTCGGGCGGCGCCAGCATGGTGTTGGGATCGCGCTGATAAGACTTGATTTCATAATCGACGCCCAGTTCCTCCAGCATCCAGAGCACGCGCTGCGAACGCGAATTGTTGAGGTGATGAACAATGAGCATGGAGGATTGCCGTTAGGGTTGAAGTCCGGGCGCAAACGCGCAAAGAATACAACATGGCTGAGTGCGCGCGTTCGCGTTCACACTGAGGTTATCCTCGGTTTAGTGTCGAATGCATGGGGTGAGGCCCGTTTTGTGCGACAGGCGCGCGCAACCGCGACCGGTCATAGGACCGTCATCAGCGCACCACCCTGCGCTCTTCCGCGGACTGGTGCCGCGGACCTCAGGACAGCTGGCGCGAGCTAAGCGACTGCTGGATCAGCGTCACAAGTACATCGGGATGCGCGGGTTTGGTCATGAAGTGCTGGAAACCTTCGCCGATACTTCGCAAGCGGTATTCGTCTCCGTCATGGCCCGTCAGCGCGATCGCAATCGATGGCGTCAGGTTGCCTCGAATCTCATGGTCGCGCAGGCGCTGGATCAGATAAAAACCATCCATCATCGGCAGGTCGATGTCGCAGATGACGGCGTCGGGCAACTCCCGGATGACAGTCTCGGCACCCTCTTCGGCATCCGCCACGGCGACGACCTCGGCGCCTTCCTCTTCCAGCAGCATTCGCAGTGACTCCCTGCTCTCCAGGTCGTCTTCGATCAGCACAATCCTGGCATGCTCCAGTCTCGCTACTCCATTCATCATTATCTTTTCTAACAACTCAAACGGGATTCCAGTGCCGGTGTCGCGGCGGCGCTTTTCAGCGCTGCGCGTTCAGGCTGCACTTCTCACTCACTGATGGCCTTGCGGCACGACGGCATGAGATCCATGCGGCACCGTGTGATATGCCGCGCGCGCCGGTGTCGAACGTCGCACGGTTAAAAATTTCAACGGGCGCAGTATGCCTCATTGCTTGTCGAGCAACGTTGCAGCAAAAAGCAGACCGAGCGCAGAAACTCCATGAGGAACAGTGACGAGAGCCCCGACACGCGTGCCTTTGCGCAAACCCTAAGGTAATCATGACCCGTCGCACGACCGAATAAATCGGCGGCGAGGCGGGTAATTTTTTACGCCGGACGCGGTATCGGAAAGTTCAGACTTATCGATGCCTGATATCAGTTTGAAAGTTTTGTTGCAGGGTGATGGGAGCGCAGCAACGCACGATACTCGGTCGGCGTCAGACCCACGGTCGCCTTGAATTGCCGAGTGAACGCGCTGTGATCGGTGTAGCCGCACAACGCCGCGACGTCGGTCACTTTGTCGTGCGAGACAAGCAGTGCCGTGGCTGCGTCGAGCCGTGTCTTGAGCAGCACCTGACGCGGTGTCAGATGAAAAACCTTGTGGAAATAACGCTCCAGTTGCGCAATCGACATGTTCGCCATCGAGGCCAAGTGCGGCATGTTCAGCGGCTGCACGAAGTTGCTCTGGATGTGCTGAACTACCGCCGCGAGCCGGCTGTAAGCGGGATGCGTCCCCTCGTCCGCCTGCAGGTCGCGAGAGATGCCCGCCAGGCCGACGACCGTGCCGTCGGCATCGTGGAGCGGCTGCTTGGACGTCATGCACCAGCCCGGTTGCCGGGCGGGATAGAGATGCAGTTCGAGCTGGTCGATCATCGGATTGTCCTGCGCGATGATCGACTGGTCCTGCGCTGTATAAATGCGGCCGAAGCGTTGCGGGAAGACTTCTTCCGCGGTCTTGCCGAGCAGCCCGAGCTTGTCCTTCAGGCCGCAGCGCGAGGCCAGCGCGCGGTTCACGAGCGCATAGCGCGCCTGCGCGTCCTTCACGAAGAAAACAATGTCCGGCATCGCGTCGAAGACCGGTTCCAACAGCCTGAAATGCTGCAGCATGGCATCGAGCGTGGACGCGCTCGCGGGCGCCTGCAGCGTGGCGTGCAAGCCGAGC
>NZ_AEJF01000081.1 GCF_001028175.1 Caballeronia mineralivorans PML1(12)
GGCGCCGTGTTCGTGCGCAGCGTGCGCCGGACGGTCCGTTGTAATGGTCATTCGCGTCTCGCTGGCGTCGTCGGGTGCGCAAGGGCCGCATGCATTGGCGCGCACCGCACTGCGCCCGATTATAGAGGCGACAGACGTCCGTCAAAATTGGTGTTGACGACAGGGAGGCTTGGGGTTGGCCGCTGGGGCTAGATGGGGGGCGCCCGCGCGAGCTGGCCGCTGTGGGACACGACAGCCCTGTCGGCGATCATGCAGCGGGGATACCCCACGCGAACGGGTCGGTGTTGTCGAAGCACAAACCGCCTTCGGCCATGATGTGGGCGTGTCCGGTGATCGTCGGAATCACCGCTTGCCCGGCACGTTCGCCCGAGCGCCGATAGCTCGCCTCGAACACGCTGCCAATGATGCTTTCCTGCCGCCACACCTCACCCTCGGCCAGTTTATTGTCCGCGGCGAGACAGGCGACTTTCGCGCTCGTGCCCGTGCCGCATGGCGAACGATCGTAAGCGCTGCCGGGACACAGCACGAAATTGCGGCTATCGATTCCCTCACGCGGCGAGTCCGCAAACAGTTCGATGTGGTCGATCACCGCACCGTCCGCGCCCGTAATGCCTTGCGCTTGCAGTGCCTCGCGAATGGCATGGGTGAACGCGGTCAACCTGGCCAGATTCGTTACAACGAGATCCTGGCCATGATCGGCCACGAGGAAAAACCAGTTGCCGCCCCAGGCAATATCGCCCGTCAGCAATCCGTAGCCGTCGACCTGAACCGGGACTGCGCGCCGGTATCTATACGCCGGCACATTACGCACACTCACGCTGCCGTTCTGATGAAGCGTGGCCTCCACGACTCCCGCAGGCGTCTGGATCCGATGCGAACCCGGCTGGATCTTCCCCAGGTAAGCAAGGGACACAATCAGGCCGATCGTGCCGTGACCGCACATGCCGAGATACCCGACGTTATTGAAAAAGATGACAGCCGCCGCGTATTCGGGGTCATCCGGTTCACATAACAATGCCCCCACGATCACGTCCGAGCCGCGCGGCTCGGTGACCACGCCCGCGCGCCAGTTGTCGTGCTTCGTGCGAAGGTTTTCGAGGCGCTCGGCCAGCGTGCCGCCGCCAAGATCCGGTCCGCCCGACGTGACGAGGCGGGTCGGTTCGCCACCCGTGTGCGAGTCGATAAAGTGTAGGATTTTCATGCTGTCATCGTAGAAATTCGGACGGCGCGCGTCTTGGTGCCGCTAAGCGGATTTGATGCCGATTTCGGCATATATGATGCAGCCTTATCCGGTCGCTAAAGCGTCAGGATAAGCGGTGTTTCAACCTGATCCGGCCCGGAGCAAGCAAAACGCCAATCCTCGAAGTTGTGCCGAAATCGGCATCGTAATTGCGCGCAACATGCAAGACGGCTCTTTCTGCAATGCTTAGACTGCTCTCAACCGATCACTTTGAGGAGAGTTACCATGGCGCATATCTGGGAAGGTGTTATGCCCGCCGTCACCACCAAGTTCAATGCGGATTTCAGCATAGACCAAGCTTGGACGAAGAAGAATATCGAGGCGCAGATTGCGGCAGGCGTCGACGGCATCATCGTCTGCGGATCGCTGGGTGAAGCGTCTACGCTCTCGCTCGATGAAAAGCTGGACGTGCTGGATATCGCCGTCGATGCAGCGCAGGGACGCGTGCCGGTCCTCCTCACGATTGCGGAAAACAGCACGCTTGACGGTTGCCGCCAGGCCGAACTCGGCGTGAAACACGGCGCGGCTGGTTACATGGTGCTGCCGGGATTGCGATATTTATCGGACCGCCGCGAGACGCTCAACCACTTCCGTGTGGTCGCCAGCGCGAGTCCATTGCCGATCATGGTCTACAACAACCCGCTCGCGTATGGCGTCGATGTAACACCGGACATGTTCGCCGAACTCGCCGATGAAAAGAAACTCGTCGCGATCAAGGAATCGGCCGGCGACGTGCGCCGCTTCACGGACCTCATCAACGCAGTCGGCGATCGCTACGCGCTCTTTTGCGGCGTCGATAACCTCGCGATGGAAGCGTGCCTAATGGGTGCGCATGGCTGGGTCGCGGGGCTGGTGTGCGCGTTTCCCGAAGAGACCGTGGCAATCTTCAAACTGCTTAAGGCGGGGCGCCTGGAAGAAGCTCGCACAATCTACCGCTGGTTCGCGCCGCTGCTCGCGCTCGACGTCTCGGCGAAGCTGGTGCAGAACATCAAGCTGGCCGAAACAATGGTTGGCCTGGGCACGGAACCCGTCCGGCCGCCGCGCTTGCCGCTCGCAGGCGACGAACGCCTCGCGGTGGAAGCGCTGATCAAGCGTTCGATTGAAACCCGGCCGACCTTGCCCGCGTTTTGAATGGAGTGGTGTCGGCTGCGGCTTGTTTTCATTGGAACAAGTCCGCGGCCGCTGCAGCGTTACACCTGACCGATACGGCTTTACCCCCATTCGAAAAACGAGCCTCTTATGGCTTAGGTCACTGCATCGACCCATCTAGTGCGTAGCCGCCCGGCAGCGCATCTCAGTCACATCCAAAAACCTCAAAACCTGCAAAGCGCAGTCTAGCGCCAGCACGAACCCCAAGGCAAAAAATCCGCATTCGTTATATTCTACGGAATATCACGGTACTATTCTTTTGCGTTCGGTTTTCGCCCTGCCGGCGCAAAGAAACCGACCCAACCATTTGCATCTCGAGGATTTCCCCATGTCCGGGCAACAGGCATCGACACCCCGCGATCCCGCTTCCGTCCCGCTCCGGCACAACCTGTCGGTCGCGATCACGCCGCTCAACTCGGCGCGCGACCCCGAGCGTACCGAGGCGATCAGGGAAGTAGTCGATGCGTTCCGGAACCTGCGCGCCAGCGTGGCCCGTTTTGTCCTCATGCTGGAGGACATCCGCGGTAACGCCCGTTCCCTCGAGGCCACGACCGGCCAGTCGCTCGGAGACCTTTTATCGTCGCTTGAAGACCATGCCCGAGCACTCGGCTTCAGCCGCCTCGATGACCTGACGCTTGCAATAGAAGCCGCACGGTCGGCGGAACAGCAACGGGACCTGGTATTCCAGTCTTCTCCCGGCAGCGACACCGCCAGCCTTCAACACGTCGCGCGAGGCCTCGAACGCCTGGACGCCAACTTTGTCGGCCTGTGCGTCGAGCATGTGCTGGAGCGGCACTATCGGGACCGTGCAAGCAGCGGCGTGCCCGTCTGAGCAGCGCCCCTTACACGTCAAGACGAGCCAGTATTAACTCCGCCTAAACCAATGTCCGAATTCTCATCGTTATATTCAATGGTATATTTCGATATCCGTTCATCGAACAGGCTGAGGGCCGTTGTCTGTTCAGCCGCTTGAAATCCAGACCGACTCGAGGTGAATGTGCAATCCGTTCCCCCCTTCCGCCTTGCTCGTACGCCGTCCAATGAATCGACCAGCGCTGCGGGCACTTACGCCAGCCTGACGGACGCTTGCTGCGCGCCTACCGACGCGCAGCTTCGCAATCCGCATCGCCGGGCACGATTGACGGATCTGGACTCGCATTTGCATTGCTCGATCATCGGAACCTGCCTGAGCACCAACGAGCTCAGAAAACTCGTGCCGAAGTTTACGGATCTCGATCGGCAACACGCCACCGACCTGGAGATTCATCATGCCGCGGTGGAGCTGGCCATAGAGGGCGGCCCGGGCGCCAAGGCACTGCAGAAAGCACTCGATGCGCGTTACGCCGGCGCCGTGCGCCGCTTCGAAACGGCGAAGAGTACGGAAGCACTATTGGCGCTCTGGAAAGAGGCGCTCAAGAGCGGCGATATTCCGCCCGCGTACTGGGCGGTGATGACGCATCCACACGCCATCATGAGCGTGCGCCAGGCGGCATTCGGCGACCTGCATATGTTGTCGCATCTGGTGGGCGCGGCGAACCGGGCGGACATACGCCGGCTGGTTGCGCTCGAAGAAGAAAACGCGGCGCTCAAGGACAAGATAGAACGCCAGCAAGACAAGCTGCACGAATTGAGTACGGAGCGCGATGCATCAATACGCCACCTGAGCGCGCAAGTAGCCGAGCTGTCCGCGAAAGCCGAGCGCTCGCCAGGTACATCGGCGGCAAGCCTGGAAGCTGAAGTGATTGCCCTACGCGAAGCATTGGCCGCGCGCGATGAGCGCCTCGCGATTCACACGAGCCGCCGTGAAACCGCCGAGCAACGCGCGCTCGATGAACAGCGTTACGCACAGACCTTGAGCCAGCGTCTGGACGACACCATCGCCATGCTCAACGTGGTCCAGGCCGAATGCAACGCGCTGGAGCAGGCGCTGGCGGCACCGGGAGACGAAACCGGTTCAAACGGTTCAAAGACCCCGGACCTGACGAATCTGAGCGGCAAGCGCGTGGTTTATGTAGGCGGCCGTCCCGGTTCAAATGCAGCGTTAAGGCATCTGGTGGAATCGGCGGGAGGCGATTTTGTCGTGCACGATGGCGGTATAGAAGACCGCAAGGGAATGTTCGCCGCAGCCCTTCCGCGCGCGGATATTGTCGTGTTTCCGGTCGACTGTATCGACCACGATTCCATGAATCTGCTCAAGCGGGTATGCGACCGTCATCAGGTCGACTATCACCCGCTGAGAACCGCGAGCGTGGCAAGCTTTGTCGAATTGATGACGCGGCTCGGCCGGGCGTCGTCGCAGTCCGGCAATACGCCGCCGGCCTCGAGGTTCTGCCTGCGGCACGGCTAAGCTTTACGTTGAATCAGCGCTTCATCAGCCTGGTCAGCGCAGAAATCTGCGGCGCGCAGGTCTTGGCCGCTTCTGCTTCAATCTCACGATAAAGCCGCACGATCTTTTCGCCGACGGGCGTCAGCACACAACCGCCACCCGCCGAGCCGCCCGTTTCCGAAGACGTTGCGGGCGCCTTGAGCGTGCGGTTCAGTTCGTCGATGAGCAACCACGCGCGCCTGTACGACATGCCGAGGCTGCGCGCGGCAGCCGAGATCGAACCATGTTGATGCACGGCCTCGAGCAAATCAATTTTCCCGGGGCCGATTGCCACGGCATCCGCCTGGCGAATGCGCATGCGGAAACGCACTTCAGGCTGACGGGATAGGGAAGTCGCTGGATCTTTGATGGATTTAGCCATGCGCGAAAGCATACACGAGCACGGCGGAGCCATGCTCGGCGACTTTACTAGCTCGCTTGATGACCGCGAGGAACCGCGCCCTTCACGTTTTATCGCCGAAGCACAAGCCAAAATCCTCGCAGCCTGGACATCCCGGCGCCGGCTGCGGCGTCATGCCGAGCGACAGCGCAAGCTCACGCGCGAGGAATTTTTTCCAGCGCATCCCGTCCACATTGCGTGCCACCAACGCAGGGAAATACCGGCTGAGCATGTCCGTGACTTCGTCGCGGCCGGTAAGCCCGAGATCGCGCCACAGATGATCCGGCCTCAGGCACGCATGGGCGATGATCGATGCAAGGCATTCGGTATCGGCCATGTCAGTGACGCCGCTTGCATGACTTAGCAGGAAGGCGTTAAGCATGGTGACGAACCTGGCCTGCTCTGCCGACCGAATCGATATGCCCACGCTCGGCGAGCGCATCGCGCCAAAGTGCCGACCGTATAGCGACGCCAATTGTTCCTGCGACAACCCCAGCAACGAAGCTTCATCGTGCGCGGCAATCAGCGTGGCGAACAACTCAGTGTCGGGGGAACGGGGATCAACCGAGGCGGCCAGCAATTCGGCGCGCGTTGCATGAGGATGTGTCATTGCCAACTATGCGTGGAAGGTGTCCGGGTACCCTCCTGGCTTTACGCGCCATGTGCACCCCGACCCAATTTACTCCTTCCTAATTGCGGCTGTTGTTCGTTGTCGACGCTGCCGGGCACGCGGGGTCCTTGCCCCAGTGTCCGTCGCAGACACGCCAGCGGCAAATCTCGTCCGTGAAGAAGTTGTCCTTGCCACATTCTTTCAAGCGGGCGGCCAGTCCCGCGTCGGCCTTCGCGGACAGTTTGGTCGCAGCTGTATCACGCTTGTCCGTAGCGGGCGGCGTGTAGGGTTTGGTGCGCGAGACGAGCGCGGCAAGCAGGTCGACGTCCTGATCTTCCGGCTTGCCCGCGTTTTGCGCGGGCGGGCGCTTCTTGTCCTGCGCGGCAAGCGTCTCCTGCCTGGGCGTCTTGCTGTCGCGTGCTTCGCGCACATCCTGCCTCAATGATTTCCTGGCGGCCTTCGCGTCGCCCTGTGCGACGGTCGTCTTCTCAGATTTCGTGGCCTTCTTGCCGGAGACATCCGTCGTGTTCGCCACCTTGTTGGCTGGTGCCGCAGCGGACGCTGCAAGTTCCTCCGATGCGCCGTTCTCGAGCGCGCTCGCAATCCGGCCCGTTGTCTTCAGTGTCGCATTGTCGTCGGCCGCGACGATCGAGGCTGCCTGCGAAGTCACCGCCGGAGCCTGGGCACCTGCAACTTGCACGGTCGCGCCGCTGGTGGCCTTGAGCGCTGCCGCGGTATTACCCGCGGCACTCGCCGGCTGGGTGGATGCACCTGCTACGGCAACTGTTTTATTTCCATTTGCACCGGCCTGGGCGCTTATTGAAGAATCAGTCGGGGAGTTGGTCCGAGAATCAGTCCGTGCATCACGGAGATAATGCCAACCACCCCACGCGGCCGCGCCCGCTATCAAAAGAGCCAGCAGCGCATAAGCCGATTTAGAGCGCCGCGGGCGTTCTGGCCCGCTTTCCACCCGCCCTTCAAGACTGGCAAGAATTCGGGAGCTATTTGCGTGCTCGGCCTTCTCCTTGCCGGAAAGGAGGCTAGGCGGCGCTTTGGAATTCGACGGGTCCGGCACACTCATTAAAATGTCTCGTTGATACTTGATTAAATTTTCCCGGATAATACGCCGGAAGCGGCTTCCAGTGGTTCAATGGACGCCTGATTCTAAAAGCAAGCATTACAAAATACAACGGCCAGAAATTCCGGGGCAGACCGTGATCGCAGTCGCAATTTTCGCGTATTTCCTCATTGTTGTCGCAATAGCCGCACTGGTGTTCTTGCCAGGACTGCGGTCGGCGGCATTCAGAGTTTTATTTCAATGGTTTGACAACCTGCGAATCCGGGCGTCCGCCAGGCGGGCCTTTGCTAAAGATCGACTGGCTTATTCGGTCAAAATTTCCCGCAGCTCGGTAATCGATGCGCATCGTGTTGTTGTCGGCAAGCGCTTGCTGATTTTGTCCACCGCGGGTATTCTTGTCGCGCCGCCATTAGTCGCACTCATATTGCGAAAGGTATTGCAACAGCGCCAATTGTTCCAGTATGACGAAGACCTGCGCGTTCCCGACGAGAAAATAGCAACGCTTCTTAACGGCGAGCAACTTGTTCCGCCGCCGCCTTTACCACCGGATGTGTTTGCAACACGCGAAGTCGAGCAGGTCCGGCCCGCCTTGAAGGACGCAAGCCGCGACTGGAATTTGCTGGATCCCGATTTTCGGACGCGTTTGTTGCTCGTGTACAAAATCATGCGCGAACAACATGGATACGAAATGGCGCTATTGGAAGGATACCGAAGCCCGGAACGCCAGAATCGATTGGCGCAAATGGGGAACAATATAACCAACGCCGGGGCGTTTCAGAGCTATCACCAATATGGCCTTGCCGCAGATAACGCTTTCTTGCAAAACGGGAAGATTGTAATTTCCGAAAAGGATCCCTGGGCAATGCGGGGTTATCAGTTGTATGGCGAGACTGCCGAATCGGTCGGGCTGACCTGGGGCGGCCGCTGGAAATTGATGGATCTCGGCCATGTCGAGTACCACAAGCCTGGCTTCAAGATCGGGCAGGCGCATTGAACGCTTCACTGGACACCCTGTTCCAGCGCTCGCCGTTGCGTCGCCGCCATTCGCGCGGTTGCCATGAAAACTTCAAAGACCTGACTGCACTATGCGACGTTTCCTGAACGTGTTGACCCGATCGCGCACGCTGACCATCGTCGGCGCCATCACGCTGGCCGCATTCCTCTTCGTCGTTGCCGACCTGTTCCAGATCGACTGGATCTGGCCCGCCATGGTCTTCGGCGTCGCGGCGCTGTTGTGGCTGCTCTCGTGGGCGTGGAAGCGTCACAAGACGCGGCGTGCCAACGCGAAACTGGGCGACATGCTCGAACAGCAGGCGGAAACGGGCCGCGGGCATGCATCGGCGGAACCGGGCAAGCAAGCCGAACTGGAAACGCTGCGCGCACGTTTGTCGGCTGCGGTCAAAACCATCAAGACATCGAAAATCGGCCAGGCCTCGGGCGGCGCTGCGCTCTACGAGCTGCCCTGGTACATCGTGATCGGCAACCCGGCTGCGGGCAAAAGCAGCGCGGTGTTGAACTCCGGCCTGCAATTCCCTTTCGCGGACAAGAACGATGCCGTGGTCCACGGCATTGGCGGCACGCGCAACTGCGACTGGTTTTTCACGACTGAAGGCATCCTGCTCGATACCGCCGGGCGCTACTCCATTCACGAAGAGGACCGCAGCGAATGGCTCGGTTTTCTCGGCCTGCTCAAGCGCTATCGGCCGAAGGCGCCGATCAACGGCATCATTGTTACGGCGAGCATTGCCGAGCTCACCAACAATCGTCCCGAGTTTGCAATCAACCTGGCCAAGAATCTGCGCCAGCGCGTGCAGGAACTGACCGAGAAGCTGGAAGTGTTCGCACCGGTCTACGTGATGTTCACCAAGGCCGACCTGATCACCGGCTTCACCGAATTCTTCAGCGGCAACGAGAAACAGGAATACGACCGCGTCTGGGGCGCGACCCTGCCCTACGAGCCGGATGAAAAGCGCGACGTCGTCGGCCTCTTCGACACACGCTTCGACGAACTGCATGAAGGCCTGAAAGAAATCAGTATCGCGCAGATATCGATGAACCGCGGCCTCAAGTTGTCGCCGGGGCAACTGAGTTTTCCGCTCGAATTCTCGGCGATCAAGCCGACCTTGCGCACCTTTCTCGCGACGCTGTTCGAAAACAATCCGTTCCAGCACAAACCCATTTTCCGCGGTTTCTATTTCACCAGCGCACTGCAGGAAGGCGTGACCAACAGCGCGGCGACACAACGCATTGCGCATCGTTTCGGACTGGAAGGCGAGGGATTGCCCAAAGCGCAAAGCGCGTTTTCGAAGAACGGCTTCTTCCTGCGCGACCTGTTCTCCAAGGTCATCTTTGCGGATCGCGAGACCGTGCGCCAGTTTGCGAGTCCGATCAAGACACGCACGCGCTACACCGCGTTCTTCGGTTTCGTCGCCGTCCTTGCACTGTTGCTTGGCGGCTGGACCTGGTCGACCATTGGCAACCAGCAGCTTGCATCGCATGTCGCGGCCGATCTCGACAAGGTGGTGAAGCTGCAGCAGAACCGCAACGACCTGCAGTCGCGGCTCGAAGCCATGGACATCCTCGAAGACCGCATCGAGCAGCTCGACCAGTTCCGGCGTGAACGGCCGCTCTCGGTGTCGCTCGGGCTGTATCAGGGCGATCGTCTCGAACAGCATCTGCTCACCGAGTATTACTTCGGGGTGAAGCAACTGCTGCTCGCGCCGGTATCGGCGAACCTTGCTTCGTTCATGAAGGACGTCAACGCGCATCCTGAGCAACTTTCGCCCATGACCCGTCCGCCCGAATCCGGTGCGATGGCGGTATCGACGGCGAATGCGCGCAACGCGATGGCCGCGGCGAACAACAATGGCGGCCTCTATAACGACGCCTCGCCGTCCAACGTGGAAGACGCCTACAACGCGCTCAAGACCTACCTGATGCTGAGCGACAAGCGGCATGCGGAGACCGCTCATTTGACGGATCAGGTCGCCCGTTTCTGGCGCGGCTGGCTGGAGCAGAATCGCGGCAACATGCCGCGCGACGAGATGATCCGCAGCGCCGAACGCATGCTCACGTTCTACCTGTCGCGCGTCAATGACAACGACTGGCCGATGATCGATTCGAATCTGGCGCTCGTCGACCAGACGCGCGAAAACCTTCGTCATGTAGTGCGCGGCTTGCCGGCTCGCGAACGTGTCTATGAGGAAATCAAGGCCCGTGCCTCCACCCGTTTCGCGCCCATGACCGTCGCGCGCATCGTGGGCGAGGACAACAACGGCCTGGTCGCCGGCAGCTACGCCATTCCCGGCACCTTCACGCGAGAAGCATGGAGTGACTACGTGCAGCCCGCGATCCGTGATGCCGCGACCAAGGAACTGCAAGCGAAGGACTGGGTGCTCAACGTGTCCGCACACGACGACCTGACGCTCGAGGGCAGCCCCGAGCAAATCCAGAAGGCGCTCGTCGCGATGTACAAGACCGAGTATGCGGCCCAGTGGACCCGCTTCATGCAGGGTGTCGTGGTGCAAAGTTTCGGCAGCTTCGGGCAAGCGGTCGATTCGATGAACCGGCTCGGCGATCCGCAAGATTCGCCCATCCGCAAGGTGCTTGAAACCGCGTACGAACAGACTTCGTGGGACAACCCGTCGCTTGCCTCGGTACAAGTCGACCGCGCGAAGGCCAGCGCAATGGAACGTGCGAAGAGCTGGATCACGAACCTTTTCTCGCGCTCGTCCAACGGTGCGATCAACGCGAACATCGACCTCAACGGCCGCCCCGTGCAACTGCCGATGGGTCCGGTCGGGCAGGAGTTCTCCGGGCTCGCGCGCATTGTCGTGAAGCATGACAGCGGCTCGCTGCTACAGAACTACATGGACTCGCTCTCCAAGGTTCGAACCCGCTTCAACGTCCTCAAGAACCAGGGCGATCCGGGACCGGGTGCTCGCCAGTTGATGCAGCAGACACTCGATGGCAGCGGCTCGGAACTCGCAGACTCGCTGAAACTGGTGGATGAGCAGATGCTCAACGGCCTCACCGAGTCGCAGCGCAGAGGCTTGCGCCCCCTGCTCGTGCGCCCGCTGATGCAGGCTTATGCAGTGATCATCCAACCGGCTTCCGTCGAGGTGAACAAGGTGTGGAACGCGCAGGTTTATCAAACATTCCAGTCGTCGCTCGCCGGCAAGTATCCGTTCTCGGCTAACGGCAAGGTGGAGGCAGGGGCCGGCGAGATTGCGCAGGTGTTCGGGCCGGACGGCTCGATCGCGAAGTTCGTGGGGACGACCCTCGGACCGCTCGCGGTACGTCGCGGCGATGCGCTGAGCGCGCGGACCTGGGGTGACATGGGCCTCGCGCTGACGCCTGCATTCACTAACGGTTTTGCGGGCTGGGTCGCGCCGCTTGGCGGCGGTGCATCGACCGGCGCTGCCGGTGGCGCCGGCTCGGCGGAACCGCAGACAGTGTTCCAGATCCTGCCTCAGCCGAGCTCCGGCACGACCGAATTCACCTTCGAGATCGACGGCCAGCAACTGCGCTATCGCAACACGCCGCCGCAGTGGACCAACTTCGTGTGGCCGAATCCGCAGGGAACGCCCGGCGCGCATCTGAGCGCAACCACGTTCGATGGCCGCACGGTCGAGCTGGTCAACGAGCCGGGCCGCTACGGTCTCGAGAAACTGATCAACGCGGCGCAACGCAAGCGCCGTCCTGACGGCACCTTCGATCTCACCTGGACGCAGGGCAGCGTGTCGATCTCGGTGAGCATGCGGATCATCAGCTCGGCGCAGGCGGCCGGCGCCGGTGGCGGCAGCAGTGGAGATCAGCCTCAGCGACAGAGCCTTCGCGGCTTGCAACTGCCTTCATCGGTAGCCGACGTTGCAGCCGCGGCGGGCATGAAGGCGGTGCCCGTGGCACCGGCCGGATCCAGACAAACTGCTGCCGCGGCATCGGCTATTGGAGACACGCAATGACGCAGACCGTACAGGCGCAGGTCGCGTACTTCGGCAAGATTCCATCGCGCGGTGACTTCGTGAAGAGTGCGAACAATCCGCAATTGCTGAACACGCTCGACCGCTATGTGGCACAAGGCATGGAACTGCTCGCGGAAGATCCGCGCTGGAAGATCGTCTACGACGAAGCCAAGCCGGTTCACTTCGCCTTTCTCGGCTCGCAGAGCAAGCTTGCCATTGCCGGCCACATGGTGACGAGCCACGACCAGTCGCAACGCCGCTTTCCGTTTCTCGCGGCGGCGGCGCTTGAAGTCGACCGGCCGCTGAGCTTCCTGCCGCGCAGCCCGCTCGCCTTCGCGCGCCTGTGGTCGCGTATCGCGACGCAGATGCAGCCGCTGCTCGGCGACGTCGAGCCGCCCGGCGCATTGCAAGCGCTGGCGGAAACGCAGATTGCCGTCGATATCGATTCGCAGCGCAATCCGCACGACGGCACCTTCGCCGATTTCGTCGAGCATCAGACGCTCGCGGGCCTCGAGCAGATGCTGCTTGCAAACGGTCATCCGGTACGCCTGCGCGGCGCGATGCTTGCGCTCGGGTCGCTGCTCAAGCCGGTGATGGCAAGCGGCTCGTCGCATCTCGAACGCGGCCTCACGCTGCCGCTGCCGAACGATCCGTTCTACCGGAGCCTGGTTGCGGCGCTCTGGCTCGAACTGATCGCGCCCTTCGTCTCGCAGGCTGATTTCGAACTGGCGATCTTCATCGGCACGATTGCTTCGCGCGAGCGGCTGGTGGTCGGCTTCAACGGCGCCTCGGCGAAAACCTTGCACAGCATTGTCGATCCACAGGTCTATGCGGCTCACAACATCGATATCGACGATCCAGAGTGGATCGACGCACATGCACAAAACGATCATGGCATCAGCAAGCTCGTTAGTTATCTCGATCAACCGCAACTCTCGCTGCGTGTCGCGATCGACACGTTCCGCGAGGTTTTCATCGGAGCTTGAGCGCATGCGTTCGATCGTAGCCCTGTGCTTGCTGTTCAGCGCGCTAAGCGTGCATGCGCAGACCGTCAATCCGGTCGCGGGCGACCCGGTGAAGACCACGGCGTTACCCGCGACTTCAGTGCCGGCTCCGGCTTCGCCGGCCTTGCAGAATCCCAATGCAACGGGTGCGATCGTCTCGGCGCCTGCGACGGCCAACACGGTGCCGGGACAGGTCGTGGCCGGCGGCACCGTTCCGGACGAAGCGACCAAGGCAGCCGTGCTTGCGCGTTTGCGCGATACGTATGGCGCGAGCAATGTGGTTGATCAGATCGAGATCGGCGATGTAGCGACGCCGCCGAACTGGGGCGCCAATGTGCAGAAGCTGATCAACCCGCAGTTGAAGCAGATCAGCAAGGGGCAGTTGAGGATCGACGGTACGGCGATCGATGTGAAGGGCGAAGTACGTAATGAGGCGCAACGCCAGCAGATTGCAAGCGATATGGCCAACTCACTGAACCCTACCTACACGATCAAGAATGGCCTTCGTGTCACGGCGTCGGAACAGGGATTACTCGACCGGACGTTGGCTAATCGCACGATTGAATTTGAAACTGGCAGCGCGACTTTGACGCCGCAAGGACGGGCTATTCTCGATCAGATGGCAGCCGTGCTGGTGAAGATGACAACGCGCACAGTCGAAGTCATTGGGCATACCGACAACGCGGGCAACCGTAGTTCGAACGTTGCGCTGAGCCAGGCACGGGCGGACGCGGTGAAGGGGTATCTGGTCGCGAAAGGAATCAGTCCGCAGACGCTGAATACGACGGGTGTCGGACCGGATCAGCCGATTGCATCGAACGATACGAATGAAGGCCGGGCGCGCAATAGACGGATCGAGTTTCGCGCGGGACAGTGAAGGGGCTCAATGAGGGGCTCAGTGAGTTTTCATTCGTACCGATGAACCCAGAGGGTTCTGCCGGCGCGAACGAAACGATTATTCCGGCAAACCCTTCACCCCCAGCAACTCGCGAATATGCGCGAGCGACGCATCGTCCTTCACCACGGTGGTCAGCCATTCGTGCAATGGCATATCGGCCCACTCGGCGGCCTTATCGGCGAGATACGCCACCGGACTGTGAGGTTCCGTACGCCGGAAAAACGCGGCCACCTCGCGCAATTGCGCCACCGCTTGAGCCCGCGCCTGGGCACCGCTCGCACTTGCTGTTATCGGCATCGACATAAACACAGGCTCCTCACGACCAGGCGCAACAGGTTGCGGCTCAAATGACGGCTCAACGCGCAACGGCGCTTCCCGAACAACCAGCTTCGGTGCTTCGGCAGCAGCACCGACACCACTTTCACGAGCGAAACGCTCGGCCAGACGGTACACCGTCTCGTACGCATCCCTGGCCCGCCGGAAGCTCGGCGCACTCTCCCCCGCGCGGTGATCGAGTTCCTTCTCCAACGCGAGCATCGCCACTTCGAAAGCTGCCAGTTGCCCAAGCAGCGCTGCATAAAAGGACGTAGGCGTGGCTCGTCGCGACGCCTCGATAGCCTCGACCGATGGCTTGCCGCGCATGATGTCGTCGGCATGTTCAGGGTCGCGCTTCACCGCTTGCGCGGCATGCGTGGCCACCTCCCAGTCAAGCGCGCTATAACGTTCTCCGCCAGCATCCGTCAACGCCACGCCACGCAACAACTCAGCACTGCGGCCAACAAGCCACGCTACGTTGCCAAGGCGGTATTCAGCATCATCCCCCTCAGGCAGCGGATGAACGTGGTCCCAAAAGCGCTCGCACAACCCCTTGAGCAGGGTGAAACCGTCGGTGAGTCCCGGCAAGCCGTTGCGCATGGCAAGAGCTTCAGTCAACCAGACCGCGAGACGCAAATCCTTCGTCTGCGTTTTCAGCAACACAGTGCTGCGTTCAATCACGAAGGGCCAGTCGGCTTCCTTGATCTCGGTGACCCACTCACCCTGGTCGAGCGAAGGATCGTCAAAGCGGCGCGCTTGCTGAACGGCGTCGAAGTCCGAAGAAAACAGCAAGTCATCGCCGCAAGGCGACGACGCGGAAACAGGGTCGAGTAAGACGGAGGTCGTTGACATGACTCAATTCAAACGTTTAGTACTGCAACTATCTTGGTTGTTTCAGGGGTACGAGCGTAGGTCATGCTCGAACCCTCACTCGATCGCATAGCTGAACCCGCCGCCCTCATCGGCGCCCGCACCAATGCGCTTGATCGCCGCTCCGCTCGCCATGCGTTCGAGCACATGCCCGGCAATCTCCGGCAGCAAGGTCCCGCTGAGAATGTGATCGACGTTGCGCGCGCCCGAATCGACCTCCGTACACCGCGCGAGCACCGCGTCCACGAGACTTTCATCCCATTCGAACACAGCCTTGTGGTTAGCCTCGATCCGCCGCGCAATGCGCCCAAGCTTCAGTTCGATGATCTCGGCCAGCACGTCGTCAGGGATCGGATAGTACGGAACGACCTTCATGCGCCCAAGGAAAGCCGGCTTGAATACCTTGTATAGCTGAGGCCGTAACATCTCGGCCAGCGCGTCGGCGCTCGGCAGTTCGTCGTCGGGCTTGTTGAGGCAAGCCGTCATCACCGCGGCAGACCCGACGTTCGATGTCAGGATGATCAACGTATTTCTAAAGTCGATCTCGCGACCTTCGGCGTCGTCCATCGTGCCTTTGTCGAAGACCTGGAAGAACATTTCCAGCACGTCGGGGTGCGCCTTCTCCACCTCATCCAGCAACACCACCGAATAGGGATTGCGCCGCACGGCTTCGGTCAGCACACCGCCCTCGCCATACCCGACATATCCGGGCGGCGAACCTTTGAGCCCCGATACGCTATGCGCTTCCTGATATTCGCTCATGTTGACAGTGACGAGCTTGCGCTCGCCGCCGTAGAGCACATCGGCTAGTGCGAGCGCGGTTTCAGTCTTGCCGACACCTGACGGCCCGACGAACATGAACACGCCCCGTGGTTTGTTCGGGTCCTCGAGATTCGCACTGGCAGTACGCACGCGCTGGGCAATGGCCTCGAGCGCATGATCCTGACCGATGACCCGTGCGGCAAGAAGCGCCTTCAGGTTAAGTACGGTCTGCAGTTCGTTTTTCACCATGCGTCCGAGCGGGATGCCAGTCCACGATGCAACGATCTCCGCTACAACATGGCCATCCACCTGAAGCGGTACGATCGGCTGCGCGCTCTGCAGCGTACGCAGTTCGTTCACCCGCTCATCGAGCGTTGTGCGAATTGTCTGGAGGTCGACCGGCGTGTGCCCGTCGCGGGCCGAATCAATCTGACGGCGCAACTCTTCGATCTCGTTGACCAGCAAACGCTCTTGCTGAAACCGAGCTTCGTCGCGGGCAAGCAACTCGACATCCTGTGCACGCGCTTCACACAAAACCGCAATGCGCTCGCCATGCGCGGCGCCGCTTGCCGCTTCGCGTTCGAGCGCGGCAAGCTCGACATCGGTTCGCTCGATGCGCTTCTTTGTATCGTCGATCACGGCCGGCGTCGAACTCTGTGCGAGCGCGACTTTCGCACACGCCGTGTCCAGCACGCCGATGGCCTTGTCGGGCAACTGCCGGCCGCTGATGTACCGGTGCGACAGGCGCACGGCTTCCGTGATGGCGTCGTCGAGAATGCGCACGTTGAAGTGCTTCTCCATCAGCGCGCTCATGCCACGCAGCATCGCGGCAGCAAGCGGCTCGCTCGGCTCCTCCACCTTGACCACTTGAAAGCGTCGCGCGAGCGCAGCGTCCTTTTCGAAGTACTTCTTGTACTCGCTCCAGGTCGTCGCGGCGATGGTGCGCAGCTCGCCGCGTGCCAGCGCGGGTTTCAGCAGATTGGCCGCATCGTTCTGTCCAGCCTGCCCGCCCGCACCGATGATCGTATGCGCTTCATCGATAAACAAGATGATCGGATGCGGACTCTTCTTCACTTCGTCGATCACCTGCTTCAGGCGATTCTCGAACTCGCCCTTCACGCTCGCGCCAGCTTGAAGCAAACCCATGTCGAGCACATGCAGGGCGACGTCACGTAGCGGCGTCGGCACGTCGCCGGCGGCAATGCGCAACGCGAGTCCCTCGACCACGGCGGTCTTGCCGACACCCGCCTCGCCGGTCATGATCGGATTGTTCTGGCGGCGCCGCATCAGGATGTCGATGGCCTGGCGAATCTCCGCTTCACGGCCAATCACCGGATCGATCCTGCCTTCGCGAGCACGCGCCGTGAGATCGCTCGTATAAGTGTCAAGCGCCGGTGTCTTGGAGGGTCCCGTCTGCGGCAAGGACGCTGACTCTTCAGCGGGCGTGGGTGCCTGCGCCTCGATCGATCCTTCGGTTAGCTGATCGAATTCGTGTTTAAGCCGATCAACCCGAACCGATGCAAACAACGGCGACATGCGTTGCGCGAACTGCGCGAGATCCGGTGCATTGGTCAGCGCAAGCAGCAAATGGCCTGAGCGGATCCGTCCGATCTGCGAATCAAGCGATGCAATCAACCATGCCTGTTCGAAGAGCGCGATCAGGTGAACGGAAAAAACGGGCGTGCGCGTGTTGCCGGTTTGCAGCCGTGACAGTTCCCGCTCGAGGTCGCGCCGGACAGCCGCCTGATCGATGTTGCTTGCACGCAGGACGAGCAACACGTCGCTTGCCGGCTCCTCGAGCAAAGCAAGGAACAGGTGTTCCAGCTCGACTTCATAGTGGCCGCGCGAAAGGCAGGCACTCGCGGCGCGCTCGGTTGCCTGACGGCAGGTCGGGTTCAGCTTGGCGATCAGGGTTTTTAGCGGCGTGCTCATGAGGGACGTCCAGTAATGTCGTTGCGTGGTTCTTGATGCGTCAGGAGACGACGTGAAGTTCGTAACATGCGTCGGCACGATCTCGCCGCGCCCGCTTCGTACAGAGAAATGCATCCCAGCCGAGACGCGCGCCGAGACCCAGATGACTCGGCCCGACCTCCTCGCGACGCAGCACAAGGGACACCTCGTATTCGAGCGTTACGCCGGCCAGCAGTGTCAACATGCGTTCCAGCGCAAGCGCATTCCCGGCGCCTGGCAAGAACGCCTCATAGTCCTTTTTCGACAGCGGCCCGACGACCAGCCGCGCGCGCATGTCACGCTGCCATACACGCCGGCCGGCCAGCGCCGTAGCGCCCAGCGTTGCATTGACGCCGCCAAGCACGCTCAACTGTTCGCGCGGCACGTCATACCAGCGGCCGATGAATTGCTCCACGCGAATGGGTACGCCAAAGTAATCAGACAAGGTGCGCTGCAGATAAGCAGCCGACACCGGCCGATGCCGCGCCGCAAGCGCATAACCTGCAATGGCTTCGTCGAAAAGCGCACCCGGTCCGCCCTGCAGCTCGGCACGCGTCTCTTCGTGCGAGACGCCCGCCAGCGAAAGCAGCAGCGGCAAGTAGCGCTGGTCCCGGTCGATCTCGTAGTGAAGCGGCAGCCGGTACTTCTTCCATGCTGCATAAAACAACGCCGTTGCGCGGTTCGAGAACATGTCGAAAAACTCGCGCGCCGCGTAGTCCTTATGCGCTTGCTCGCGGCCGGCAATCTGCTCCGTATAAGCAAGCGGCAACGCACCCTGCACGCCTAGCAAGCCAAAGAAGGCCGGCGTGATTTCAACCCGGCTCAAGCCCCCGTTTGCCAACGCTTGCGTGCGGGCCAGCTTGCTCTTCAACGCCGTGTTGTCGTGATCGAACGATGTCGCGGCCTGGATCTCACTGGGGGGAAACGACAGTGACAAGCTGTTGCGAAATGAGACATGCCTGGCGACGACATCGCCGCGGGCGCGACCGTCATCGGCCGCCTCTCGCGCGAACGCTATTTCGAGCAGGCGCACCGCCTGAAAAAATTCAAAGCGATGCGGCTCGTCGAGCAGTCGCTCGACTACAGCAGGATCGATTCGCCGCTGCGGGGTTTGCATCGCAGGATCTCCTCGCCGGTCCGCTTCGAGACGACGACCAGTTGCACAAAGCTGTTCAGGTGCACATATAGCCCAAAGAACGTGTCGATCACACGCACGAAGGAGCCGAGGCTCGTGCCGACGAAATGCTGCTCGTCGATCGTGAGGCGTATTTCGATGCCGCGCACAAAGGTGGCGAACGGCTTGCCAGGAAGCCACTGGATGGCCGGCCGCTGTTCGATGGCGGTGATGCCCTCAATATGCCGCGCCGAGACGGCCGTGCGCCGCAGGTCATAAATGCGCAGCAGTTCCTTGAGCGCCGAGACGCCGCTTTGAGCGAGCGATACGTGATTGAGCGCGAGATGCGAAATCAGCCGCCAGTGCGCGGCACGGCCCCGTTCAAAACGCACGCTCGGCGTCGCCCGCCGCAGCATGCGCACACCGCTCACGAGCGAGTCGCCCTCCAGAAACAAGTCGCCGCCGTCGAGCCCGAAGGCAAGTTGCGACGGCAGGTCGCGATTGGTGCAAGTAAGCTCGAGACTCAGCGTGTCCGTCTGCGGCTGCAGCGGCTCAAAGTCGATGTCGACAATGGAGATTTCCGTTTCGTAGCCCGGGCTCGTTTTTGCAACCGAGTCGTCGCGGCGAGCGAGCCAGTAATGACCCGCCTGCCCGCTTTCGCCATGATGCAGCGAATAGAACGGCCGGAATTCGATTACGGATTCGCCGTCGGCCTGCTCACGCACGAGATGCACCGAGTCGATCGAGCACACCTCGTACGCGGATGCGCGGCGCCCGTCACAAATGACCGGATACGCCACCGCCTGATGCGTCACACGGATAGGATCCCCATGCTGCTTGAAGAGATTCACGATCGGCGAGCAAAACAGCCTCAAATGGTCCTTCGACAAACCGTCGAGCATCCGCGCGGTTTGCGAGTCGCTGCGTATTTCCTTCAGCACCAGATGCAGCGTAATGCGGCTGCATCGGCCGCCTGCTCGCGTCATCGCGGCGAAATCGAAATCGATGAAATTGAATTTCTCGGGGAACGCGAAATACTCGGTCAGCAAGCGATACGCCGGATGCGACTTCTCCGGGTAATCGATGAGCGCATCGCGCTCGCTGAAACCCGATTGCTCGACGGCGGAATCCTGAAGCTTTTTCCACTTGCCGCTGCCATCTACTTCAACGTAGCTCGCCGTGGTGTTGACGAGAAGGCAGTCAGCCAGCGCCGCAACGAACGACTGTTCGCCGTGCAGATGCACACGAACCTGGTCCAACGCGAGCGTAGCCAGGTCGAGCTGCGCTGCGGTCGATTCGAACGTGACGGAGATCAGTGCTGCGGCATCCCGAGGCAGGACCGTCGCGCTCGGTGCCGATGCAACCGGTGTGTACTTCGCCTCGACAATACCAAGCGGCGCCAGCACGACGTCGTAGGCGTTGCGAAAGCGGCACTGCACGCCGCGAATCGGCCGGGACTTCAACTCGGTCCCGCGTTCGATCGTGGCAGTCCCGGTGAGCTGGCCGAGCGTCTGCCCCGGGTCGAACTGCGCGATCGAACACGAGGGAAACGGCCGCAAGTAGTGCGGATAAAGTACTTCCAGCAGCGCTTCCGTAAACTCGGGGTAATCGTCGTCGAGCTTCTTGTTGATGCGTGCCCCAAGCAACGCGAACGACTGGATCATGCGCTCGACGTGCGGGTCTTCCGCGTGCTCGCCCGACATGGCGAGACGCGCTGCGATCTTCGGATACCGAAGCGCAAAGTCGCGCGAATAACGCCTCAGGAACGACAGCTCGCGCTCGTAATACGGCAGCAGTTCTTCCATTGCTCAAATCCCCGTCTCCGCGTCTTGCACGGATGCTGCCTTACATCAAAACCAGACGACACATTAAAGGTCGCTGCTCCGGGCGCGCTTCAAAGCTTCGCCCGCGAACGCGTCACGGAGTATTGCAGCGTGGACGGCAGCAACATGGCGTCGAAGCTGACCGGCTCTTCGGCCGGATGCACGATCAACACGGCGCGGATCGCGAAGTTGAGCGCGCTGGTGGACTGCTCGTTCAGTTCCAGCTTCACCGATACCTGCTGCAAACGCGGCTCGTGCCGTGCAATAGCCTGCTGGATCGACTGGCAAATGAACACGCGGTCGTAGTGGCTTGCGAGGCTCATTCCGGCAAAGTCGTTAAGCCCATAGGTCAGGATGGAGAACTGACATTCCGGCAACGCAGCCAGATGGGCCTGCGTGAAAGCGATGCGCGTGTTCAGGAGCGATTCGACATCGCGGGCCACCGTGCTCTTCAGTTCTTCAAGCGACAATTGACGCAGCGCGGCCGAAGCCGGTTCGTACGGATCGTCGTCGAACAGTTTGTCGAGAAAGCTCGGCTCAAAACGTTTCATGAAGCCCCGCTTTTCTTGCGTACGAAACTTGGCGTACGAAAGCGACGCCGGCGCCGGACGCGGATGCGTACCGGCCCCAGGCGTCGCAACATCGGCCAGGATGCGCCGGAACTCCCTGGAACTCCTCGGAACCCGAGGATCAGACCGCGTAGGTCTTGTCGTTCTTGGTCAGACTCCAGGCACCTTGCGCATTACCGCTCTGGTTGCCGCCGATCTTCTGTTGCGTGTACTTCCACTGCACAGCTGCATACTTCAGCGAGAACTGCTCGGACGGCAGGCTGGCAGTCGTGGAGGAACCCGTCGTGGCCGCCGTGGCGGGCGCGTTGATACTCGGATTGATGCTGGAGATGATCACGTACTTGAGCTTCACTTCAAGGTACTTGATGCGATTGCCCTCGCCATCCGAGCGCATGAAGTCGATGGTGACTTCGTCGAATGTCGTGCCGCCGGAAGCGTGCTGGTACATGAGCGGGCTGACGACGTCGATGTCCTTCGTGAACACCATGTCGCCATGCTCGCAACGCTCGGACGTGTGACCGCCGGCAGTGGACGCCGTCGCCGAGCGCGGCTGGGTGATAGCGTGGCTCCACGAATCGATCTCGACCCAGTTCGCGTGGTCCTTGTCCTGCGATTCGCCTTTGATCGCGGGATTGCCAAACTTCAAGTAGATGTCCTTCATACCTCGACTCCCCATAGAGTGGTTTTATAGCCGGCCCGGACGGCGTCCAGGCCACACGCAGTCATGCCGTTCAGGAAGAAGCGGGCTTCGGTAGATCTGCGACAAGCCGCAGCGAAATCGATAGTTCGTCCAGTTGAAAATGCGGACGCAGGAACGCCACGGACCGGTACGAACCCGGCTTCCCGGGAATCTCTGCCACTTGTATGGATGCCTCGCGCAGCGGGAACTGCGCCTTCTGTTCCTGGGTCGCGTTGTCGTCAAGCAGCACATACTGCGAGATCCAGCGATTCAGGAACACTTCGACGTTCTGAGCCGAGGCGAAACTGCCAATCTTGTCGCGCATCATGGCCTTCAGGTAATGCGCCACGCGCGATACCGAGAAGATGTACTGCAACTGAGCGGACAGGACCGAGTTGGCGTTCGCGCTGTCGGTGTTGTATTTCTTGGGCTTCTGTACCGATTGCGCAGCGAAGAAGGCAGCGTAGTCGGAGTTCTTGCAGTGAACCAGCGGAATGAAACCGAGGTCGCTCAGTTCTTTCTCGCGACGGTCCGTCACCGCGATTTCAGTCGGGCACTTGAGCGCCACTTCACCGTCATCCGTCTTGAAGGTGTGCGTCGGCAAGTCTTCCACCAGACCGCCGCCCTCTACGCCGCGAATGGCCGCGCACCAGCCGAAGTCGTCGAACGCGGCGGTCAGGCGCGCAGCAAACGCCCATGCAGCGTTACACCACAGGTACTTGGCGTGGTCCGTGCCGTCCACGTCTTCAACGAAATTGAAGGACTCGGCGGTCTGGCCATCTTTAGGATTGAACGGCAGGCGACCGAGAAAACGCGGCAGCGTGAGGCCAACGTAGCGCGAGTCTTCCGAATCGCGGAACGACTTCCACTTCGCGTACTCGACGGTATCGAACACCTTGCCGAGATCGCGCGGCCGGCCAAGGTCGGCAAAGCTTTCGAGGCCGATGAGTTCCGGCGACGCCGAGGCGATGAACGGCGCGTGCGCGGCAGCGGCGACGTGCGACATCTGTTCGATGAAGTACATGTCTTCCGGCTGCCGCGTCACTTCGAAGTCACCGATCAACGCACCGAAGGGCGCGCCGCCGAAGGTGCCGAATTCTTCTTCGTAGACTTTCTTGAAGAGTGCGCTCTGATCGAACTCGATGGCCGTCTTGAAGTCGCGCACGATGTCGCGCTTGGGCGCATGCAGCGCCTTGATCTTGACCGTCGTGCCGGTGTTGCTTTCTTTGCACAGGTAGTCGAGGCCGCGCCATGTGCTCTCCAGGCGCTGGAATTCCGGCGCATGCATCACGGCGCTCAGTTGCGCGGAAATCAACTGGTCGAGTTCGGCGACACGCGCATCGATAGTGGCCGACAAGTTGTTCGATACGACCACCGTGCCGCCGAGCACCTGATTCACCAGCTCGCCGATCAGGTCCTTGGCGCGCGCGTGTTCGGAGTGAGACTTCGCGACCTTGCTCTTCTCGACGATCTCGTCGAGCAGCGACGGAGCCGCTTCGGATTGTTGCGTGCCGACCTGTGCCGCAGCCGTTTGCTGATTCATTTCACACCCCGCTGGTTAGTCGCGCTGCTGGTCGTCGTGCGGCCGGTTGTGCTCCGGCGTGGTTGCTCCGCCCGCGTCATGCGCGAGCGATTGCAGTTGCTGCGTGTTGTGCAGCACTTCGCTCAGCAGGTCCTCGAGCTTGTCGTTGCCGGCGAGCTTGTTGCGCAGATCGGCAAGCTTGGACCGCGCTTCGAGCAAGCGTCGAAGCGGCTCCACCTGCTGCACGATCGCGTCCGGATCGAAGTCCGCAATCGAATTGAAGCGCAGGTCAACGCCGAACTTGCCGCCCGCTTCGCTCAAGCGGTTCTCCACCTGGAACGCGGCACGCGGCTCGATTCCCTTCATCACGTCGTCGAAGTTGTCGCGATCGATGTTGACGAATTTCCTGTCGCGCAACCTGGGCTGCTCGACTTCCGACTGTCCCGCGAGGTCGCCCATCACGCCAACCACGAAAGGAAGTTCCTTGATTTCGATTGCGTCGCCGCGCTCGACCTCGTAGGTCAACTGGACGCGCGGCGGTCGAATCTTTTGCAGGCGCTTCTGGATACTTTCTTTCTTGGCCATGGCTGGTCTCGGTGGTTCCGGCGTGAACGGGTATTCGATCTGCTTATGTGCTCAATATGGGCTCAACGCAGCGCGCTGAACGGGTCGGACGCACCGCCGCCCTTGGCAGCTTTCTGCGGAGCCGGAGCCGCGGCTGGCGCCGGAGCGACAGACGCGGGTGCTGCGTCAGGTTTGGCATCCGTGTCCACCTTGGCATCCGTCGCGGCGCCAGCCGTTACAGGTTTCTTGCGCACAACGACTCGCCGCTTCTTCACAACCGGCTTCTGCACCTGCTGCTCGGGCGGGAACAAAGCGTCTTCGCCCAGCGTGTCGCGCAATTGTTTCGCGAGCGCCTGGGCATCGGATTTCGCGTCGCCGGCCAGCGCCGAATCCTGGCGCAATTCGCCGAGCGATTGCGTGGCAATTCGCAAACCGCTTACTGCGAGAACGCTTTTAGCCTGGCGATCCGTTTGATCGCGCTGCAATGCTTCCTGCGCGGCCACGATTGCCTGGCCGTAATGCTGTTGCGTGAATTGAATTTGCGCGATTCGCGACCACGGTTCTTCGCGCGTCGGATCCGATTTTGCGAGATCCTGATAAAGCCCGATTGCCTTGTCTTGATCGCCCGCTTTCGAGACGGCGTCGGCATCCGCCAACTGCTTGTTAAATACATCAGGGGTCGGCGGGACATTAGCCTGTTGAGTTGCGCAACCTGCCATGATGGCGCATGCCACTACTACCCCACTGATTTTTGTAAACAGCCGCTCTGTCATCATTTCTTCACTAAGGCTAATTTTTTAATCATGAGCAAAATCGGATTTTGCCATGCTCGGAGTGCGCAGGTATAGTACAGGCCAAATTTTGTTAATTCAATCGCTACGTAAAGTACTCAAATTTTTATAGATCCCGCCTAGTAACTCGGTAACACACTCTATGTTTTACGGCAAACATCTGATGATTCGGAATTTTTTTCCGAATTACACGAAATAATGGGTTCAGAACAAGCCGAAGGCAGGTCCTGAACGACCGCTATTCGAAACAAAACGTACTTATAAAACAAACGGTTGAGCGAAGACAAGACAGCTTCGCGAATTATCGTCCTTTGCTTGTCATAATCGGGGAGCCCAAGCGTGGTGCGCGAAAGGCAAAGCATGAATATGAGATATCTTGGGTGCAGCGCTATATTCGCCGCCACCCTGCTGATGGGGGGATGCGCGGCGGGGGTTTCAGTCCTCGGCGCCGCTGCCAGTGCGGGTTTGCAGGCGGTCGGCATTGGCAAACCCGACATTCCGGACGCCCAGAAACCGCCGCGCGAAGTGCCGCTGACGCTTTATGCGGCGCCGAATCTGAATGCCGCCATGGATAACCGGCCGCTCGCGCTGGTAGTTCGGCTCTATACATTGAAAGACGCGACTTCTTTCCAGCAAGCCCCCTTTGATACATTCACAGACCCCAGTCGCGAAAAAGCGACTTTAGGCGAAGATTTGATCCGCGTGCGAGAAGTGACGCTGATCCCGGGACAGCGTTATACAGTAAAGGAAAAGGTCACGCGTGAAGCGGGTGCCCTCGGAATCGTCGCTTTATTCCGCGATCCGGCGCAACAGCGGTGGAAGTTTGCATTCGACCCTGCCCGGTCGGAGAAATCCGGCATAATGATCGGCCTGCATAATTGCGCGATGACCGTGACCGGCGGAACGGTGATACCCGCAGACCAGGGATTACCGGCGCAGCAACTGAATCTGCTGTCATCGGTGAGCTGCGGCTAGACCCTGCTTTAATCATGAGTGTGGAAAGAATATTATCGAGCCGGCCGCGTGTGGCGCTGGCGCGAGCAATTCGAAGCGGATGTCCCAGGCAGAACCTCCTTGAACGGTTTCAATGAGCGGTTGCTTTTAAGACCCGAGCGAAAGCGGGTGCGCAGAGCGTGATTTTTCGCAATGCGCAATCGCTGCAGCGACACCTATACAGGTTGAATATGAGTTATTCCGCCAAAGTGCTGTGGGGAGAAGGCCTCTTTTTGCGGCCGCAGCATTTCCAGCGACAAGACGCTTATCACGAGGCGCGTCTGTTCGAGTCCGTCCGAGCTCTCCAGCCTTATAACTGGGGCGTGCGTTCGGTCCGTTTCGACCGCGACGCGCTCGCGAGCAATGTGCTGCGCCTGAGTGACCTGTCGCTGGTGTTTCCCGACGGCGAACTGTATTCCGCGCCGCAAGCCAACGACCTGCCGGCAGCCATCGCGCTCGAGACACTGCCTGACGGCGTCAACGAGTTCACCTTCTATCTCGCCATGCATCCGCTGCGGGAAGCAGGAGCGAACTACGTACAGGATCCGGCCGCCGGTTTTGTCTCGCGCTATGTCAGCGAGCAGGCGCCCGTCGGCGATCACTTCACCGACGCCGCGCAGGCCGACATCACCTTCCTCAAGGCAAGCGTCAAGCTGGTGGCGAACAGCGAGCCGCGCGATCAGTACATGTCCGTGCCGCTCGTCCGGATCCGGCGCACGGCGACTTCGGGGTTCGAGATCGACGAATCGTTCGTGCCGCCGAGCCTCGCTATTGAAGCGTCACCGCTGCTGCATCAGCGCCTGCGCCAACTCATCGAGGCATTGCAGGCGAAGGTCAGTGCGCTCTACGGTTTTCATCGCGAGCCGACGAAGAACATTATCGAGTTCCGCTCCGGCGATGTCGCTTCGTTCTGGCTGCTGCATACGGCAAGCGCCGCCTTCGCCGCGCTCACGCATCTTTACCAGCATCCGGCATTGCATCCCGAGCGTCTGTTCCAGGAGTTGCTGCGGCTCGCGGGTCAGTTGATGACATTCTCGAAGGGTTACGCCCTCGCGGACCTGCCGGTCTATCGCCATGACGACCCCGGTCCTGCCTTCGACCAGCTCGACGGCATCTTGCGCGATCTGCTCGATACCGTGATCTCCACGCGCTACTTCGCAATCGCGCTGGACGAGGTGCGTCCGTCGTTCCATCTCGGGCGCATCGACTCCGGCAAGATCGACGATAAGACCACCTTCTTCCTTTCGGTCACGGCCAGCATGCCCACGGTGGAACTTGTCGAAGCCGTGCCTGCGCGCTTCAAGGTCGGGGCGCCCGAAGACGTCGACAAGCTCGTGCTCTCGGCCATGCCCGGCGTGCGGCTCACGTACACGCCCCAGGTGCCTCCAGCCATTCCCGTGCGGCCCGGCGCCTGCTACTTCGCCCTTGAAACGCGTGGCGCCCTGTATGACCGCATGCTACAGGCGCAATCGGCGATGATCTACGCCCCGTCCGGTATCGACGACCTCAAACTCGACTTGATCGCGGTGACTTCATGAGCTACGCGCCCTCTCTTTTCGGCGATGCCCCTGCGCAACAAAGCAATCGGAACAACGGCCCTGCTACTGCGTCGACGTATCAGATTCGTTCGCTGCTCGATCTGCTTTACGACGGTTTTTTCATGCTGTTCCTGCTCAAGAACGGTCGCGAGCCAGGCGATGCGGCGAGCTTTCTTGCGCGCATCCAGGAATTCCTGGGCGACTTCGACCGCGGCGCGAAAAAGCTGAATGTATCGGCCGACGACATGTTCGCCGCCAAGTTCGCGTTTTGTGCGGCAGTCGACGAGTCCGTACTCGCGTCGAGTTTCAAGATTCGTGCGGAGTGGGAACGCAAGCCGCTGCAGCTGACGTTGTTCGGCGAGCAGCTGGCAGGCGAGAAGTTTTTTCAGCATCTCGAAGAAGCGCGTGCACAAGGGGCGTCACGTCTGCAGTCGCTGGAGGTGTTCCATATGTGCCTGCTCCTGGGCTTCCAGGGCAAGTACATGATGGAGGGACCGGAAAGGCTTGCGTATCTGACCGCCCGGGTCGGCGACGAGATCGCGCAAATGAAGGGCAAACGCGCGCCGTTCGCGCCACATTGGCCGCTTCCGGACCAGATCGCGCACCGGTTGAAAAGCGAAGTGCCGTTGTGGGTTATCGCGTCGGTGTTTGCCTTGATCGGTGTGCTTGCGTTTGTCGGATTGAACTCGTATCTGAAGGACTCGACGCTGAAGGCTGTTGCGCCCTATTCCGAGATCGTGAAGGTCGGGCCGAAGTCGGCGAATCTGACGATCTCGTTGCCTTAAGCCGGGTGTGGTTGATTGGGGAACTTTGGGCGTCGAACCGCGTAAGCGTAGCGCGACAAGCAACGCGCCAGACGACACAGGAGAACGTCTATGAGTTTTGCATCGAACGGAAGCGGCCTGTCGAACGGTGCCTCGTTCAGCGATATCGGCTCGCTTGCCGGGGTCGCGAGCCAGGTTGCGGGCTTGAGCGGGATGCCCGGTGCGGGCTTGATGGGGGGAGCGGTCCGTGCGGTGCAACTGGCCCAGACAGGCGCTTCGCTGCTGGGGAAAACTCCCGCCTCCATTGCGGACGCGATCAACAACGCGTCGGGCGCGCAGCCCAAACTCACGCAGGATAACCGCTTCGTTACCATGACGTCCCCGCTGGGGCCGGACGTGCTGCTCGTCAACGCTCTGGTCGTCGACGAATACGTGAGCCGGCTGCCGGAGATTCATCTCGATCTGCTGTCTCATCGAAACAATATCGACATAGACAAGATCGTTGGGCAACCGGTTTCGATCACGCTCGATCCGCAAGCCGCCAACACCGGCCTGAGCGGGATCGTTGCGGCCTCGGATGCCGACCAGCGCCATTTTCACGGCTACGCCGTGTCGTTCGGCAGAGTGGGCAATTCCGGTACGGTGACGCGCTATGAAATGACCGTCGTACCGTGGTTTTGGTTCCTGATCCGCTCGACCGATTGCCGTATTTTCCAGAACAAGACCGCGCGGGATATCCTCACCGAGATTTTTACCGAACACGGTTTCCAGAACTACGAATTCAATCTCGCCGGCCAGCGTGCGCCGCTCGAGTATGTGGTGATGTACGGCGAATCGTATTTCAACTTCTGCACCCGGCTGATGGAGCAGGAAGGCATGTTCTGGACGTTCCGGTACGACAAGGACAAGCACGTCCTCGTTATCGGCGACAGCAACGACGCGTTCGCGCCAATCGCCAATCTCGACACCGTTCCGTATTTTGCGGACAGCACGGCGAGCGAGCACAACGGCATCGACCGTTGGGACGAGACGTTCAATTTCCGCGTGGGGAAGATCACCTTTCGCGACTTCAACTACAACACCCCTTCCACACCGCTGATGCAGGTCGAAGTACCGACCATGCTGAAGACGCCGAATATCGGCAAGACCGAGCGTTACGAGTATCGCTCGCTCTACGATCATAGCGACGACGGCAACCGCTATGCGGGTTATGCGATGCAAGCGGAGGAAGCGCAGGCGCGCAGGTTCGACGGCAGTGGTTTTGCGTGGCGCATGACGACTGCCGGTCGTTTCAAGCTGACTAACCATAGCGTGTCGGCCTACAACAACAAGGAGTTCGCGATCCTGCACGTGCGCCACCACGCCGTGAACGACTATTCACGCGATGAAGCGAAGCTGCCGTATCGCAATTCGTTCACCTGCCTGCCGATCGACGTGCCGTTCCGGCCCGAGCGCCGCACGCCAAAACCGTTCATGCACGGCACGCAGGCCGCGGTCGTGGTCGGTCCCAAGGGCGAGGAAATTTATACGGACGGCAGTCGCGTGAAGGTCCATTTCTATTGGGACCGTCGAGGAAAACTGGATGGATCGGACACCATCTGGGTACGGGTATCGCAGCCCTGGGCAGGCGCTGGATGGGGCGGCAGCGCCATTCCGCGCATCGGTCAGGAAGTGATTGTCGCGTTCAATGAGGGTGACCCGGACAATCCCGTGATTGTCGGCCGGGTCTTCAACGGAGAGGCGGCGAATCCCTACCACGGTAGCACCGGCCAGACGATGGGCATTCGCAGTCAGACGCACAAAGGGCAAGGCTCGAATGAATTGCGTTTTTCCGACGTGAACGGTGCGCAGGAATTCTTCATGCATGCGCAGAAGGACATGAATACCGTTGTTGAAAACGCGCAGACGACGCAGGTGCTCAAGGGCGACCGGAGCATCGGAGTGGCCAAAGGCGACCATCTGACGACGGTATCGGTCGGTAACCTGCAAGACACCGTCACGCAGGGCAACACGACGCACCAGACACCCGCCGGTGTCCACACGATCGAGGCAAAGGAACTGTGGATCAAGGTCGGTGGAGATGGCGGCACGAAGATCCACATGACGGCCGACACCATTGAAATATACAAAGGGTCGTCCGTCATTCACATCGACGACGGACAGATCAAGGTCCAGGCCAGCAGCACGCACATCAACCCTGATAACTGATTTCCGATCCGCCCCAACCCCCGCTCTACTGGAAAACAACATGTATCAGATGCAGGAAGGCTCCCTGTCGCTGCCAACCGACTGGCACGACAAGACGATGAACGTGTTTGTGTCGGCCGCGACGGGGACCGAGGGCGTCAGTTTTGTCGTGACCCGGGAGAACCTGCCCTGGGGGATGAAGTTTAACGAGTACACGGCCAACGAGGTCCTGAAGCTTGCAAAGCAGGTCGCCGGTTACGAACTGGTCGAGGGCGCGGATACGCAAGTGTCCGGACGCGTCGCGTATACCCACGAATTCAGGTGGCTGAACAATGGCAAGCCGATCCAGCAACTGCTCACGATGGTCGAGTACGGCAAGCGGGTGCTGATGCTGACCTTCACGGCACCGGGCACGATCAGCGAAACACAGAAGAGCCAGGTACAGAACATGATCCAGAGCGTCACGCTGCACGAACCGGACTGAGCGCCGCACGACCATGGCCGACCAGGACAACGATAATCCCACTAGCGCCGGCAATATCGGCGAACCGACCGGCAGTGCCAGCGAACGGCTGGCTCATCTGCAGACGCTCGAGGATGGCGAAGCCGTCAAGCAGCAGCAGATGAAATGGGTTGACGGCGCGAAC
Source organism: Caballeronia mineralivorans PML1(12) (assembly GCF_001028175.1). Taxonomy (GTDB): domain Bacteria; phylum Pseudomonadota; class Gammaproteobacteria; order Burkholderiales; family Burkholderiaceae; genus Caballeronia; species Caballeronia mineralivorans. Next base: position 30,797 of record NZ_AEJF01000081.1, read on the forward strand.
TACGGGATGCTCGGCGCCGACGCGGGCTACGGTACTTACGCTGCGGGCTCGG
>NZ_AEJF01000082.1 GCF_001028175.1 Caballeronia mineralivorans PML1(12)
CCGGCGGTGGTCGCACTGGCCGGATCGTGGGCGCTGGGCAAGCTGGGTGTGACCGGCGCCGTTGCCGAGGGCGCGACCAAGGTTGGCGATGCGCTCGGCCTGACCATCGGGCGTGGCGATCCTCACCCGGCGTGTGTCGGCGACGACATCGCGCATTCGTCCGGCTTCATGGGGATGATGGCTGGCCTTGCGGCTGGCATCGCAATCGGCGCGATGGTCGCGGCTACCGTAGCGACTGGTGGCCTGGCTGGTGCGCTTATTGTCGGCGTGTGCATGGCCGGAGGCCTGAGCCTCGGCAGCGCACTCGCCTCCGCAAGCCAGAACATGGGGAGCAACTGCGGAAAGATCACCAGCGGATCGGGCAACGTCACCTTCGAGGGCAAGGCTGCTGCGCGGGTTACGGATGTCACGTCATGCTCGAAGCACTCGAATTCTCCTGAGCCGCTTGTCGAAGGCAGCAAGACCATCACGATCAACGGGCTTCCGCTGGTTCGCATCGGCCATTCGACCCATTGCAGCGCGAAGGTCAATTCGGGGCGTAAGAGCGTCTGGGTTGACCGGACGACGGGGCAGTATGGGCCGAAAAATCCGGAGCTGACCGCCGGCGAGGAGTTCTTCGCCGGTTTGCTCGGGGGGTTGCTGGGTGCAAAGCTCGGCGGCATGCTAGGGGACGCACTTCCGAAACGTGAACCGACAAAGTCGGCTGAGGTCTCTGGGAAAAAGGACGAAGTCTCAACCTGCAAGGAAGACCCGGTCGATGTGGCAACCGGAGAGATGGTCGACATCCGCACCGACATTTCGATTCCCGGCGTGTTGCCGTTGCAGTTGACGCGCCGTTACCGGACGCGTTCCGAAGATTCGGGGCTTCTTGGACTGAAGTGGTCGACCAACTGGTCGCAGCGTCTGTCGTTCCAGGACGGACACCTGGTGCGGTTCCACAACGCGGGCGGTCAGGCGATCACGTTCATCGCACCTGAGGCCGGCCTTGAAGGCATCAACCTGCGCGAACCACGGTATCGCCTGATCGGCAAGCGGGATGAACCGCGCATTCTCGACCATGAGACCCGGCAGGTGCTGGTGTTTGCGCCGCTCGTCGACGGCGGCACCTCGCGGCTCGAGCGCATAGAGGACCTGAGCGGCAATGCCGTCTCGTTCTCTTACGACGAAGACGATCGCCTCGCCTGCCTCGCGCACACCGACGGGTACCGGGTGGAAATCCGGTATCACGGTGCGAAGCGTGAAGTCGACCAGATCGTCCTGCACGATGCGTTGGGCAAGTCTCAAACGCTCGTGGACTACGGCTACAGCGGGACCATGCTGTCCCATGTCGCGAGCTTCCAGCATGGCCATTTTCATTACACGTACGACCAGAACGGACGGATGACTGGCTGGCGTGACACTGACCAGACCGATGTCCGCTACCTGTACGACGAAGCGGGCCGTGTGATCGAAACCGGCACGCGGCAGGGGTATCACACTGGCCGGTTCATCTATGAAGACGGTCGCACGCGCGTCATCGACGGTGACGGCGAGTGGGTCTACGAATATAACGCCGATGGACTGGTCACGGTCGAGACCAATCCACTCGGCCACACCACCCTGCGGGAATGGGGACTCGGCCGGTTGCTGTCGCAAACCGACGCGCTTGGCCGGCGCACCGAGTTCCATCACGACGAACGCGGCAATCTCATCGCTGTACTGGAACCGACTGGTAACACAACGCAGTTCGAATACGACGATAACCGGTTGCTGACTACTGTTGTGCTGCCGGGTGGAGCGCACGTCAAGTTTGAATACGACCATCTTCAGCGCCTGACCGCGCGTACTGCGCCTGACGGAACGGTAGCGCGTTACCGCTACGGCGAGCGTGGCGAACTCCTCCGTGTCATGAATGGCGGTCGCGAAACGCGGCACGACTACGATGCGCAGTTGCGGCTGATCGCCATCCGCCTGCCGACAGGCGCTCAATTCTCCACAGCGTTCGATGTGCTGGGACGCCTCGTTGAAGAAGCCGATCCGGACGGCAATGTCACCTGGTATGAATACGCAGCCGGGCCGGACAATCCGCGCGGCGCGATTTCGAAGGTCACGCAGGCGGACGGTACCGTTGCTCGTGCGCGCTACAACAGCGAAGGTCTGCTGGTTGAGCAGATTGATCCACTGGGCCGCGTTACCCGGCGCGAGTTCGGGCCGTTCGACCTCGTTACGGCGTCGATCGATGCTGCTGGCTACGCGACCCGTTTCGAGTATGACCACGCGACCCGGCTGACGAAGGTCGTCAACGCGTTGCGCGAGACGTGGGAATATCGCTATGACGGCGCGGGCCGCCTCGTCACGGAGATCGATTGGGGTGGCCGCACGACGCACTATGAGCGCGATGCAGTGGGCCGGTTGTTGGTGAAGACGTTGCCGGATGGCGGCACATGGAGCTACGGGTACGACTCGTCTGGTCGCCTCATGATGGCTGACGCCGGCGATGTGAAGCTGGCCTATGCCTACGATGAAGTGGGCCGTCTGGCCAGTGCCGAGGTAAAGGGCGAATCGCCGCATGTCACGCGCTTCGCTTACGACGACAAGGGCCGTCTGATCGGTGAGGACCAGCACGGCCACCTGCTGCAGCACGTGTATGACGCGCAGGGTCAGCGCACTGCACGGATAACGCCGCACCGGAAAACTCAGTACGAATACGACGCGCTCGGGGCACTGACCAAGATCGGCCCGATGTCGATCCTGCGCGACAGCCTCGGACGGGAAACAGGCCGTCAGGCGGGCGAGTTCGTGATGCAGCGGCAATACGATGCGTTGGGTCGCGTGCAGCGGCAGGTCGCTGGGCCGCAATCCGCATTTGACGAGATGCAGTCGGATCCGGTTCGTGCGTTGGAAAAACTCACGCGGCAACTGTATTCGTACGATGCAGCGGGACAGCTGGAGCGGGTCGAGACCGACTTCGATAGTGTGACGTACCAGCACGATGTACGGGGGCAGGTAGCGTCGGTCCATAGCCTTCGTCAGCCACCTGAGCACTACCGCTACGACGCGAACCTGAACATTGCGGCGCACGGCCAGCAAGGGCCGGTCGATGCCCGCCGGTATCTGCCGGGCGGCCTCCCGGAGCGCGTTGGTTATGCGCGCTACCGCTACGACATGCGCGGCCGAACGATCGAGAAGACCGTCGAACAGCCTGGCTTCAGGCCAAAAACGTGGCAGTTCACGTGGGATGGGTTGAACCGGCTGGTGAAGGTGCGCACACCCGAGAAGGGCGTCTGGACATATCGATACGACGCGTTCAACCGGCGGGTTGAAAAGATCAACCAAGCTACGCGGGAGGCCGTTCGGTTTCTATGGGATGGCGACGTGCTCGCGGAGCGGTGGCGAGTTCAAAAGGATGGGACTTCCATCCGTGTTACGAGTTGGCATATCGATGCCGCCACCTTTACACCATTTGCGCAGGAGACGGACGATTACTTCTACCCCGCAGTTTGCAATGCTTCCGGGTTGCCGCAAGCAATTTTTGATGATCGCGGCGATCGGGTGTGGAGTACGACGCACACGGTTTGGGGCAAAGCACGCCGGAGCGAGGTCGGGGCCGACAAGAATGGCGTTGTTGATACGGACATCCGATTTTCTGGCCAATGGGCGGACACCGAGTCAGAACTTTGCTATAACCTGAATCGATTCTACGATCCTGATTCCGGTTCATACCTAAGCGCCGACCCAATCGGTCTCACCGGGGGATTCCGGACGCAAAGTTATGTGACGAATCCTCTCAGGGAGATAGATCCACTAGGCTTGGCATCATGCAGCAGCCTGGACAACGAACCCGATAAAGGACTTAGCACTCGAGGCGTTCGACCGGGCCCCGGAGAACGTGCCCTGACGCGAGACCAGTATCGAAACCTAATATCGCGTTCCCGCGGTCAAGGACCGCAACTGCAAGCCGAACTGGATCGGACGATAGCTTCGCAAGACTACGTGTACAGAGCAACGACCCAGCGTGCCGTCGATGTTTACCGTCAGCAGGGTGGCATCAGTGGTCGAGGCGGTGCCGGCACCTACATGTCCACCGACTATGTAGGCACTGATCCGCATACATTGATGGATAAAGCACAAGTGTTCTCGCATTGGGGGGCGCCAGAGGTTTTGATCAAGATCCCGGCGTCGGAAGTGACTTCCGCGACGGTTCCGAGGCCACTCGGCGGAGCCCTGTCCGTTGGATGGGAACCAGAAACATCTTTCTATCCTGCGGCTGGTAAGGGGGGACAAAATCAGTTTATGGGCACCACAAGCACTTGGTCGGACGACTGGGTAATACCGCTAAACGGCTTGTGATTCACCCCACCGTGGATGAAGGAAATGGACAAAGATATCTTAGGGATGCTCGCGGCGTATCGTGAGGGTAGCATCGATCTGGGCAAACTTAAGACGTGGATCGCGGCCGAAAGCCCTCGAATCACGGCACAGTTGCCGCGCGGGCAATTTCTGAAACTTCGTCATGGAAACGACTACGCGCGTATGGCGGCAATTGCACGACTGCTTCCGTCTTGTGAGAAATGCGCATTGGTCGGCGCGCCGCGGCAGTTCGCGTCAAGGCAAGAATATGACGATTACTCAAAACGCAGAGATGCGTCGGTGGCCTCTGGAACATTGCGTTCGATAACGCCTCCTTTGTGGACGCGCGATGGTCCACACACGGCGGAGGCAGTCATGTATTACACATGCTCGATATGCGGGTCAATTTGGGCGTTTGGTGAACCAGAAAGGGCAGAGAACGGGTTCTGGGAGCGTTTGGCATAAAGGTGCGATTGACTGCTATGTCTCTGGTAGCGCAGGTTTGGTAGTCCATCAAACAACTGAGACCCCAACGCTTTAATGTGACAATGCCGCGATGAGCGCAAAAAATTCCGAATTGAGCGAAGGGCAGAAAGACGTTGTAAAGCGGTCCGCCGAGCGCTTTACAACGAGGGGCCAATATCCGACCGATATGGGCTTTCTGCCTTACTCAAGAAGATTCAGCGATGCGTCCATTGAGCTGAAGACTCCATGGTTGGCGGAGTATTTTCGCTATCGCAATCGGCATCCATTAGCTGGTAGTGCCGAGCTTCTCGGCGTCCTTGGCCGACTGGGCGCAGATAGCTCCGAGCTTGCAAACCGGTTTCGCGGATCGTTGTTAGGTCTGGCGATTGGTGATGCATTGGGCACCACGCTGGAGTTCGCTCCTCGCGATAGCGCGACGGTAACCGATCTCGTGGGCGGCGGCCCGTTCCGTCTGAAGGCCGGCGAGTGGACTGACGATACAAGCATGGCTTGCTGCCTTGCTTACAGTTTGATCAAAGCCGGCAAATTCGACGCAAATGACGCCATGCAGGCGTTTTCATACTGGTATCGATTCGGTGCCTATAGTCCGACAGACAAGTGCTTCGATATCGGAGTGACGACCCGGGCTGCGATTGATCGATATCTTGCGACTGGCGATGCCGTTGCAGGGTCGACAGCCCCGGACACCGCGGGCAATGGATCATTGATGAGGTTGGCCCCCGTCGTCTTGCGTTACTCGAGCAACTTCGAACAGGCCGTTTACTTTGCCGCCGAAAGCTCCCGGTTGACGCACGGCGCAACGGAAGCCGTGGACGCGTGCCGCTTTTTCTCCGCGCTGCTATGGGCGCCTTGGCTGGCGTGCCCAAGGAGACACTCTTGAGTGACAGGTACGCGCCTATTCCCTCGTATTGGGACCGCTATCCACTTGCTCCGGCAGTCGGGAGGATTGCGAGAGGATCGTATAAGAACAAGGCGCGCAGAGACATTTCATCGTCCGGTTACGTAGTCGATACACTTGAAGCTGTCTTATGGGCTTTCCACAACAACAATGGATTCGAGCCCGGCTTGCTTGCAGCAGTTAATCTTGCAGACGACGCAGATACGGTAGGGGCCGTCTTTGGTCAACTTGCCGGCGCATACCACGGGGAGACCGGGTTGCCTGTCAAATGGATCGTAAACACGCACGCCGCGCACGGGTTCTACCATTTTGCGCATGACTTGTCCGTTCTGGCGAGATCGACTGACGATACCGCCTGAAGCCGTCGCGGGTTATTCCCGCCCTGCCGGCGACAGATGCAACATGCGCGAACGACCGGCCGACAAATACGGCGCGCGCGTCGAAGGCCAGCGCCTTCAGGACGTCGCTAGCGCGGCGAATGCCACCGTCGATCATCACCGAAGGGTCCGGACAAGCCTCCACGACAGAATGCAAGACCGTGAAACGGCATCATTATGATGCAAGGCAAATGCGATTGATTTCTGAAGTCCAGACGCCCTCTTATGATCCAAGCCTCGTGGGGGATTAAATGACAAAAACCGTGCTCTTGGATGATGCTCCGCTTGGTCGGCCTTTGTATGCTCACTTGGAATCGGTAGTCGATTATCTTCTCTCCACAGGGAATCGTCTTGCGCACAACTTCAGATGGGGCAGCAACCGAGACGGATATTTTTGCCACCTGGCACTCCCGATTGACTTTGATGGACTTGAAAAAATTTCATATTCCCACCTACGATCGTTTTCGGTAAGGCAAGAAATATTATCCTTTGCGAAAAGACGGGGTGTGTCATAAGAACGCAAACGAGCTAAGATCTCTGGATGCACTCTGTCGAGATGTCAAACGCAAACATCGAGCCTAGAACGACGATAGAGCTCTCGATACAAAATTTGCATTGCGTGCTTTGCGATCCAGGCCGATTACCAATTCTAATGATTTGCGCAAATACTTTCGATTCTCAGTACTTACATCCAACTATGAGGGCCTTGCCATAAGTAGACTGGCGCCCGCAGAGCTCCGTCGACGTGGAATACGTAAGAAATTTTCAGGCGCTGCTTTGCCGTTTTGAAGATGGATGTTATGGCTGTGATTGCGAGATTTCAGCCACGAGTGGTGTTCAAGGTAAGGATGTCACCCAATTGCCCGGAACGGTGAAAATACAATGACTGCCATGAATAATGACGTCCTTGCCCGCGCTCAGGCTAACAATGAGCTAGATAAGTTTCTGACTGGCGAGAGCCCTTATTTTTTCGAGGCCAGAATCGATAACGATGAGCCGCAAAACGTGAGCGCAGCTTTCGATCTTCTGGTGTTGCCATATTGGAAGCGTACAGGCGATCTGAACTTTCCTGCCAGGTTGTTCGGGAGCCTTGCGGATTTGCTGCAATCGTATCCAGACAAGAATCGCGCCATCTACGTCGCACATGACTGGATTTGGTATTACCTTTATTGCCTGGTAGGGAAGCGGACTCAGCCAAACGGAGTGTACGGCGATATCTTCGAGGCCGACCTTAACGCGCTCGCGGCCGTCTTGAAGGCAGAACTTGAATCCAACAAACAGAGTCTGATTGGTGATACGCGTTGGGCAGGGGCAACTTGGAACAGTACGAACGGTATGTGGGGTCCACTGCTCTATGTTTCCGAAGCGGTCGTCAAGCGCGGCGGACCCAACTTTGTTCCGGATAACGCATAGATTTAAATCTCATAGCATGTATATGACGTGCAGGTTAGACGCAGTGCGCGAGTGGCACTCATAGGCTCGGTGATTGGGTTAGCGAAAGTGGGTACGAGGGAATCTTGGCACCATCGGCCCGTAACCCATCGGAGGCGAACTTGATAGCATTTGGCGGACTCTGAAATGGACGAATTGGAGAACTACTACTCCGGTGACGACGCGTGGAACAGGTTCTCGGACGTATTTGATGAGTTCAAGG
>NZ_AEJF01000083.1 GCF_001028175.1 Caballeronia mineralivorans PML1(12)
AGTTCAAGACTCATCCTGACGTCCAAAGCTTGGCAAAGACGCTGTGTGGGCACTTCGATTTGGCATGCGTCATATACGGGAAGGTCGGACCGAGCTATTCCGAATGGATATCTAGCCACACCCCTGCTCTAGGGAATCTCGCCCCTCTCCAGTGTTTGGACAATCCGACACTGTTAAAAAAGCTACGGGAGATGTTGATGAGGATACCCTGTTAAAAACTCGAATAGATCTACAAGCGCGGTCGGTGCACTGAGTTCCGCTATGACGATCAAGATGGGCAAGCTTGCACGAGAGTCGACGACGCCCCTAACATGACGAAAACATTTTTATGCGAGAACACAAGTTCACAGGTCACGAGCTGCTACCGAGACATGAACTTCAATCGCCGGCTCACCTGTCGAATGATGAAGCACTAAGCATCCGCTTTGAGGAGAGAACCTGTGAACGCGAAGATACCGCTCGAGAAAGGCGAGGTCGGCCCCAGACTTGAGTCAATCACAAGTGCATATGCTGAATATGGCGCCGGGGGACAAGCGCAGCTTGTTCTGGCCATTCCAAAATCAACCGTCGACTTTTATAAAGTCACTTTACTGCCCGAAGAATGACGATTGATGAACTGCGTGTGCATTTAAAGCACCTGATTGACACATACGTGCAAGACTCGGCGAAGCAGCAGCAATTGTTGAGCTTGGTCGCACGTGGAGATGTTCCAGTTAAGCATATCTTGGCCGAGATCACGCCCTCTTTATCTGCTGTAATCGCCGCTGACGACCAAGCAATCCTAAAGGATATAGTGTTCTATTTTTGTTAACCTTTGATTTACCGATTCCAGTTTGGCTCAACAATCCCCGATAAGATCGTGGTGCTCCCCGATAAGGAAATGTTGATGACGTGCGTAAAATGCCGCAACTTCGGCGGCATAGGTTCAAACTATGAAAGCTTGAGGATCAATGTCACACGGCACGCCGAACTTTACAGATGCAAGACTTGCGAACAATTATTGGAAATTGTCGCGGAAGTGCGTGCACCGTATTTCCTAACGTTATCCCAGGCAAAAGAACACTTCCCAGACGCCCAAGAAACACTTGATCGAATTTATTCGCAATCTTAACGAACGAATCGCTATATGGCACGGGGCGAGATAAGCGGTCGCGAAGAAGTTGGCGTCTACATGTCGACAACGACCAGTGATTGACTTTGCTTCAACGGTAATCCAAATATGGACCAGAAGATCCTGAGCATGCTTACTTCGTATCGTGAAGGACATGTCGGCAGAGAGCAATTGCTCAAGTGGCTCGATGCGAACAACGACAAATTGTCAGCACAGCTATCCCGTGGCCCATTGCTTCAATTGCGCCGTGGTGACGACCACACGGCGATGACCGCGCTTTCGAGAATCTTGCCCTCATGCTCCGTGTGTAGCATATGCCTTCCACCTCAAAAATTTGCTTCATGGGGAGAATATGAGCAATGTGTTGCTCGGATCGATAGTGCAGAGGCCGCAGAAATGTTTGCCCGAATCAAGGCGCCTGTTTGGACCTTGGACACACCAATGGGAGCCGGAGCTGACGCGTATTATCGTTGCACGGCGTGCGGAGCTATTTGGGATTTGGTCCTCCCAGAGCGACAGGAGAACGGTTCATGGACTCGCCTTGCATAGTCGATGTCTATAGTCCCGGCAAATATGGGCTTTCCCCATCCCCGAGGAAATTCACCAACGCGCCGATTGAACTCAAGACGCCTTGGCTGACAGTAATTTCCTGAATACCGTTCCCGAAACCCCTCGGCAAAAGGTAATCCACACACCAACCACCTCCCCCCACTCAAGCACTATCCCTATCGACAATCGTAAAGCCCGTATCCACACGCACCAGATAGTCCTTCGCCCTATCACCACTAGCGAACCGCTCCAGCAACGCCTGAGCGGTTCGCGCACCAATGGCGCCACCATCGACACGCACAGTCGACAACGCGGGATAAACATGTGCCGCCATACTCAAGTCGCCAAAGCCCATCACAGCCAGATCCTGAGGCACCTGCAATCCGCGGCTTGCCGCTTCCGCGAGTACCCCTTGCGCGAGCGTATCTGAGCTGCAGACAATGATCTCCAGCGCACTTCCTTCCAACACCGCCGACGCCCCTTCGCGCCCCACTTGCACCGTAGCTGGAGCTAGACGTATTTCAAAAGACACGTTGTCAATATCGTGACGCTGCAGCTCGTGAATAAAGCTGTTGGCGCGGCGCAGCGCGCGAGGATCGTCGACCGTCAAAACACCGAAACGTCGATAGCCCTTTTTAACCAGATGCCGCGCAAGCTCTTCCCCTAACTTCTCATGTGAGAAACCAATCACGATATCGATCGGGGTATCGGTCAGATCCCATATCTCGACCACAGGAATCTTCGCCCGGGTGAGCCGTTCGACAGTGACATCCGTGTGGTCGGTACCTGCAAGCACGACCCCATCCGGCCGGCGCCCCAGAATGGCCTCGACGAGCTCTTCCTCGCGCTGCGCCGAATAGCCCGTCAATCCAAGCAAGGTTTGATATCGCGCGGCGGTCAATCCGTCCATCAACGCCTGCACGGTATCCGCAAAGACAGAACTGGCGATAGTAGGCAACAGAACAGCGACGAGGCTGCTCTTACTGCTTGCGAGTCCTCCGGCCAGCATGTTTGGCACGTAGCCGGTGGCACGAACCGCATCGAGTACCCTCTTCTGCGTCGCGCTGCGCACGAGCTCGGGACGATGCAAGGCGCGAGACACCGTCATTGGCGCGACGCCCGCAACGCGGGCAACATCGATCAAGGTCACACTCTCAGCCGGACCATCAACCACATCGCCCTGCTTGCGCTCGTCAGTTTCTTCCATCGCGACCTCTTCGATAACGCCGGCGAGTTCAACGTCCGCCGTTGTTACCCCAGCGATTCCTGGACACAACCACCAGCCGATACCATCAGGTCACCGGCGCCGGATTGAACAGGACAAGCGCGTTATGCAGCTTCAGTTTTTCCGCGCACGTCTGCTTGCGGCCACTCGCCACTTCAAGCATCAGCCGGAATAATTCCCAGCCGACATCCTCGATAGTCGCATCCCCGGTCGCGATGGTACCTGCATTAACGTCCATCAAATCATGCCAGCGGCGCGCCAGATCCGAGCGCGTCGCGACCTTGATGACGGGTACCTCGGCCAGACTGTATGGCGTGCCGCGCCCGGTCGTGAAGACATGCAGGTTGATGCCCGCTGCAAGTTGCAACGTGCCGCAGATGAAATCGCTCGCCGGTGTCGCCGCATAGATCAAGCCCTTCTGCTTCACTTTTTCGCCCGGCGACAGCACCCCCGAAATGGCGGCGTTACCCGATTTGATAATCGACCCCATCGCCTTTTCGACGATGTTCGACAAGCCGCCCTTTTTATTACCCGGCGTCGTATTCGCGCTGCGATCGGCGCTGCCGCGCTGCAGATAATCGTCGTACCACCGCATCTCGCGGATGATCGCTTCCGCCACTTCCGGCGTCGCCGCGCGACTGGTCAACTGGTCGACGCCGTCACGGACCTCGGTGACCTCCGAGAACATCACCGTGGCGCCTGCGCGAACCAGAAGGTCCGTGGCGAATCCGACCGCCGGGTTGGCCGTGAGTCCCGAGAATGCATCGCTGCCGCCGCACTGCACGCCGACCACGAGATCGGATGCCGGACAAGTTTCGCGGCGCCGATTATTGAGCCTTTGGAGGTGACCGTCAGCCATCCTCATGATCGAGTCGATCATCGACTGGAAGCCGACGTGGGCATCGTCCTGCAGGACCACGACATCGCCGTTCAAGTCATGCGCGACGTCGCCGATGTCGGCTACGTCACCCACGTTGTCAACGGTTGCGATCGGAATGGTCCCCGGCGGCATCAGCCGCTCCGGCTGCAGCTTTTCGCAACCGAGACTCACCATCATCACTTCTCCGCCGAAGTTCGGATTCAGACTGATGTTGCGGACAGTGCGGATGGGCACCATTGCATCCGGTGCATCGATAGCGACACCGCATCCATAGGTATGCCCCAGGCCGACGACGTCGTCGACATTGGGGTAACGCGGCAGCAGTTCGGCTTTGATCCGCACGACCGCGTGCTCGACTACATCGGCCACGCATTGGACGGTCGTCGTAATTGCAAGGATGTTGCGTGAACCGACCGAACCGTCCGCATTTCGATACCCCTCGAAGGTGAAACCCTCGAGCGGCGGCATCGGCGGAGCTTTAACCGTCGCGATGGGCAAGCCTTCAAGCCCAGGCGGACTTGGCATACGAATCACGTGCTCGTTAATCCAGCTGCCCTTGGAGAGCGCCTTGAGCGCATACCCGATCACCACGTTATAGCGGATGACTTCGGCGCCTTCGGCGAGATCCTCAAGCGCGACCTTGTGCCCCTGCGGCACGCGCTCGCACAACACGAGACCGTCTGGAAAGACCGCTCCCGCCGGGAGACCGCCGTCATTGACAACAATGGCGACGTTGTCCTGCGGGTGAACGCGGATGTAGAGAGGGGGCTGCTCCATTTGACTCATCCTTTTCCGGATTGATTACCTATTGCACAATCAACATCTGTCATCATACAACGATTGCGCAATCATTTTGCCACGCAGATCGATAACAATGCAGTAGTATCAGTACCTACGGCGTTCTTATTGAAAGCACGTCGCTCATGTTGTACGATGACTAACAATTAAGATCATTTGGATGTTTTACTCATGACTACACCGCAAGAACTCAAGCAAATCGTATCGGATGGCTTGCTGTCCTTCCCTGTCACCGACTTTGACGAGCAAGGCGATTTTCGCGCCGACACCTACGCCGAACGCCTCGAATGGCTTGCACCTTATGGCGCGACCGCCCTCTTCGCCGCAGGTGGAACGGGTGAATTCTTCTCGCTGACTAAAAACGATTATTCGAACGTGATCCGCACCGCCGCCGAAACCTGCAAGGGCAAAGTGCCCATTCTCGCCGGTGCCGGTGGCCCCACGCGCGTGGCAATAGAGTACGCGCAGGAAGCGGAGCGGTTGGGAGCAAACGGTGTTTTGCTGATGCCGCATTACCTGACGGAAGCCTGTCCGGAAGGCATCGCCGCGCACGTTGAACAGGTGTGCAAGGCGGTGAAAAACATTGGCGTGATTGTCTACAACCGCGCTAATTCAAAGCTTAACGCCGACGTGCTGGAACGTCTGGCCGACCGTTGCCCCAACCTGATCGGTTTCAAGGACGGCGTAGGCGAGATCGAGAACATGGTGACAATCCGCCGCCGCCTGGGAGATCGCTTCTCGTACCTCGGCGGCCTGCCGACCGCTGAAGTCTACGCCGCCGCATACAAAGCGCTCGGCGTTCCGGTGTATTCGTCGGCAGTGTTCAATTTCATTCCGAAGACCGCAATGGACTTCTACCGTGCAATCTCGGCGGACGATCACGCAACGGTCGGCAAGCTGATCGATGAGTTCTTCCTGCCGTATCTCGCCATTCGCAACCGTCGTGCCGGTTATGCGGTAAGCATCGTCAAGGCGGGCGCCAAGCTTGTCGGCCACAGTGCAGGCCCGGTGCGCGCTCCCCTCACCGATCTCGACGAAGACGAAATGGCCCGGCTCGACGTGCTCATCAAGAAACTGGGCGCGCAATAGCACGATAAGCAAATCGCTCAAGAGCAGTGCAACTGCTTATAGAAAATGCGATCCAGCTAGAACAATTGGAGACACACCATGCAATCAAGCCGCACTGCCAGCATTGCCGGCATCGCCAAACGCACGAACGTCCGGTACCTGATTCTGCTGATGATCTTCATCATCACCACGCTCAATTACGCCGACCGCGCCACGCTGTCGATCACCGGTTCAGCCATGCGCAGCGAATTCGGCTTCGACGCGATTCGCATGGGTTACATCTTCTCCGCATTCAGTTGGGCTTATGTGTTGTCGCAGTTACCGGCCGGCTGGCTGCTCGACCGTTTCGGTGCTCGCCGCATGTACGGCGCAAGCATTTTCCTGTGGTCACTTTTCACCTTGCTGCAAAGTTCGATCGGTCTCGCGGGCAGCGCAGGCGCTGCCGTCATTGCATTGTTCGTGTTGCGCTTTGCGATGGGCATGGCCGAAGCACCTGCCTTTCCTGCAAACGCAAAAGTGGTGGCAAGCTGGTTTCCGACCGCCGAGCGCGGCACCGCCTCGGCCATCTTCAACTCGGCCCAGTATTTCGCCGCGGTTATCTTCACACCGCTCATGGCCTGGATCACCCACTCGTTCGGATGGCAAAACGTTTATCTGGTAATGGGTGTCACAGGGATAGTGCTTGCCCTGACGTGGCTCAAAGTCATGAAGAACCCGAGCGATCATCCTCGCGTCAACAAGGCCGAACTTGAGCATATCGAGAACGGCGGTGGTCTGATTCATCCGCAAAGAAAGACTGCCTATGCCGATGCAGCCAGCCCGGGAACCTGGTTTTACGTGCGCCAACTGATGTCGAATCGTATGCTCCTTGGCGTGTACCTGGCCCAGTATTGCATCAACGTCCTGACCTATTTCTTCCTGACGTGGTTTCCGATCTACCTCGTCCAGGCCCGTGGCATGACCATTCTGCAAGCCGGACTCACTGCTTCATTGCCCGCGATCTGCGGCTTTACGGGAGGTGTGCTCGGCGGGGTCTTTTCCGACGCGCTGATCCGGCGCGGTCATTCCCTGACGATTGCGCGGAAAGTCCCGATCGTTGGCGGCATGCTTTTATCCGTATGCATCATCGGATGCAACTACGTCACGGCAGACTGGCTTGTTGTCGCCCTCATGTCGCTGGCTTTCTTTGGGAAAGGCATTGGCGCGCTCGGTTGGGCGGTAGTCGCGGACACCTCGCCCAAGGAAGCGATCGGCCTGTCCGGTTCGATCTTCAACATGTTCGGCAATATCGCGGGCATTGTGACGCCGATTGTGATCGGTTATCTCGTGGCCAAGACCGGATCCTTTAACGGCGCACTGGTGTTCGTCGGTATCAACGCGCTTCTCACCGTGTTCAGCTATCTGGTCATCGTCAAGAAGATCGAGCGTGTCGAGCTTCGCGCTCCGTTAGTCGCCGGAACCAACGTCTGACTCAATGACTGCCTTAATAGCCCTCAAGACTTCTCACCAGAGGCGAAACGGCTGCGCATAGGTCAAGTTCAACCGCGGCGCGCCGTTAACTTAAGCAAGGTCGACCATCCAAACTAAAAATATGCGAAACGTGACAATCCGCTCCAACCTGCTGGTGGTGCTTTTCGTATTCGCCTCAATGATCGTTGTGGGCGCGATCGTGGGAGTGCTTATGCTCGGCCGCGCAAACGACAACGCCCGGCGCTTGCATCAAATCGCCCAGCAAGAAATCCTGGTCAACGACGGCTATAAGGACACGACACGCACGCGCGCGGCGCTCACGCGAGCTTATTCCGCTCTCAAGGAGCGCAATGACACAGCCACGCGCGATTCAGCCTTGAAAAGCGCGCAGGTCACCCTCGATCGGGCCGCCGCGGAAACGGGCGCATTTCGCGACGCGCCTGGCTTCGCCGGACGGGATGAGACGCTACAGCAATCGCTTGTCGAGTCATCGAATGTTCTGGCGGCTCTGCTAACGAAAGCAAGGGAGGCCCTGCGCATTGGCGATACAACGGCCTATGCCGCGATCAACGACAAGGAAATTACGGGCGCAGGCGCAAAATATTCATCGAATGTCGAGGCCTTTCAGAATCTCTCGAACTCCTTGATGAAAGACACGCTGGCGCAGGGCGAACGCGAACATGGATGGGTGATCACCCTGGTGGTGATTGGCGTGATCGGAGCGCTTTGCCTGATCGCGGTCACTCATCTGGCGCTTCGACGCATCGTGATCGACCCGCTAAAGCGGGCCATTGCCTCGCTCGATCAGATTGCCGCGAACGACCTCACGAACGCGATTCCGCAAAGCGGTCGAAACGAAATCGGGCAACTGTTTGATGCAATGCGCCGAATGCAGCACGGCTTGTCGGACACCGTAATGAACGTGCGCTCGAGTTGCGACGCGATCAATACCGGCGCGCGCGAGATCGCCGCGGGAAATATCGATTTATCGAGCCGGACGGAAGAGCAATCGGCGTCGCTCGAAGAAACGGCTGCGAGCATGGAAGAACTGACCTCGACAGTCAAACAGAACGCTGACAACGCTCAACAGGCTAGCAAGCTGGCGGCCACGGCCGCGGACGTGGCGCAACGTGGGGGCGAAGTAGTCGGGCGCGCTGTAGCCACGATGAATGCGATCAGCACGAGTTCCAACAGGATCGCCGAGATTACCGGCATGATCGATGGCATCGCGTTTCAAACCAACATCCTGGCACTCAACGCTGCGGTGGAATCGGCACGGGCGGGAGAGCACGGACGCGGTTTCGCCGTGGTGGCAACGGAAGTCCGCACCCTCGCGCAACGCAGCGCGAATGCGGCTAAAGAGATCAAGACGTTAATCGGGACATCGGTGCATGACGTACAGCTTGGTAATGGCCTGGTCGCGCAAGCAGGCGACACCATGACCGAGATTGTCAACGCGGTTCAAAAGGTCGCAAGTCTGATGACCGAGATTACAGCGGCGAGCATTGAGCAGAGCGCGGGGATCGCCCAAGTGGGGAAGGCTGTCAGCCAGATGGATCAGGTGACCCAGCAGAACGCAGCGTTGGTGGAACAAGCCGCTGCGGCTGCCAGTTCACTCGAACAGCAGGCGAAGCAAATGGCCGACGCGGTAGCGGCCTTTCAATTGAACGAAGAAGCAGCTTAATAGTCCGCTGCGATCAAGCATGTTCACGAAAGTGCGGTCCGTTCTCCGACGTATCCGCTTGGACAAACCAACTCACCCAATTTAATCCGTCCATGAAAATAAAAACGACCTGGCGCATCATTGCTGGTGCACTCACGTTCGGCACCCTTATGAGCTCGGCGCAGGCAGCAACCTATGTCTATGTTTCGAATGCCGACAGCCAGGATATTTCAGTGCTCCGGCTCGATCAATCGAGCGGCGCGCTTTCGAAGGTCGAGACGCTTCCGGTGGGCGGAACCGTAATGCCGCTGGCGCTTTCCCCCGACCACCATCATCTCTATGCCGGATTACGCTCCAAGCCGTATCGCGTGCTGAGTTTCGCGATCAACCCCTTGGACGGCCACCTGATCCTGCTCAAAACCTCGCCGTTGGCCGAGAGCATGGCCTACCTCTCCACCGACGCTACGGGTCGCTATTTGTTCTCCGCATCGTACGGCGGCAATCTGCTGTCCGTGAATCGCATCGACACGAATGGTTTAGCGGGCGACCCGCAGCAGTCCGTTCCGACGGGGCCGATGGCCCACGCAATCAGGAATGCCCCCGATAACCGCTATGTGTTCGCCTCTGTCCTGGGCTCCGACGCGTGGTTGCGGCTGAAATTCGATGCGGTGACCGGCCAACTCACGCAAGATGCAGCGCCCGCCTATGCATTACCGCCGAAATCAGGCCCACGTCACTTCGTCTTCTCGCCGGATCACCGGTTCGCCTATCTGATCGATGAGCTCGATGGCAAGCTACATGTTCTTGCCTTCGACGCCGCGAATGACACCGCCAAGCCAGTTCAAACCGTCTCGATCGTCCCGCCGGATTTTTCCGGCGATAAGCCCTGGGGCGCCGACGTTCATCTGACGCCGGATGGCCGTTTCCTGTTTGCATCTGAACGGACCTCGAGCACGCTTGCCTCGTTTCGCGTCGACCGGAAATCGGGCACGCTCACGCGAATCGGCACGTGGCAAACCGAGAAGCAGCCGCGTGGATTCAATATCGATCCGTCGGGAAACTATCTGCTGGCAGCCGGACAGTTGTCGACGCAGATGAGCGTATATCGCATCGACAAGCAGACCGGCGCGCTTAAGGCGATCGGACAGTATCCGGCTGGCAAAAACCCGAACTGGATCGAATTCGTGCAATTTGAAGGGACTCTGTAGCACCGCTTGCCGCGAGTCAAACCGTCAAGACACGGGCCACGATCCGCGCAAGCCGCTTCACATGACGGGGTGCGGGAAGAATGTCCGCACCTGAAAATAGAATCGGCACGCCCTCCTCGCTGGTGAGTGCGCGGCCTCCGCATTCATACGCCACGATCACGCGTTCTCCCACCGGCGTATTGAACAACTCGTGCCATGAGAAGGTGACCGCGTAGCCGTCCTGCGCGACCGCGATGAACACCGTGCGCTTGAATTCGCCCTTCGGCTCAGGCCGCAGTCCGGCTTTCAAGATCAGGTCTTTCAGCAACACCCCGCGATAGGTGTCGACACTGCGAATGAACCGGTTCGTCGTATAACAACGCAGATCGAATGGATCGGCGACAACGGCGGGTTGCTCCCTGAATTGCCCAAGATCGACGGACAACGGTCGCAGGAAATCTCCCTCAAGCGATATGACGGCTTTCGCAGTGGTTTCAACCGCGACTGCATGGGCGTTGGCATCACTCATTTCTCATCCTCCAGGGGCCGGTTTCAGGCGACTTGTCCGGCATTATATCCACCCGAATATTACGCTGCTGTCACGGTCGCATCTCAGTACGCAAACAATACGCACCATACAGATTCGCGCATATGCCCGCCCAAAAGGTACTAAGCGCTATATTGGTGGCCTTCAACCAACGCGTCTGGAAGGGAAACACAATGGTTCTTTCGCACTTCTCCAAGCGTCTTGCCCGCTACGCGTTAACAATCGCAAGCACTTTGACGGCCGCGGCGGTCGTCACGTTATCCGGTTGTGGATCGGCGCAAGTTGCTAGCGCGCCGCAGCGCGTCTCCCTGGATGCCCGGGCGAATGGCATCGCTATCCGTCCGGCTGACGGCAGGATTTTCATTACGGACGACAAAACCAACAGTGTGCTTTCGTCGGTCGACGGCAGCACGTTCACGCCGTTCGCCGCGGTCCCCGTAGTAGCGGGACAAGCGAATGCGCAAAGTCAGGTGACTATCGCGGATACCGGTTCATTGCTAGTGGGACGATTCGGATTTGGCGCGGCCGGCGCCGTGTTCGACATCGGCGCAGACAAGTCCGTCTCCGCCCTGCCAGGCCTCGATCCAACGCGGCGCAGGCTGGGGCTAAGCACCATTGGCACCGGAAAACTGCTCTCAACCTGGTTCGTCAAGAACGGCAATGCCCCGGCAACGGGCGGCTTAAGCCTGATCACTTACGATGAATCAACCCACGCCGCATCCGAACACAATCTGCTGACCGGTTTGGCTAAGCCCGTTGGCATCGCGGTGCAAGGCGACGCCGTTTTCATTTCCGATCAGGCTAACAACATGATCCTTAAGACCAGCCTCTCAGGCTTGATCAATCACGCCCAGGCCGGCGGCTTGAACACAACGGTCATCAAGATCAATGGACCGGATCTGCTGACCATCGATTCAAACGGTGCGCTCTACACAAAATGCAATTCGACGGCGGTGTGCCGGATCAGCCCGGACAACTCGGTCGCCGTCATCGCGAACGATTTCGAGGATGCCCGCGGGGTGGCTATCGACCCTGGGCACCACTTGCTGTACGTAATAGACCGCCAGAAATCCGCTAGCGGCGGCAGCACCCTGCGGGTTATTCCACTGAACTAATGCAGTGCGCCCTGGAAACCGGCTAGTCGTCCACGCCGATGATCACGCTCGACGCCTTGAAGATAGCCGTTGCTGCTTTCCCGCTAGCGAGTCCCAGCCGTTGCGCGCTTTCATTCGTGACGATAGCGGCAATCTGTGCGCCGCCCGCGACGGTAATAATGACTTCGCTGTTGACCGCACCCTGCGTCACCGCCGATACCGTTCCGGCCAGGCAATTCCTCGCCGAAACCTGGCTGCTCTCCACGTCGATCATCACGATCACAGACGACGCCTTGACCAGCGCAAATGCGGCCTTGCCGGCGGCCAGACCGAGCGATGCGGCGCTGCCATGCGTAATCACCGCGACAATCTCAAGGCCGTCATTGGCACGCAGCAAGATCTCGTCGTTAACTGCACCGTGCTTGACGTCCACCACCTCGCCGACAAACTGATTTCGGGCGCTTGTTCGCATTATTTCTCTCCGGTTGCGGCGTCCTTCGAAGGCGTGAATCGCCGGGACGTGGGGACGCACGTTTTGCTGTGATTGCTGCTTAGTGCCACTTGGTGCCGCTTCACAGGCACGCCGTAAGTTTAACGGCACTACAGCCCTCAGGCGAGGCAAATAGCCGCGCAAAACCCGATAGCGGGGATAACGGAAATACCAAGTCTCAGCGTAATATAGCGGCCTTTATTACGCCTTTAATCAACGTGGAGAATCAGATGATCCGTAAGGTGATGGTGTCGGTTGCGGTCCTGGCTAGCGCCCTGCTAGGCCATGCTGCCGTGGCGGATGAAAATGCCGTAAACGTGTTGTATGCCGGCTCGCTCGTCAATTTGATGGAGCGTAGCGTCGGCCCCGCTTTCGAAAAAGAAACCGGCTTGCATTTCCAGGGTTACGCGGCAGGGTCGAACAAGATCGCCAACGAGATCAAAGGGAAATTGCGGCGCGGCGACGTATTCATCAGCGCGAGTCCGAAGGTCAATACGGGCTTGATGGGCGCGGCCAATGGCGACCATGTCGCGTGGTATGTCGCCTTCGCCGAATCGCCGCTGATGATCGGCTATAACCCGCGCAGCAAATTTGCCGCCGACTTCAAGACCAAGCGCTGGGATAAGGTCTTGCAGGAGCCGGGTATTCGCATCGGCCGGACCGATCCCAAGCTGGACCCGAAAGGCGCGTTCACGGTCGAGATGGTGATCAAGGCGGCCGACCTTTATCACCAGCCGGATCTGGTTGAAAAGACGCTGGGCGCTGCAGAAAATCCGGATCAGGTCTTGCCTGAAGAAACCCTCGTAGGACGTTTGCAATCCGGGCAACTCGACGCTGGCTTTTTCTATTCGACCGAGACCTCCGACCTGAAGATTCCATCGATTCGTCCCGCGCCGGAATTGCAAGCCAAGGCAAGCTACACGCTCACCATTCTTGACGATGCGCCGAACTCGCCGGGTGCAACGCGCTTCGTCGACTTCCTGCTGAGCGCGAAGGGTCGCGAACTGCTCAAGGAACATGGTGTCGATGTAATCAAACCTGCGATCACCGGTAACGCCCAGGCAATGCCGCCGTCCCTTCAGGCTGTGATCGACGCTACGCAATGAAACGGACCGCTGCGCGACCGTTGTTGTGGCTCGCGGCGTTGCTCGCAGTCTATTTGTGCGCGCCGTTCGTTGCGAGCATTCCGCAAGTGGGCGCGGCGGACTGGCACGGGGTCGACTGGACAACGACGCTGTCGGCGGTGGCTGTATCGGCGGGCAGCGCAAGTGTCGCGTCGCTCGTCATTTTGTTGGGCGGCGTGCCGCTGGGTTATCTGCTCGCCCGGTCGCATTCGCGCAAGGCGGCGTTGCTCGGCTTTGTCGTGCAATTGCCGCTCGCCCTGCCGCCGCTGACGAGCGGCGTATTGCTGCTGTTTCTCCTTGGTCCCTATAGCTGGGTCGGACAACTGACCGGCGGCGCGCTGACAGACTCGTTCGCCGGCATCGTGCTGGCTGAAACGTTCGTCGCGGCGCCGTTCCTGATCATTGCGGCACGATCTGCATTTACGGCTGTCGATCCGATGTTCGAAGACGTGGCCGCTACGCTGGGCCATCGCGCCGGCAGCCGGTTCTTTCGCGTCACCCTGCCCGTTGCATGGCCTGCGATCAGCGCCGGGCTGGCGCTGGCATGGCTGCGCGCATTCGGTGAATTCGGCGCAACGGTGATGGTCGCGTATCACCCATACTCGCTGCCGGTCTATACCTACGTCGTGTTCGGCGGCCAGGGATTGCCGGCAATGATGCCCTTGCTGCTGCCCACGCTCGCCATCGCCATAGTTTGTGCGGCGCTGTCTATTTATAGCCGTAACGGGCGTGCTTCATCAAGCGCGGAACTCGTCAATGGAGATGATGCCGACGACAACACCCACGCACCTCCGGTCCTGGACGAGGATGATCGTCGCCTGAGCATCGTGTTAAGAAAGCACCTCGGCGGTCTCGATCTCGACATCGAATGGGCACCGCAAACACGGCGTCTTGCAATCATCGGCACGTCAGGGTCGGGCAAGTCGCTGACATTGCGGCTGATCGCGGGGCTCGAGGCGGGGCAGAGGTCCACCGTATTGCTTGGGGAGACCCGGCTTGACGATCTACCTCCAGAGGAGCGCAGGATCGGTTATATGCCGCAGGACTACGGTTTGTTCCCGCATATGACGGTCGCCCGGCAACTGGCGTTTCCGCTGAGTGCGGATGCTGCCAGCGCGCGTTTATGGGTCGATCAACTCGGGCTCTCCACGCTGCTTGGCCGCTTGCCGCATGAGCTCTCGTTCGGTCAGCGCCAGCGCGTGGCGCTCGCTCGCGCACTCACGCAGCATAGCCAGTTGCTGCTCTTCGACGAACCGTTCGCCGCACTCGACACACCGCGCCGTCGTCGTCTTCAGCAATCGCTGCGCGCGTTGCAACGCGAGATATCGGCGGTCACGGTAATCGTCACGCATGATCCCGACGAAGCCGCGCTTCTAGCCGATGAAGTGTTGCTCATCGAGCACGGCCGCGTGCTTCAGGCGGGGGCGGTGAGCGAGGTCTTCGAACGCCCCGCTTCAATGCGTGTTGCGCAATTGCTTGGCTTGCACAATGTCGGGCAAGGCCGCGTAGTCGATGCAAACAGGGTCGAACTGGGCGGCGAGTTGTGTTTGAACGCTGCGGGTAATGTTGAACTTTCCATCGGACAAACCGTGATGTGGCGGCTGCCGGCGCTTGCGATCACGCCGTCCGATGAGGGTCTGTTCGAGGGCATGGTCGACGGTATCGAATTGCGGCGCGGGGAGCGTTATGCGCGGCTGAAAATCCTCGGCGTGGCATTCGATATTCTCAGCGACGATCCTCGCCTGAAGAGTGACACGTCGCACCGGTTTTCCATTGACGCGAATAAATTAACTATCTGGACCATTTGAGGGATCGCGACGAAAGCCACCTCTCCGGGCACAAACAAAAAAGCCGTCTTGCGACGGCTTTTTCAGTCTTGAACAGCACGCATGCCACACATCACGCTGTGGCTTCCTCGTGCATATGTGCGTCAACGGCACTGTCGCCATACAGATGCAACAGGCGATAACCGCTCTTATACACGGGCTGTAAGCGAAAGTGATTGATCGGCTCGATGGTCAGTGCGAGCCTCAAGCGCGAGACATGACTGTCGATGGTTCGCGTGGTCTCGCGAAACTCGCGTCCCCAGACCATTGCGAAGATGTGATCGCGCGACAAGACCCGCCCGATGTTCGAAAAAAACAGCAGCGCCAGCCGGAACTGCGTGCCGCTCAGTTGGACAGGTTGGCCGCGCACCGTCACGCTCTACTGCCGCGAATCGAAGCGATATGGACCCAGCTCAGTGACAGCGGCGGTGTTCGCCGGATAAGCGCGCCGCAACAACGCTGCCACGCGTGCGCCGAACTCGGCGGAGCGCACGGGATGCGTGACATAGTCGTCGGCACCCGCGCTCAGCGTACGCACCACGTTGCTCTCGCCACCATCCGCCGAGGCGAACATCACGGGCACACGCTCGCCGATGCCGGAACGCATCGACTTGAGCAGATCGAGTCCGGACAAACCGGTGGAGTGCCAGTCGAGCATCAGCATGTCGACAGTGGAACGGGGCAGCGATTTCGACATCGATAAACCATCGCTGAAGGGAATGCACACATGGCCAAGCCGTTCGATGATTTCACCGATGACGAAACGATGCTGGGGATCGGATTGAAGAATTGCGACGCGCATGATGACGGGACCGGTGAACCTGAAAACGGTGAATTCGGGACGTATTTCGAAACGTAATTGAAGGCACCAAAGAAGATCTCATGACGCTCCACGAGACCACTTGATACGCGCGAATTCTCCAGAGCGACACCTACTTGATCCATCGGAAAACTCTTAAATACGTTCTCCACATCGTCACAAATGCTTTCAATTTGTCTCGCGAAGTCACTGGGTGTGCCGACACGTGGCGGAACCGGACCATTTTCAGATAAGCGTTGTAGGGACGCTTTCCCCGGGTATGGCACCGGCAAACACAACCGCCAAAAGTCGTGCATGCATATTTCACGAAGCACGGAAACGTCGAGCGGTTCGTGTCGATAAGCTGGTCTTCATGAACTCGAACCTTTCCTCCTCACGCGCCGGACTGAGCACCCGTCAGACGCTGATCGTCACCACGGCCAGCATGGGTTTCGTGGTCTCTCAACTCGATGTCACTATCGTCAACGTGGCGCTCGCGAGCATCGGGCGCGACCTGCACGCGAGCGTGGCCGGCCTGCAGTGGACGGTGGACGCCTACGCGCTCGCATTCGCCGCGCTGATGCTCTCGGCGGGCGCGTTTGGCGACCGCTTCGGCGCGCGGCGCTTGTTCGTTGCGGGCCTGGTGCTGTTCGCGCTCGCGTCCGCTGCTTGCGGCTTT
>NZ_AEJF01000084.1 GCF_001028175.1 Caballeronia mineralivorans PML1(12)
GACGACGGGCTGCGGGCCCGTGCCGTGGGCTTGTGGACGGCAGCGGGCGCGGTGTCGATTGCCGCGGGGCCGATCGCCGGCGGCCTGTTGATAGCGGCGTTCGGCTGGCGCAGCATTTTCTGGGTCAACATGCCGTTGTGCGTGGCGGGCATCGTGGCGACGTACCTATGGATCGCCGATAAAAAGCCGGAGAAAAAAGCACGTGGCATCGACTTGCCTGGGCAAGGGCTCGCGACCGTTGCACTGACCGCCTTCGTGGGCGCCATGATCGAACTCCGGCCGCTGGGACTGATGCATCCGCTGGTCATCGGCGGGATTGTCGCGGCGCTTCTGGCGGCATCGGGATTCGTGCTGATCGAGCGGCGCGCGTCCGCACCCATGCTTGCGCCTGCGCTGTTTCGCGATCGCACGTTCAATTCGGCCATCGTGTTCGGCATCTGCGTGAATCTTACGTACTACGGAATGGTGTTCGTGCTGAGCTTGTACTTGCAGCGCGTGCTCGGCCATACGCCGCTGGAAGCCGGAATCGCGTTCCTGCCGCTTACAGGTGGGTTCCTGTTGTCGAACCTGGCTAGCGGAGTCGTCGTTGCGCGCTTCGGTTCACGTTTGCCGATGATCGTCGGCGCATTGGTCGATGCAGCAGGTTTTGCCGCGCTGCTGTTCGTCAACGCGTCCACGCCTGTTGTCGCATTGCTGTTGCCCTTCTTGTTGATCCCAACCGGCATGGGACTCGGCGTTCCCGCGATGACAACCGCCGTATTGGGCGCCGTTGAACCTGAGCGCGCAGGCACGGCGTCGGCAGTGCTGAACACCGCGCGGCAAGCGGCCGGTGCGATCGGTGTCGCTGCGTTCGGCGCGCTGGCAAGTCACGCGGCGGGTGGGGAAAGCGCGCAGATAGTGACGGGCGTGAAAGCGTCGGCGGGGGTATCGGTGGCCTTGCTGTTGTTCGCAGCGGTGATGGCACGACGGGTAGTCGAGAGCCAGCGGGCAAAGGGCGATAACGCGCGTAAGCCGGTTTCAGTCAAATGCAGCAAGGGGGCATAGCATTGAGATCATGGACCGTGTCGGGAACGCTCGTTGCATGACAGGTGATAGTCGCGTCTTTGAGTTTGACGTTGCCTGAAGTTGCCTGAGACTGCTAACCACTAGAAAGAATGCCCGCCTGCTTTAACCCAGGCGGGCATTCTTTCTGAGGAGTGCGGTAAGAAATCAGAGCGTCGTAGTCAGCACTTCGCCCGTTGCGAGCGCGCCAGAGGTTCAAATTTTGTAAGCTCGGACGAACTTGCAACCGCCCTTAGAAACGGTACGTTACGCCCAACTGAACTACCGGATACCAGCGATACCGCTCTACTTGATTGGCGATGTTTTGCTCCTCCTGATCAATATTCGCCTGCGTCGTGAGCTGGCTGTAGATGGCCGGCACGGAATAGGAAACGCGGGGGCGGCCATAGGCCACGCCAAGGTCGAACATGAAACCAAGACCCTTCGACACCGGTTTGTGGCCATAACCCACGCCGAGGTACGGCATCACGCTCGGCAGGCGCACGGTTGTCGACGGCGCCGCGCCAACGGCCGGCACGTAGTCATTGCCGATCTTATAGTTGCCGTCCGCGTTGGGAACTGCATGCGCGGTCAGTTCGTCGCCGTTGATCAACGCGCCGCCCGTGACGCGAAAACCGCTATTGGGAAACGGAAACAGGTCGAGGTAGAGACCGCCTTGCTTCAGGCTCAGATGGCCGTCGTACTGGTTGCCGCTGGCCGTGAACGAATGCGAGAAGCCGAAGCCCTCCACTTCCGCGTGGACGCCTGACCATGAGTTGAAGGGATACGCCGCGCCTATGCCCGCGCCCAGCGTCCCGCCGTGCACGTAAACCTCCTGTGCGTGGGCTACATCCGTTGCCAGCATCGCGATCATGGCGGCGGTTGCCGCGCTCAAGACAGTGTTCACTGCGCCTTCTCCGTAATGTGCCGGGTCCTTTCCCCGTGGCGAGACTTTACGGTTTCGATAAACGATTCAATAAAGCGAACAATGACCGTTTTTGAGTTCAATTCGACGATCCATACAAATGACCGGACCGATGCACGGACGAGCGTCAGCGCATTTTTTCCGCCGGTTCAAATCGTCTGACGAGACCAGAACCGGATGTTCGAGTTAGCGGTTTTTCACATCGCCGCGCAATGATCAGATGAATCGACCAACCAATGCGGCGAGTGGCATCGCGACAGCATCTAATGAATGCAAGCGTTAAGACTCGGCACCACCGACGGCACAGACAACACCCATTTGGAAAGTAATTCTTGCCGTGTTATGTAAATCGATCGAGAAAAGATACCTCCGCACTACCCTAAATCTGCGGATTCGCTTGCCGTTAAGCTCTAGGACAGCTTCATTCAAAGGAAGCACTAAAAATCAAGTGGAGAGAGCATGTTTGTCGCTATTGGCTGGGTCTTGGTCATCGGGTCAGTGATCGGAAGCTTCATGGGTGTAGGCGGCCATCTGAAGGCACTGTTCCAACCCTTCGAACTGTTGTGCATCTTCGGCGCGGCGGTTGGTGCGTTCGTCGTTTCGAATCCAGTTGCTACGCTCAAGAAGACCCTCAAGGTCATCCCTAGCGCGTTCAAGGCAGGTGGCTATTCGAAGGACAAGTATGTGCAACTCATCGCGCTGTTGTACGAGCTGCTTCAGAAGGCGCGCAAGGAAGGCATGATGGCGCTCGAAGTCGATGTGGAAGCACCGGAGAACAGCCCGACGTTCAAGAAGTACGAACACGTGCTGAACGATCACCATCTATTGGAATTTATTGTCGACTATCTGCGCATGATGTCGAGCGGCAACATCAACGCACTTGAGATGCAGGACCTGATGGACGAAGAGCTCGAGACGCATCATGCGGAAACGTCATTGGCGGCCGGCGCAATCCAGAAGATGGCCGACGGCCTGCCCGCGTTCGGTATTGTCGCTGCGGTGATGGGTGTCGTGCACACCATGGGCTCGGTCGGCGCCGCGCCCGCCATACTCGGCGAAATGATCGCGGGCGCGCTGGTCGGCACGTTTCTCGGCATCCTGCTCTCGTATGGTTTCTTCGGGCCGCTCGCCGATCTGCTGACCGCGAAAGGCCAGGCGGAAGCCAAGCCGTTCCAGTGCGTGAAGTCCGTACTGCTTGCGTCAATGAACGGCTATGCACCAGCCATCGCCGTCGAGTTCGGCCGCAAGGTGCTGTTCACCGCCGATCGTCCGACCTTCAAGGAACTCGACGACGCCGTCCGCGCCACCAAGCAGCCGAAGTCGGCGTGACGAGCCCCAACCACCCGGCGCACATTACGCCGCTTAGTACGAGGTTCGCTCATGGCTGACTCCCCCAATCGCGACCCCATGCAGTCGGTCCTGTCACCGACCGTTATCGTGCGCCGCAAGAAGAAATCCGGGCACGGCGGCCATCATGGCGGTGCGTGGAAGATCGCCTACGCCGACTTCGTCACGGCCATGATGGCGTTTTTCCTGCTCATGTGGCTGCTCGGCTCGACCTCGAAGTACGACAAGCAGGGTATTGAAGACTACTTCAACACGCCCCTCTCGACGATCTTCGGCGGCAAGGACGGCAGCGGTGCTGCACGCACGAGCGTGATCGACGGCGGCGGCCGCGATCTCTCCAGTTCCCGTCCCGGCGAAGCGACCAAGAGCCAGCCTCAGCCGCTGCCTAAGACTCCTGTACGGGCTGCCGCCGCGGCAGCCGAAGACGACATGCAGCGCCTGCAGCAGCTCAAGCAAAAGCTCAGCGCGCTGATCGAACACACGCCGGCGCTGCGCGCTTATAAGGATCAGATTCGTATCGACATCACGAGCGAAGGCTTGCGTATCGAGATCGTGGATTCGCTCAAGCGTCCCATGTTCGCCTCGGGCAGCGCGAAGCTCGAAGCTTATGTGGTGACCATCCTCTCGCAGATCGGGGCATCGCTGAACGACGTGGACAACCGCGTGTCCATCGCCGGGCACACGGACGCCGTGCCCTACTCCGGCGGTGAGGCAGGTTATTCGAACTGGGAGTTGTCGAGCGAACGCGCCAACGCTGCACGCCGCGCATTGATTGCGGGCGGCATGAGCGAAGGCAAGATCCTGCAAGTACGCGGACTAGCCGATGTATTGCCGCTGAACAAAGCAGTCGCCGACGAACCGACCAACCGGCGCATCAGCATTCTCGTATTGAACAAGGCCGCCGAAAAGGCGTTCTTCACGGACGGCGGCCGTACCACTGTGGATGAATCACAGCCGGTAAGCAGCGTGATTCCGGCTACCGTCGAGGAACAACCGGCGAAGCCGCAGGGTGCGTCGCCAGGCGGCGAACCACCCTCAAAAGGCTAGCACGCTGCAGTGGGCAGCCACGATCCGCCAGCCGCTTTCGGTCTCGACCCACATGCGCGTGTAGCGGAGGTTGCCTGAGAGCGGTACGCCACCGAATTGGCCGCTCAGCGAGGCATGCGTGAGCGTCACCGCGCTCTTCTCATACACGCGTACCGTCTGTTCCTTGATCTCCAGCCGCTCGATTCGCTGTACCCCGTAGCGGTGCGCGTTCAAATCGTCGGCCTTGCTCCACACCTTGCCTGTTGCATCGACGAATGTGAGGTCGTCGGCGAGCAGCGCGTCGAGCACATCCACGTCCGATGCCAGCATGGCCTTCCGCAACCGCCCTTCCAGTTCCGCAATCACGCTCTCGCTCATCGCATCGTCCTTAGCTAGAAGATGAAGAGTCGCCAGCATAGCGCAACGGCTCTGCATGACCCGGTGGACGGGCATTTTTCATCAGCTAGTTCGTTCGCTGATAACGCTAGCCACACGCGCTGGAAGAAATATCTTGTAGCCGTCGCTTAAAAACAACTGTCATATACCTTACACACCTGTTCGCTAAAGTCCGCCCGTCGCGAGCCATGGGCCGTCAGAGCCCGACGCCGTGCATCACTTAATCACACCCACGCTTAGGGAGAACGTTTTGAACCGTAAAACACTGCTCGCCACTTCTGCAATGGCGGCATTCGCCGCATCGGCTACTTCTGCTCAAGCTCAAAGCACCGTCACGCTCTATGGCCTTATCGACGCAGGTATCAGCTATGTGAACCACAGCGCCGTCGGCACGACCGGCAGCTCGAAGAATTTCAAGTATGACGACGGCGTGGCACAAGGCAGCCGTTGGGGCCTGCGCGGCGCGGAAGACCTGGGCGGCGGCCTGAAGGCGATCTTCACGTTGGAGAACGGCTTCAACAGCGGCAACGGCACGCTTGGCCAAGGCGGCGCGGAATTCGGCCGGCAAGCGTACGTGGGGATTTCGAAGACGGACATCGGCTCGGTCACCCTCGGCCGGCAATACTCGTTCTCGACCGACTACCTCGGCGGTTCGTATTCGATCGGCGGCCAGACGGTTGCGGGCAACTACGCGTACCACATCAACGACGTCGACCAGCTCACGTCGAGCCGTATCAACAACTCGATCAAGTTCAGCAGCGCGAACTTCAGCGGCGTGACGTTCGGCGGTATGTACGGCTTCTCGAACCAGGCTGGCGCGTTCTCCGGCTCGCCGACCACGACCACGGCAGGCGTGACGACGCAAGGTACGTCGCGCGCTTACAGCTTCGGCGTGAACTACGCCACGGGCCCGTTCGGTATCGGCGCGGCTTATACGGACATCCACTTCCCGGGTTCCGCTACGCCGGCGTTCAGCACGAGCATCGCGAACGTGTCGACAGGCGGCTCGAAGGATCTGCGCACGTTCGGCGTTGGCGCAAGCTACAAGTTTGCTGCTGCAACGGTGTTCGGCCTCTGGACCAACACGCGCTTTGAATCAATCACGGGCGCAACGTCGAAGTTCAACGCGTATGAAATTGGCGGCAAGTATGCGTTCACGCCGGCTCTTACCGGCGGCCTCGGCTACACGTATATGAAGCTGACCGATTCGGCCCAAGGCAAGTGGCAACAGGTCGACGCAAGCGCGGACTATGCGCTGAGCAAGCGTACCGATGTCTACTTGCTGGGTATCTATCAACACGCGTCGGGTAAGAATGGAACCACCCCTGTGCAGGCGCAGATCGGTTCGAGCACGAGCTACTTCGGCACGTCGGGCAACGGTACGAGCAATCAGATCGCCGCACGCGTGGGTATTCGCCACAAGTTCTAAAGCAGGCGTTTGATGATAAAACGGGCCGCTGTTTCCAGTGGCCCGTTTTTTGTTTGAGGCTCGTTCGAATGCTTCTTTCGAAGCGCCGTTGCTGTCTCAGAGCACCTTGTTTATATCGAGCGACTTGCCGGTCGCCGCGTTATAACGCTCTACGTATTCCACCATCAGCTTGCGCATCGCGCGGCCGATCGCCTTGTAGTCGCTCTCGTTGAGGTTGGCGAGCGACACGCGACCCGATGGGTGTTGCGTGCCGAAGCCGCGTCCCGGCAAGAGCACGACCCGCGCTTCCTTCGCGAGCCGGAACAGCAGCTCGGACGGCTCTGTGTTCTCGAAGAGCCACGCCACGAACTCCGGCCCATACGCACGATTGCCGAGGAACTCGAGGTCGATGATGGTGTAGTAGTCGACCTGGTTCACGTCGCTGTCGTCGAACGAAATCCCTATCTCCCGATACAACGCCTCCTTGCGGCCGCGAATCAGGCGCTTGAGCGCGTTCTTGTAGGCTTCGGGGGTGTCCATCAGCGAGAAGAGCGAGAACAGCACCATCTGCACCTGCTGGGGCGTGGAGAGGCCTGCAGTATGATTCAGTGCGACGGTACGGCTGTCGGCCACCAGGCGGTCGATGAACTTGAGGTTCTCCGGCTCCGTGGTGATGGATTCATAACGCTCGTGCAGCTCATGGCGTTGTTCCGACGGCAGCTTGCGGATCAGTTCGTCGATCACATTCTCGCGGTGCATCGCGATCGTGCCGAGCCGCCAGCCGGTCGCACCGAAGTACTTCGAATACGAGTACACGAGGATGGTGTTCTTCGGGCACAGCGCGAACAGCGACACAAAGTCGTCGGCGAAGGTGCCGTACACGTCGTCGGTGAGCAGGATCAGGTCCGGCCGCTCTTTCACGATCGCGGCGATGTACTCCAGGCTTTCGGTATCGATCTTGACCGAAGGCGGATTGCTCGGGTTCACAAGGAAAAACGCCTTCACTTTCGGATCGCGCAGCTTGTCCAGTTCCTGCTTCGAATATTGCCAGCCCCGCTCCACGTCGGCGTCGAGATTGACCACGTTCAACTGGTAGTCGTTAAGCGTCGGGATTTCTATATATGGCGTGAAAATAGGCGAGCCTAGCGCGATGGTGTCACCCGGTTTGATCAGGTGATTCTCACGCATCGTATTGAAGATGTAGGTCATTGCGGCAGTGCCGCCTTCGGTCGCGAAGACATGGAAGTCACCGATGAACGGGTGCTTGCCGATCATCTCCTTCCTCAGGTACTGCGCCACGATCACTTCCGACAACTTCAGCATCCGGTCCGGCACCGGATAGTTCGAGGCGAGAATACCCTCGCACATTTCATACAGGAATTCGCCGCCGTTAAGGCCGAGCTGATCGCGGACATACGACAGCGCGCCACGCAGGAAGTCGATGCCGGGAACGCCCTTGTTGTCACGCGCAAATATTTCAAAGCGCTCTTCCAGTCCCTCGTGCTTCGGAAAGCCGCCCAGCCCTTCGGGCATGTGGGCAAACGAGCGCTCCGACTCGCGCATGGCGAAGAGGCCGAGTTGCCAGAAGCCGTGGCGCGGAACGGTTGCGAGGAAGTTGGGGTTGCCCCGGCCTGCATTCAGCATTGCCGCGTTTGCGGGCCGCTCGACCGCTCCGCCGCCGGCGGCCTTGATCAACTCGTCCTTGAGTTCGAACGGGCTGAGCGCCGCGATCTTGGATTGCTCCTGCGAGCCCGCCTTTGTAGATTTTGCCATCCAACACCTCCAGAAATGATCGACTGCTTGAAAGAGCGACGTTGTGGGAAAAACGTCAGTCTCTTTGGGAAAAAGCGGCAATGAATTTTCGGATTATGCGTCTTCGGTCGCGACCTGTTATCAACGAATCCGCCTGCTCCATTTCAATTGAATTTCGCAACAATGCTGGAAATACATGATCGACTTCTTTATACATTATGAGCATGTTTATTCTAGGCATCGAAATAATCCAGGCACTATCCGCGAGATCGCGAGTTATTAGTCTAGGGGAGAAAACTTCAAACGCAATCGCTTTATGTTTTCCCGTGGGGCTTGCGCTGGTAGGCGTTTGCTGGCAACGGCAACGGCGAATGTAATAAAACGGACTTTAAGCGACTGGATGTTGCAGTCTCATTACTAATCGCAACAACGTGGAGAACCGCGCGCGAAGGCGATTACATCCTGAACAGGAACATAACAGAATAGTTACGAGACCCGATCCGTGTTGCCTAGCCCTTCGCCGCAATCAGTATTTGAAAACCTGCTTGTCCTGATGCTTATGTCAGGCGCTAAAAACAAAACAGCCGGTGACTCCATATAGAGCCACCGGCTGCCAAAGCAAAACCCTGATGCTTAGTCCATCGTCTCGAGCGTCGGATAGTCGGTATACCCTTCTGCGCCGCGAGCGTAGAACGTCTCGCTGATCGGCGCATTCAAGGCAGCATCGCTTTCGAAGCGTTTCACAAGATCCGGATTAGCGATAAACAACTGCCCCCACGCGACGGCGTCCGCGTCACCTCGGTCGAGCGCTGCCTGAGCGCTTTCCTTGGTGAATTTTTCGTTCGCGATATACACCCCGCCGAAGGCCTTCTTCAACTGCGGTCCGATCGAATCCTCGCCAACGCGTTCCCGTGCAGCGATGAAAGCGATCTTGCGCTTGCCCAACTCACGTGCGACATAACCAAACGTTGCTGCGCGATCGCTATCGCCCATTGTGTGCGAATCGGCACGCGGCGCGAGGTGCATGCCAACGCGATCGGCGCCCCATACTTCAATACACGCATCGACGACTTCAAGCATCAGGCGCGCACGGTTTTCAATCGGGCCGCCATAGATGTCCGTGCGCTTGTTCGTGCTGTCCTGCAGGAACTGGTCGAGCAGATAGCCGTTTGCGCCATGCACTTCAACGCCGTCGAAACCAGCGCGCTTCGCGTTCTCGGCACCCTTGCGGAATGCTGCAACCACGCCTGTGATCTCGTCGAGCTCGAGTGCCCGTGGCGTCACATATTCGCGCTGCGGCCGCACCAGGCTCACATGCCCTTGTGCTGCGATCGCGCTCGGTGCAACCGGCAGGTCGCCATTGAGGAAGACTGGATCCGAGATACGCCCGACGTGCCACAGTTGCAGCAGGATCGTGCCGCCCGCGTCATGGACCGCCTTCGTCACGAGCTTCCAGCCTTCGACCTGCTCGTCCGACCAGATCCCCGGCGTTTCGGCGTAACCCACGCCTTGCGGCGTCACGGAGGTTGCTTCGCTCAGGATCATGCCGGCTGCTGAACGGTCCGCGTAATACTGCGCCATCAATGCATTCGGCACACGCTCAACACCTGCGCGCTGACGCGTCAGCGGCGCCATGATGATGCGGTTGCGAAGATTAAAAGCACCTGCTTTGAGCGGGTCGAAAAGATTGGGCATTTGAAAGTATTCCTAAATAGGTTGAAAGGAAATCCAGCAACCAAAATACGATGGAAACAAGCCGAACGCGTCAGAGACCGTTACGAAGCTGATCGAGAAACTCCTTGATGACTGCTTCGTCGCGCTTGAAAAATATCCACTGCCCGACCCGTTTCGACGTCACCAGACCCGCCTTGTGAAGCGTCGCCAGGTGAGCCGAGACCGTGGACTGTGACATGCCGCAACGCGCGTCGATCTGACCCGCGCACACGCCACTCGCGAGCGGAAACGCCTGTTCGCTGAAGTAGGCTTCCGGCTCCTTGAGCCACACGAGAATCTCTCGTCGGACCGGGTTGGCCAGGGCCTTGTGAATGGCGTCGATATCCATGAAAACGGTTGTGGAAATAAGCAGAATCGCGATGTGCCGAAGTATATTTCGTAAAAATACGATATACAAGCATTCCACTAACATCGGTAGGGGTAATCCCTTGCATCGTCCGCACCTCCATCGCGACCTCGAACGCGCTGGCATCGGGCGAGTGGTTGTGGTCTCATTCCCCCTTTGGATCAGGCCGGCCTCATGGATTTGAAGCAGATTCACTATTTCATCGCGCTGTTCGAAGACGGCTCGGTCACGCGCGCGGCGAAGCGGCTCAACATCGTGCAGCCTGCGCTCAGCATGCAGATTTCGAAGCTCGAAGCCGAGCTTCATCAGCCGCTGTTCGAGCGCGGACCGCACGGCATGACGCCGACCGAAGCCGCGCGCCTGATGTACCGGCTCTACGTGCCGATCATTCGCGACATCGAGCACGCGCGCGAGCAACTGAGCCGCAGCGACGTAATCGTCACCGGGCGCGTGGCGCTCGGCATGGTGTCGTCGGAAGCGGAAAGCGTGCTGCCCGAGTCGCTTGCCACCTTCAACACAATGTTTCCGCAAGTGGAAGTGTCGGTGGCCGACGGCTTCAGCGCACAACTGATCGACGCGGTCGAGGCCGGCCGCCTGGATGCCGCGGTCATCAACAAGCCGCGCGGCCGCCTTTCGCTGGATACGCGCTCCTTGCTCGACGAAGAGATGGTGCTGGTCACGAGCGCCATCCACGGACGGCCGATGCCGGAGACCATCGACCTGGCTGAACTTGGCGATCTGGAGCTCGTGCTGCCCACGCGTCGCAACGGCTTGCGCGGCGTGCTGGATGCCGCGCTTCTCAACGCGGACATCGTGATCAAGCCGAAGTTTGAAATCGACCTCCTGAACACGATCGTGCAGTTCGTCGAACAGAGCAACGTGGCTACGATCCTGCCGCGTGTCGTCGTCCAACGGAAAGTGGACGACGGTGTATTGCGCGCGTACCGCATCGTGTCTCCGGGAATCGTGCGGCATATAGTGTGCGTAAGTCATCCGAAGCGGCCGATCGGCGCCGCGACGAATGCGCTCATTGAAATCATCACCGACAACATCCGTCGCGTGACCACGAGAGCCACGCCCTCGTAACCCCTGACGTTCAGCCTGCACGCGCCGAGCGATTTTCAAGCTTGCCCAACGTCTCCGGCACGATGAACGCCCCCGCGAGAAAGATCACGCTGATCACGCCGACGAAGATCGCAAGCGTCATCGGCAACTCGCTCGCGTCCTTCGCCACCAGCGAGACGGCGGTGGGCATCATGCCGCCGATAGCAAAACCGATATTCCACGAAAGCCCCGTCCCCGTTGCGCGAATCGCGGTCGGAAAACGCTCGTTCAGGAAGATCAGGATAGGCGCATAACCCGCGCTGCCCAGTGCGCTCAACACGACCGCGTAGACGCCGATCATGGTGATGCTTTGCGCCGTGGGCAACAGCAGGAACAGCGCCGGCAGCGCGATCAGGCGCACTAGTCCGATCCAGATAAACGCGCTCTTGCGCCCAATGAACGTGCTCAGATGCCCCGCTGCAACCGACGCAAGCAGCACCCCCACGCTTGCCGTCATCAGGATGGCCGCAGCCGCGCCGTTGGGCGCGTGGCTGACCACTTTGAGAAAGGTCGGCAGATAACCCGAGGTCAGGTAATAACCGCTGCCACCGCCAATGGTGAGCAGCAAGTTGACCAACAGGATGCCGCGATAGTCCGACGAAAACAGCGTCTTGATCGGCGAGCGGATCACTTCAACCGGCACGGACGGATCGCGGTTCACCGCCTTCGCGGCCTTCTCCGCCGCGAGCTTTTTCCACAGCGGCGACTCTTCGAGGCTATTGAACACGAACAGCCCGAGCACCGAACTGATGATCCCGGTGAAGAACATGCAACGCCAGCCCCAGACGTCGAAGAGCTCGCCCGGGAAGATTGACGACATCGTCAGGAATACGATGGAAGCGAGCAACGCGCCGAGGCCCGCACCGCCGCCACCGATCAAGCCTGAAACCGCCCCGCGATATTTCGGCGCAACCGATTCCGTCCCGATGGTATGCGTGGACGCAACCACGCCGCCCACGAACACGCCCTGCACCAGCCGCAGCATGAGGAACAGGATTGGCGCAACGAGTCCGACCTGCGCGACCGTCGGCAAGACACCGAAGAGCGCCGTCGATATCCCCACGCCGACCACCGCGAGGATCATTGCGCCCTTGCGTCCGTGACGGTCCGCGTAGGAACCGAACCACGCGGAACCGAGCGGACGCATCAGCAAGGTCACCGCGAACGACGCGTATACCGCCGCCAGCGAAAGCATGGCGTGCTCGGATGGGAAGAACAGCCGGCCGACCACGGGCGCAACATACAACAGCACGAACAGATCGAATAGATCGAGTGCCCAACCCAGGCACGAGGCCACCACAGCACCCATAACCTGTCGCGTGTTTACTTCGGGCGCGGCGGCGCTTTCCTGAGTTGTTACGGACATTTATATCTCCTTGAAGGTCGCGGCGCCGTCAGTCGATCAGCGCCGTGTTTATAGGCACGTTGAAGTTTCGTGCTCTTGTATTGCCTGGTGCAACGTTCAACTGCCGCGAAACACCGGCTTGCGTTTGCCGTGAAACGCTTCCACGCCTTCGCGGAAATCGTCCGATGTGCGCAGCCGGCTATAACAATGCCCTTCAAGTTCGATCGCGATCGAGAGCGGCGCATCTTCCGTGTCGTTGAGCAGCTTCTTTGCGGTGCGTTGCGCGAGCGGCGAGAACGCACGCAGTTCATCGACGAGTGCATCGGTCGTGGCTTCGAGCTGCGCATCCGCGACACACTCCACCGCGATGCCCCATTCGTACGCCTGCTTGCCGGGGATCCGGCGCGAGCGCATCACAATGTCCTTGGTCCTGCCAATACCCACCATCTGCTGCAAGCGCGCCGATCCGCCTGAGCCCGGAATCTGGCCAAGTTTCTGTTCCGGCAGTGCGTAGAAGGTGGTATCGGTCGCGATGCGAAAATCGCACGCCAGCGACAACTCGAAACCCACTCCGAAACAGAAGCCGCGATTCGCGGCAATCACCGGCTTCGAGCAACGCGCGGGCGCCGCGATATTCCACGCAAGCTTCGACACATGTTCCGGCGATGCTTCAAGGAAACCCTTGATGTCGCCGCCGCTCGAAAAATGCTCGCCGTTAGCTCGGACCACGATCACACGCACGCGATCGTCCTCGTCGAGCGCTTCGAATGCCGCACGCAACTGGTCGCGTGCGTACATCGCAATGACGTTGAACGGCGGGCGATGCAAAATGATGTCGGCGCGCTCGCGTTTTTCATCGACTTCGATCGAGAAGCCGTCCAGTTCCTGCAACAGCGTCTGGCCGCGATGGGTCAAGTCAGTCATCGGTTACTCCTTCGTTGTTTCGGTAGGGTTGTTCGTGGTGTCGATCTCGTATTCGCCGACGGATAGCTTGCGTCGCAAGATTTTTCCGACCGGCGACTTCGGAATGTCCTCGACAAAAACGTAGTCGCGCGGCCGCTTGAAATTCACTAGGTCCGACTCGCGGCACCAGGCGTCGAGTGCGCTGGCATCGACGTATTCGCGGCGCTTGATGAACGCCACTACGCGTTGGCCCCAGCGTTCGTCTTTCACGCCCGCCACTGCCACTTCGTCGACTGCGGGGTGCAGCGACAGCACGGATTCAATGTCGACCGGCGAGATGTTTTCGCCGCCGCTGATAATCATGTCGTCCACCCGGCCGCTCACGAAGAGGTCGCCGTCCTGGTCGAAGAAACCGGTGTCGCCGGTGAAGTACCAGCCGTCACGCAACGACTTCGCGTTTGCATCGGGACGATTCCAGTAACCTTCGAATGCTTCGTCGCCCAGCAGGTCCGCAATGATCTGGCCTTCCTCGTGCACGGCCGCGAGATCGGTCGGCGAGGTTGCGTCCAGCTTCACTGCGCGCAGCCGCGTGTTGATACCCGCGCGTCCCGCACTGCCGGGTTTGCGTGTAGCGTCCTGGTCGATGCTGAACGTGTACACCTCGGACGATCCATAGTGGTTCACGAACAGTTCAGGTTTGAATGCGGCCGACAGGCGTTTCAGCAAACCGTCGCTCATGGGTGCGCCTGCGAAGCCGAGCTTCGTGACCGAGGCTATCTTTGCGTCTGCAAAGCCGGGCGCGGCCAGCAGGTCGTGATAGAGCGTGGGCACGAGATAGAGGCACGTGAGTTCGAACGACGAAATCGATTCGAGCGCCTGAGCCGCGTTCCAGCGCCGCACACACACGAACAAGCCGTCGACCAGCGCCATGGCGAGCAGCGAGCGCACGCCCATGGTGTGATAGAGCGGCATCACACCCAGCGTGCGCTCGCCGTGGCGATACAGGTTCTGCGCAACGTGCGCGAGCGCAGCAGCGCGCTCATGCCGATGCCTGCGCGGCACGCCCTTCGCTTTGCCCGTTGTGCCGGAGGTATACAGGATCAGCGAGAGATCGTCGGCGGTGGCTTCCGTTGTGTCGCTTGCCGCATGCCCGCTCAATAACGCATCGAATGAAGTCGTGCCGCGTGCATCGTCCAGTGCGATACGCGGCAGCTTCTGCGCCGCGGCGCTTGCGTACACGGCGTCCGCGGAAACCGGTTCGAACACTACCGCCTTCGCGCCCGCATCGGTCACGCAATAGTCAAGTTCCTCTGGCTTCGCGCGCCAGTTCAACGGCGTCATGACGATGCCCGCGAACTGGCAAGCCCAATGCAGCGTCGCCATTTCCCAGCGGTTTTGCAACACCACAAGCAAGCGGTCGCCGCGCTCGAAACCCAGCTCTCGCAAGCCAACGGCCACATTCATGATGGTTCTGTGCCACTGTGCATAAGTCAGCCGCACGTCGCCATCGACGAGAGCGAGGGTGTTGGGGCTTCGTTCAACGCTTTGCAAAAAGGTGCGACCGAGATCAAGCATGTTCGGACTCCTTTCTACGCCGCGCCGCTACATCCAGTACCGCCGCGACGATCGGCGTGTAGCCCGTACATCGGCACAGATGGCCCGACAGCATCTCGCGAACTTGTGTTTCCGTCGGGTCCGGCACCCGCTTAAGGTAGTCCGCGCACGACATCAGAATGCCCGCCGTACAGAAGCCGCACTGCAATGCATGATGTCGCTGGAACGCCCGCTGCAGATCGCCGAGCGTCTGGTCCGGCGCGAGTCCTTCAACCGTGTCCACACGGCGCCCTTCCACCTGCACGGCCAGCATCAGGCACGACCGAGCCGCCACGCCGTCCACGTGCACTGTGCACGCGCCGCACACGCCATGCTCGCAACCCACGTGCGTTCCGGTCGCGCCCAGTTCGTGGCGCACGAAGTCGGACAGCAGGTCGCGCGACTCGCAGTAACCCGTGCGCTCCCGTCCATTGAGCGTCAAGGTAATGCGCCGGCGCTCGCTCCGGTCCAGCGTGGTGGATGATGTCTTGCTCACTTCGCCTCCTCTATTACGCGCCATCCGAGTTGCCGCACCAGATGGCGTCTATACGTTGCGCTGACATGCGAGTCGTCCTGCGCGTTCAGCTTCCAGCTCAAGTCGTTCAGTGCGCCGCGCAAGTCATCGCCGTGCAGCCTTGGCCATTGCTCGACCACCGGCCGGTCCGCCACGCCGCCGACCGCGATCCTGATCGACGTATCGGTGACCACGGTGGCGCACGCGACCATCGCGAAGTCGCCGTGGCGTGCCGAGAATTCGGTAAAGCCGTATCGCTCGCCAGCCCGTTTCAACGGAAACCGCACGCCTTCGACCAGTTCATCGGGCTCGCGCGCGGTCATCAACATGCCCTGGGAAAAGTCCTCGGCCTTGAGCACGCGCTTGCGTTTCCTCGAGCGCAACATCACATCGCCGCCCAGAACCGAAAGCACCAGCGGCAACTCCGCGCTCGGATCGGCATGTGCGATCGAACCGCATACGGTGCCACGATTGCGGATCTGAAAATGCGAGATATGCGGGAACGCGAGCGCGAGCAATGGCACTTCGTTTTGCAGCGACGCGCGCCATTCCACGCTGCCTTGCGTGGCGGCCGCGCTCACCACGAGATGATCGTGGTCAACACTCACGCGATCGAGGTCATCGGTCCGCGAGATATCGATCAGCAACCGCGGCTGCGCAAGCCGCATGTTCAGTACGGCCATCAGCGACTGGCCGCCCGCGAGGACCCGCGCGTCTTCGCCGGTTTGCGCGAGGGCCTCGAGCGCGTCTTGCGTGGAGGCGGCGCGCAGATAATCGAATGGCGCCGGTTTCATGACTTCCCCCTGAAACGAGCAACGAGTCGGCCGAGCCACGAAGCACCGGTTCTCACGGGCTTGCCCGCAGCCTGCCGTCCCAGTGATTCAAACAATTGCCGCAGCACGACCTTCGCCGCGCCCTCGAGCATCCGTCCGCCCACGGCTGCGACCTTGCCCGAGACCTGCGCCTCGTAGTCGTAGGTGAGCCGCGTACCGGTATCGATACGCGTCAATTCCACGAGACCATTGCCACGCGCGCTGCCAAGCGACGACATGCCAGCGCCGGCCAGACGCAGCCGATGCGGCGGATCGAGATCGGACAGCGTGATCTCCGCTTCGAAACGCGCCTTGATCA
This sequence comes from Caballeronia mineralivorans PML1(12), assembly GCF_001028175.1. Taxonomy (GTDB): domain Bacteria; phylum Pseudomonadota; class Gammaproteobacteria; order Burkholderiales; family Burkholderiaceae; genus Caballeronia; species Caballeronia mineralivorans. The sequence continues at coordinate 16,566 of NZ_AEJF01000084.1, forward strand.
TGCCAACGCCCACGGTCACATCCGCGCGATACCCGTTCTCGCCCTTCGCTTCAAGCGCGTGACAGCCGGGAATCACCTTGGCGAGCGCGCTCGGATCGAGCAGCACCGCGAAGATCGCTTCGGGCGATGCAGCGAGATCCACGCTGCCTTGCGCGGTCAGCGCCTTGGCGCCGGACAGCACTGGCTTCTTATGTTGCGTCTCGCGGAACTCGGGCCGCGAAGGTTCCGGGTCGTCGATACCGATCAACCCTAGCACCTTCGAAGGCGTCAGCGGCAAACGAATGTCGTCGACGCCAAGCGCATCGGCCACCGCATTCGCCACGCATGGCGGCGTGCTCATGTTGTTACCTTCGCCCAAACCCTTGGCGCCGAGCGGCGTGAACGGCGAAGGCGTCTCCAGGTGAATGATCACCGGATCGGGCACTTCGCACGTGGTCGGCATCAGGTAATCGGCAAGCGTGCCGGACTGGAAACTGCCGTCGGCACCATAACGAAACTCTTCCATCAGCGCCGCGCCGAGCCCCTGCGCGAACGCGCCGCGAATCTGGCCGTCGGCGAGTGCGGGGTTCAGCAGCGTGCCGGCATCGTGCGCGGTCACATAGCGGTCGATGCGCACGCGCCCCGTTGCGCGATCCACTTCCACGCCACACATGTCGAATGCAAAACCATAAGCCGCCGATGTATTGATGCGGTCCTGCTCATCGGGCGCATCCATGTTTTCCGGCGTCCAGAACACGGTCTCGCGCAGCCCCGGCTCTTCACCGTCGGGCAGCAACGCAGGCGCCCAATGCGGAGCGTTGCTTGCGACGCGGCCGAAGGGCATTGCGCTGGTTTCGTCGCCTGCTTTGTAGATGCGCCCGTCTTCGAAACGGATATCGTCCGGCTTGCACGCCAGTTGCGTTGAAACAATGCGTGCCAGTTTATCCCGCACCCGCATGGCCGCAAGATGCACCGTGCCCGCGACCGCGCCGGCAAAGCGGCTTGAATAATTGCCCGCTGCCACTGACCAAGCGTCCTTGTGCGTATCGAACTCCACGTTCACCACGACCTCGTGCGGCGCGAGCCCGAGCACATCCGCCACCACTTGCGCGCACACGGTCATGTGGCCCTGCCCCGCCGGCGTCGACGCAACTGTCACGACCACGCCGCCAAGCAGATCGACGCTGACCGTCGCGCTCGCTATCGCGCCGCTCTTCGGGCCGGCTTTCTTGCGTGCTTCGGCGGGCATCACAGTCGTGATGTAACCCATGTTCGATACCGACGGCTCCACGATCGCCGCGAAGCCGATGCCGTACAAGCGGCCTTCCGTGCGCGCGGCATCGCGACGGGCTTTCAGTTCGTCGTAACCGCCCTCGGCGAGCGAACGTTTCAACGCTTCCTGATAGTTGCCCGAGTCCAGCAACGCGCCTGCCGCCGCACGATACGGGAAAGCATTGGCGGGAACGAAGTTGCGTCTATAAACGTCCAGCACGTCCAGGTTCAACTCGATCGCAATGCGTTGCATCAGGCGTTCGAGCGCGAAGTAAACCTGCGGCCCGCCAAAACCGCGCACGAGCCCCGTGGGCGTCTTGTTGGTCAGGACAACCCTGTTCCGCACCAGAAGTCCGGGAATGGCATACGCGCCCGTTAAACAGCCGTGCATGCGATAAAACGTGGCAGGCTCCGGTGCACGCAGATAACCGCCGCAGTCCTCGATCTGGTCGTAGTTGAGCGCGGTGATCCGACCGTCGTTTTCCACCGCCGCTTCGAGCGTGGTCAGACGCGCCGTGGCGGAGGTCGCCGCGCTCAGATGTTCGAGCCGGTCTTCCACGTATTTCACCGGCGCGTTCGCCTTGCGCGAGGCCAGGCACATCAGCACGACGTACGGGAACACAGCCTGCTTCACGCCGAAGCTCCCGCCGGAATCGCGTGGCGCTTTATGACGAAGACGGTTGGCCGGCACGTTCAGCGCGAGAGCCATCACCGCGTGCAGAGAAAACGGTCCCATGAAGTTCGATGTGACGTCGTAACCTTCGTCGCCGGAAAGATACTCGGCCACGACCACGCCGCATTCGATCGGCGCACACGTATTGCGCGGATAATGCGCCTCGATCTTCACCCTGTGAGGTGCGTTTTCGAACGCCGCTTCGGGCTCGCCATAACGAAAACAGCGATCACTGATCACGTTGCTCTGCACGTTCGGATGCAGGACAGGCCCATCGTCCTTGAGTGCGCCTTGTATCGACGTAACCGGGTCGAGTGTCTTGTATTCCACCTTGATCAGGTCGAGCGCGTCTTCGGCCAGCGCGCGCGACTCGGCCATCACCACCGCGACCGGTTCGCCAACGTAGCGCACGCGATCGGTCGCCAACGCCCACTGCTCCATCTTCGACTTCACACCAACCACGAACGGCCGCGACCACGCAGCAAGGTCATCACGCGTCAACACCGCACGCACGCCTTCATTCGCAAGCGCGGCGGTTGTATCGATGGAGACCAGTTCGGCATGAGCGTGCGGCGAGCGCAGGACGGCTGCGTGCAGCGTGCCCGGCTTCACGGCGATGTCGTCGCCGTAGCGGCCGCGTCCAGTCAGGATGGCTGGATCTTCGAGGCGTTCCAGCGACTGGCCGACATAGCGCTTCTGCGACACCTCGCGTGCCGGTTCGACCGCTTCAGATGCGCGCGCGTCGATACCGGCAAGACCGGTCTGTTCGCGCTGATTCATTCGTCAGCTCCTTCGTTGCGTCGCGTGCCGAATTCCTCGGCAAGACCGTTCCACCGCCGGGCTATTTCGCGGTGCTCGATGCTGAACAGATCGAGAATCCGGCCGACGGTATGGTCGACGACGTCTTCAATCGTCTTCGGATGCGCATAGAACGCCGGCACCGGGGGCATCACGATCGCGCCCATCTCGGTCGCGAGCGTCATGTTGCGCAAGTGCGCGAGATTGAGCGGCGTTTCGCGCGCCACCAGCACCAGCCGGCGGCGCTCTTTCAGCATCACGTCGGCAGCGCGCGTGAGCAGGTTGTCGGCGAACCCGTTCGCTACAGCAGCCAGCGTTTTCATGGAGCAGGGAGCAATGACCATGCCGCTCGTGACGAATGAACCGCTGGCAATCGACGCCCCGACGTCGCGCACGTTATGCACGACATCGGCGAGCGTTTCGAGATCGTTGCGCGTGATCCCAAGCTCCTGCGCCGCCGTCACAGCACCCGACGCCGACACGATCAAATGCGTCTCGTGCGTACCAATACGGCGCAGCGCAGCAAGCAGCCGCACGCCGATGACAGCGCCGCTCGCACCCGAAATGCCGACGACCAAACGCGGCTTTGTATCGGCGCTCATTACTGATCGCTCAGGTACGTGTCGAAGGCCGCGTTGTCGGCGGCGACGAGCGCGTCGAGGTCGACTGCCTCGTAGCCCGGAATCCGCACGCGGGTAAACACATGACCCGAATAGACCACCGGCCGCGTGGCATCGAGGCCCATCTTCGTGCTGATGCCCTGAAGATGCGGCGGCGCATCGTCAGGATGACAAACCGTTGTCGACGGGTCCAGCGGCGAACCCTGTGCGCCTTCTATCAGCACGAGATCGCGGTCGGCCTGGAAACGCGTCGCGATCGCCCATTCGATTTCGGCGGGATCATGGATGTCCACGTCGGTGTCCACCACCACGACCTGCTTGATGTCGTAATGCGCGCCGAACGCGCACAGGATCACGTTCTTCGCCTCGCCCTCGCGCTTCTTCGCGAACTGCACCCACAAGTGATAACGGCACACGCCGCCCACCGAAAGATGCACGTCGGTCACGCCTGGATGACTGCGCTGAAGATGCGATAAAAGCGTCGCCTCGCGCGGAATCGCACCGAGCAGCAAGTGCTCCATTTCGGCCGGCACGATGGTGTGATAAATCGGGTTCTTCCGGTGCGTGACAGCAGCCACCTCGATCACTTCTCGCGCTTCCTGCGCGCTGTAGTACTTCGGAAATTCACCGAACGGACCTTCCGCTTCGCGCACGTCCGGCAGGATGCGGCCTTCAATCACGATCTCCGCAAACGCCGGCACGCGAACATCGCTGGTCACGCATTTGACGACCGGCAACGGCGCGCCGTGCAGTGCGCCGGCAATTTCCAGTTCGTCGAAATCGATCGGGGAAATGGCTTGGGAAGCTAGCATGGTCAGCGGATCGACGCCGATCGCTACCGCGATATCGAGTGCGTCGCCCGCGGCTTCGGCCATCTTCTGGAACGCGTAGAGATGGCGCGGCAGCAGCAGGATCGCCATGCGATCACGGGCGTGGACCTGAATACGGTTGATCGACACGTTCTGCACGCCGGTGCGCGGATTGCGCGCGATCACGAGACCCGCGGTAATGTACGGGCCGTTGTCGTGCTCGCTATGCGTGGGGATCGGCAGCAACGCGTGAAGGTCGATGCCGGTGGTATGCAAGACTTGCTGGCAGGCCGCTTCCCCTGCGGAAACTTCCTTCCACGGCAGTGGATGATCCGCTGCATCGCGGAAACGTTGCAGCAGGTCGTTCTCGGCCACGCCCATTGCTTCCGCGATCCAGGCGCGCCTCGATATGAAACCGCTGACTACCGGCATGTCGTGGCCGCCGGGAGCGAGGAACACCGCCGCCTGCTTGCCGTCGAGCCGCTTCGCCACCGCCGCGAGTTCGTGTTTCAGCGCGACTGGCTTGGCTATTGTCGCGAGGCGTCCCGTTGCCGACAGGTGCGCGAGCCAGCCACGCAGCGACAACGCGTCGAAAGACTGCCTGGCGGGTAAGGTTGGCGCGGTTGGCGCGGCGGATGCGGTGCCGTTCGTCGCGGCGTCACGTTGGTTCATCTGCGTCTCCATCATTTGTGAAATGAAGCGTAGCGACAACGCGATATAACTTCTAATACTGTTTTTTGATGTTTTCGATCAGCGCACGTGATATCCGTGTTTGCCCCGATGTAAGCATTCCGTTAGTGGGATATCACTGGCATAGGGGCTGGACGTCCGACACGCGAATCCCACATCTGATAAATAATTGCTCCTTCATTAGACTTATTGATGGGCCGCCGACATGGACCTGAAGCAGATTCAGTATTTCATCGCGCTGTTCGAGGACGGCTCCGTCACGCGGGCGGCGAAGCGGCTGAACATTGTGCAGCCGGCGCTGAGCATGCAGGTCGCCAAGCTCGAGGACGAACTGCATCAGCAGCTATTCGAGCGCGGGGCGCATGGCATGGCGCCGACTGCGGCCGGACGCCTGATGTACCGCCTGTTCCTGCCGATCATGCGCGACCTCGCGCACGCGCGCCAGCAACTGGTGCAGCGCGACGAAGTGGTGACCGGGCATGTGTCGATAGGGTTGATTGCTTCCGTGACGGAGAGTGTGCTGGCGGACTCGCTGTCGCGTTTTCACTCCCGCTATCCGCATGTGGAAGTGACCGTGTCCGACGGTTACAGCGCGACGTTCATAGATTGGGTCTCGGGCGGGCAGCTCGACGCCGCGCTGATCAACAAACCGCGCACGCGTCTGTCGCTCGACTCGCAGCCCTTGCTCGATGAAGAGATGGTGCTGGTCACCAGCGCCGTGCATGGTCCCGACTTGCCGCACGCCATCGAGCTTGCGCAGCTTCCTGAGCTCGAACTGGTGTTGCCGACCAAACGCCATGGTTTGCGTGGTGTGCTCGATACCGCCGCCCAGCACGAAGACGTACTGCTTGCGCCTCGCTTCGAGATCGACGTGCTGAGCACGATCGTCAAGCTGGTGGAAAGCACGCGCTTTGCGACGATCCTTCCGCGCATCGTGGTCGAGCGCGCGGTGCGGCTCGGCACGCTGCGCGCCTATCCCATTCTTGCGCCGCGGATCGTGCGCCATATCGTTCGCATCAGTCATCCGCGACGCCCGTTGAGCGCGGCGGCGGAAGCGCTGATAGCAATCATTGCCGACGAATTGCGGCTGGTGTCCAGCGAATCGACGATGGAGGCTTGAACTTAACTAGTGCCTTTATCGCTCTTCGAGCACGGAGAAAATATTGCCTGCCGGGTCCTTGAACCAGGCGATCGCCGGGCCGCGGGGATCGCGGCAAATCCCTTTTGCGTCTGTCTTCGGAAGCGGCGCGTCGTAGTGTTCAAAACGCACGCCGCGTGCGCTCAGTGCGTCGACGGTCTGGTCCACGCTGTCGACCGGGAAGTTCAGCACCGTGAATGTCGCGGGCACATGGTTGGCCTTCGGATAGACCAGCACGTTGTTACCGCCCGCCAGATGCAGCTTGAGAATTCCCATGGCCTCGCTCGTCACTTCGAGGCCGAGGGTCTCCGTGTAAAACGCCTTCGCTTCGACGAGATCCTTCACCGCAAAACCGCTGAACGCGTGACTGTCTTTCAATAGCGTTTGCATCGTTTGCTCCTTTCAGGTTGTGCAACTCATGCGTCCGACCACGACGCCCGCAACTCCTTGACCGGACGCACTTCCACGCCGCCTAGCCGCGCGCCGGGAAATCCGGACGCCACGCGCATGGCTTCGTTCAGGTCGCGTGCCTCGATCAGGATGAAACCGCCCACCTGCTCCTTGGTCTCGGCGAACGGGCCGTCCGTGATCGAGACCTCCTCGCCGCGAACCCGTAGCGTGACTGCCTCCTTGGCGGACTGCAGCGCCTGGGAAGTGATGAAATGACGGCTCTCGCGCAGGCGCTCGTCGTACGCCAGGGATTCGTCGACCAGTGCGTCGTACTGCCGTTTCGACAGATCGTCGAGCACGCGCTCGTCAAAGAAAATGAGGCACAAGAATTTCATCGATGTCTTCGGTTGGGGTGGCTTCAGCAGGTAGACGCTTGACGCAGGTGCAAATCGACAGCAGCCGCGCACAAAAAAGTATCGAAATGTAACGGGTCGCTTCGGGTTGTCCGCCCGGGTTCGGGTCCGGTGCGACGATCTGTGGGATGCGGCGGGCCGTGCGTGTCTGTTAATCTGCGCCTTTCTTTCCGCCGACACGACTTCGAACCATGCAACAGGATCTCCCTTTTAACGAACGAGGTATCACGTTTGCCCGCGCCGGCTTGAGTGCGTCGGGGCAGTTGTTTCCGTTGCGCGATCTGCGCGGCGCGACGGTGGTGATGGTGCCAAAGCAGAAGCCCTTGCCTATTGCGCTGGGGGTGATCGGCCTGATCGTGGCGGTAGCGGGTGGAATTCTCGGCTCGGGGCCGGCGTTGCTGCTCGGCGTGATGATTGCCGTGGTGGGATATTTGTCCTGGATTACGCAGGACGTAATTTACAGAATGTACGTGACGACGCCGGAGGGCGAGCGTGAAGTGTTCACGACGAAGGACGAGGAGTTTGCGCAACGTGTCGCGAAACTGGTGCGGGAGGCCATTCCGGCCGCGCCGACGTCTGTTTAACGCTTTCTTTACGGGGACGGCAAAGATCCATGCCCGATGTTAATACGCTGCTCGCTAAAGTGGCGTTGTTCCCACCACCGCCCGTCGCGAGACGGTGCATTATCCGATGCTTCAGGCAAGCGTTGCTTCCCCGGTCCGATCCTCTTCTCTTTCAGTGGCCAAGCCGTACGTGCGGGCCACACGAAAACTTCACACGGTAGTTGCGTTCGATCTCATCCTGCCGGGGCTTGACTCCAGCGGGCCGCGCCGCGTTTTGCAGAAGGCGCTGGGCGATGAAGCGCGTATGCAGGTGGTGGCAACGGATCGCCGGCATGAATGCGTCACGTTGCATGTTGAGGTGCCGTCGCGGTCGTTGAGCGATGTGATTGGGGTGGTCACTTCCCGGTTTGAGCAGGCGACTTTGGGGCACGCAACCACGTTTACGCTGCGGCGCTAGTTTGGTTTCGTTCGCGCCGTTTGGGGGTTCGGTCGCGCCGGCTGACCTCAGAAACCCGTCCACCGGCGCGAGCGTAGCAGGCTCAGGACGTCACTGACAGAGGCTCCACATGCCAAATATGCTTGGCATATTCCGCAATCGTCCGGTCTGAAGAAAAAATCCCCATCCCCGCGACGTTTTCGATCGCACTGCGCGTCCACGCTTCCTTATCGAGGAACTTCGCATCGACGTCGGCCTGAGCTTTGTCGAAACTCTCAAAGTCGGCCAGCACCATGTAATGGTCGCCCCAATCCACCAGCGTATGGAAGATGTCGTAGAACCGATGCGGCTGGTCCGGCGAAAAATGCCCAAGCCGGATCTGGTCAAGCGCCAGCTTCAGTTCGGGATTCTCCTCGTAGATACGACGCGGCCTGTATCCAGTCGCACGCAGCGCATCAATCTCCTCAGTCGAGTGCCCGAAGATAAACATGTTCTCGCGGCCAACCGCATCGCAGATCTCAATGTTCGCACCGTCCAGCGTGCCAATCGTCAACGCCCCGTTCAACGCAAGCTTCATATTGCCCGTGCCCGACGCTTCGGTACCCGCCATGGAAATCTGCTGCGATAAATCCGCTGCCGGAATGATCAGCTCGGCCACGCTCACACCATAGTTCGGAATGAAACCGACCTTTAGCCGGTCGCCAATCAACGGGTCGTTGTTGACCTTCTCCGCCACGTCGTTAATCAGCTTGATGATCGTCTTGGCCATCTTGTAAGCCGACGCCGCCTTGCCGGCGAACATCACCACGCGCGGTGTCCACGCCTTCTCCGGCGCCTCGCGAATCCGGTTATAACGCACGATCACATGCAGGATGTTGAGCAACTGGCGCTTGTATTCGTGAATACGCTTGACCTGCAAATCGAACAGCGCATTCGGGTCGATGATCGCCCCCGTCTCCAGCTTCGCACGCGCGGCAAGCCGCACCTTGCTGGCAAACTTTGCGTCGTGGAAAGCTTTGCTGAACTCAGGATCGTCGCGCCATTCACGCAAGCGCCCCAGCTCGAACAAGTCGGTACGCCAACGCGGCCCAAGCCGTTCATCGATGAGCGAAGACAACTTCGGACTCGCCTGCGACAACCAGCGGCGCGGTGTAATGCCGTTCGTCACATTCGTGAAGCGATCCGGGTACATGCGCGCGAAATCGGCGAAGATGTTTTGCGTCATCAACTGCGAATGCAGCTTCGACACGCCATTCACGGTGTGGCTTGCAACAATCGCCAGATGCGCCATGCGCACACGCCGCTGACCATACTCGTCCACAAGCGAAATACGGCGAATCAGATCGACGTCACGGCCGAACTTCTCACCCACCTGCTTGAGGAAATCCGCGTTGATGTCGAAGATGATTTCAAGGTGGCGCGGCAACAGCCGCGACAGCATTTCCACGTCCCACGTTTCCAGCGCCTCGGGCATCAGCGTGTGGTTCGTGTACGAGAACATCTGCTGCACGAGCTTCCACGCCTTGTCCCAGGGCAGATGATGCGTATCGACCAGCAAACGCATGAGTTCAGGGATGGCGAGCACCGGATGGGTGTCGTTCAGATGCACCGCCACCTTCTCCGCCAGCCGCCCGAAATGCGTGTGCGTGCGCTGATAGCGGCGAATCAGATCCTGCATCGTCGCGGAAACGAAGAAGTATTCCTGGCGCAAACGCAGTTCGCGGCCGGCTTGCGTGGAGTCGTCGGGGTACAGCAGGCGCGATACGTGTTCCGAGGTGTTCTTCGCTTCCACCGAGCGGCGATAATCGCCCTGGTTGAATGCGGACAGGTCAAATTCGTCGGTCGCGCGCGCCGACCAGAGCCGCAGCGTATTGGTCGCGGTCGTGGCAAAACCGGGGATCACCGTGTCGTACGCCATGGCGTTCACGTGTTCCGTATCGATCCATTCAGTCCGGTCGCCGTGACGTACCGTGCTCCCGCCAAAATGAATCACATAGTTCACCTCGGGGCGGGGAAACTCCCACGGATTGCCCGCGCGCAGCCAGTAATCGGGCGTTTCGACCTGATTGCCGTCCACGATGGTCTGCCGGAACATGCCGTATTCATAGCGGATGCCGTAGCCAAAACCGGGAATGCCGACGGTCGCCATGGAGTCGAGGAAACACGCTGCAAGGCGGCCAAGGCCCCCGTTGCCAAGCGCCGCATCCGGCTCCAGATTCTCGAGCGTATTCAAATCTATGCCAAGGCCGGCGAGCGCGTCGCGGACTTCGTCGTGAATGCCGAGTGCAAGCAGTGCGTTGGTAAACGTCCTGCCGATCAGGAATTCCATCGACAAGTAATAGACGCGCTTTACATCCTGCTCGTACTGCTGACGCGTGGTTTTCATCCAGCGCGCGACGAGCCGGTCGCGCACCGCGAGTTCCGCGGCATGGAGCCAGTCGCGCGGCTGCGCGGTCACGGCATCCTTGCCGACTCCGTACATGAGACGGTTGGAAATGGAGCGCCTGAGCGCATCGACGGTGCTGTTGAGCTGTTCGAACTCCAGGTCGACGGATGTCATCGAACTCTCCAGAAATGCATCGCTGCACAACGCGCCAGTTGCAAGTCGCGTTCTGTCAAGCGGGACGGGGCCGGGGGAATAGGCAGGTTACGCTATTTTTATTTTTTTGGTAATGACCCCAGGCAGCCGTGGAATCGGCGCGACATCCGCCGGCGGCCCGCCCTTTTGTCGCATTTCCGTCATCGGAAAAAGTCCGGCCGCGCTCTGGGTCGGGCATTTTATTAGTTCGGTTTCCTGATGGTATTCCGTTTCAAAGACTGTTTACGACACCGTCCGATGGCTTTCCGAGAGCCTTTCGATTAGCTGAATATAGTGGTCCAGCGAGGGCGTAACCCGCTCCGGACACTTGGCGAGATCGTCCCAGCGGCGCAATGAAAGCGCATCCTGCGCGAAGGGTTTGCGCATGAAATCATCCGCTTCCTCCGTGCTAAAAATGCCGCCCTGCAATTTCAGGCTGCGGACCGAATCCGCGGATAGTGTCGAGAAATAAGCGGCGTCGACGGCGCATAAACAGCGCTTCGCGTCCACGTGCAGGCGGATCGGCTCGAGCACGGCATCGCTGAAAAGCGGACGCAGGAAAGGCAGCGCGAAATACTGGTGCAGGTCGTCGATACCCCGCTCGCTCGGCGTCTCACCCTGGAGATTCAGCAAGTGTCCCAGATCGTGCAAGAGGGCCGCGCCGACAAGCGTTTCGTCAGCGCCGGCTTCCTCGGCCAATGCCGCCGTCTGCAAGGCGTGTTGCAGTTGCGTAACCGGTTCGCCGCTGTAAGCAATAGCGCCGTAAGTATCGAAGAGATGCCGGATGTCGGTGAGTGTCAGCGCCATATTTATTCCCAGGGCAGCGAAAAGGTCTTGAGGCTCGTAAAGCTTTTCATCGCTTCCTGCACGCCTTCCTTGTAACCGAGCCCCGAGTCCTTGATGCCGCCGAAGGGCGTCAGCTCGATGCGGTAACCCGGCACTTCCCAAATATTGACCGTACCCACGCGCAACTCGTTCACGAAGCGCGTAATCAGGTCCGCCCTATCTGTACATACGCCGGACGACAAGCCGAATACCGTGCCATTGCTGATACGAATGGCGTCGTCGATAGTGTCGAATTCGATGATCGGAGAAACCGGCCCGAACGTTTCCTCGCGCACCAGCGTCATGGCTGGATCGACTCGATCGAGCACCGTGGGCGAATACAGCGCTCCGTGGCGGTGATTACCGCAGAGCAGCCGCGCGCCTTTGGACACCGCATCGTTCACGCGTGCCTCGAACAGTTCGGCGGCAGCCGCGTCGATCACGGTACCCATCTGGTTCGCTGGATCGAACGGGTCGCCATGACGCCATGCGAGCGTTTTTTCCACCACGAGCTCCGTGAAACGCGCAGCGACGCCCTTTTGCACCAGCATCCGCTTGACCGCCGTGCAGCGTTGCCCGGAATTCTTGTATGAGCCTTGCACGGCAAGTGTTGCCGCGCGCTCCACATCGGCGTCGTCGAGCACGATCAGCGGGTCGTTGCCGCCCAACTCAAGCACCACGCGCCGGTACCCCGCCTTCTCTGCAATCGCCTTGCCGATCGCCACGCCACCGGTAAAAGTGACGAGTTCGGCGTGCCGGTGGGTGACGAGTTCCTCGGCGATCTCGCGCGGATCGCCGGTCAAAACCTGCAACATGGGTGCCGGCAAACCGGCTTCGTAGAGTACGTCGGCGAAGTAATAAGCCGATAACGGCACCTTCTCCGACGGCTTCAGGATCACGCGATTATTCGTCGCGATAGCCGGCGCAATCTTGTGCGCGACCTGATTCATCGGATGATTGAACGGCGTGATGGCGACGATCACGCCGGTCAGCGGTTCGCGCTGGGAGAACACACGGCGAGCTTTGCCATGCGGAGTGAGATCGCAGGAAAAGCTCTGGCCGTCGTCGCGCAACGCTTCCATCGAAGCGAACTTGAGCACGTCGGCTACGCGGCCAATTTCATAGCGCGAGTCCTGCTTCGACAAACCCGATTCAAGCGAAATAAGATCCGACGCTTCCTCCGTCCGCTCGCGCAGCAACGCCCCCGCGCGCTCGAGAATCTGCGAGCGTTCATAACGCGTGAGCGTCGCCCGGTAATTCGCCGCATATTCAAACGCGTCGCGCACGTCGTCCACGCTTGCCATCGGCACGGTGCCTACGCGAGTGTTCGTGTAAGGATCGAAAACGTCGATAGTGCGTGCACGCGCCACACGCTCGCCTTTCAGGCGCAGCTTCTCCTCCCGCAGCGGGTGCTGCTCGACCGCGAGAACGGCGCTCATGATTCGAGCACCAGATGGTTCAGCGCGATGTTGAAGACATCGAAGTTGCGCAGCCGTTTTCCATCTAACTTTGACTCGAAACCATCGGTCACGCGATTGAACAGCAAGGGCACTTCCTGCTCGGACACGCCGCCATGCGAGCGCAGCGGCACGGTCAATCCCGACAGGTCATGCTCTGCGCGCCGGGTGCCGAGCGCCGTGTTGCGCCCGCTCACCACCACCAGGTCGCCTACGCGATCGTTCGGCAACTCGAAGCGCTCGCAGGCGGCCGCGTTGTCGAGCACGATCTCCACGCCCGGCAGTTCGGCAATGCGTGCCGCCAGCGCTTTTGCATCGACGGAAGGCGGCAGGTAGATTGTTGCGAACGAGCCCAGTGCGCCGTGATGCACAACGTACGGATCGGTAATCGGCAAGATCACGCGCGCGTTCGGCGCGTCGAGCGTTTCATCGAGCCAGTCTTGCAGATACACCACGTTCGGCTCGCCGGTCGCGGCGTCGTGCTTCGCGTTCATGCCGTGGTCGGCCGTCAGACCGATCACCGCGCCAAGTTCGTTCAGGCGCGCGAGGTAACCGTCCATCATCGCGTAGAACGCGTTCGCGCCGTCCGTGCCGGGCGCGCATTTGTGCTGCACGTAGTCGGTGGTCGAGAGGTACATGAGGTCGAGCTTGCGGGTCTCGGCGAGTCGTACCCCGGCCGCGAACACGAACTCGGACAGTCCCGCGCTATACACGTCCGGCACCGGTTTGCCGACCAGCTCCAGCACGTCTTCAATACCGTTCTCCGCGAGCGTCACCGCGTCCGCTTTCTCTGCCGAGAAACAGATGCCGTCGAGTTGCCAGCCGAGCAAACGGCGCAGCTTGTCCTTCGCCGTGACCACCGCTACCTTTTCGCCGCGCTGCGCGGCCGCCGCCAGGATTGTGCCGGCGCGCAGGTAGGCCGGGTCGTTCATCATGACTTCCGCGCCCTTGCCCCCGTTCGCTTGCGGGTCGAAGAAATAGTTGCCGCAAATGCCGTGCACCGAAGGCGGCACGCCAGTCACGATGGACAAGTTGTTCGGGTTGGTGAACGACGGAATCACGCAGTCGGCGCGAAACGCCGAGCCGCCCCGCAGCATCGTGCCGATAAACGGCGCAACCCCCGCCGCGACAGCAGCTTCCAGGTAGTCGTATTCGCAGCCGTCGACGCAGACGACGACCGTCAGCGCGCGCGCCGAACCATAAGGGCGGCCGTTAACTTCCATGAACGTTTCGGTGGACGTGGACATGAGGTTCCTTTCCGTGATGAACCAGCGTTTTATCTAACAACGCGATTTCCATATTTTGATGCACAACGCCAATATTTGCCACATTTATCGGCGCAAGGCGGAATCCCGGAAAACGGGATTCCGGCAACCCCCCCCCTGAATCAGGCCATTCGCCGCCGTGGTACTTTCGCCGCGATGAGGAGCAGTGCAGCGAGCGAGACGGCCAGCAAGATCAGCGAAAGCGCCGACGCCGGCAAGTAATAACCACGGTTCACCTGACCGACCACGACAATCGGCACGGTGGCAAAACCCGGTGGATAGACGGTCAACGTCGCGCCCAGTTCGCCCAGCGATAAGGCGAATCCCAGCGCAAGACTTGCGCGGATGGCGGGCACGAGTTGCGGCAAGACCACGCGCGAGAGCACCATCGAGGGCGGTGCGCCGAGACTTGCAGCGGCTTCGCGCAAGATCGTGAGTTCGGGGCGCAACGCGGCGGCGGCGCACCGGTAACAAAAGGGCAGCACGAGCGCGAGCTGTACCAGCACCACGATTGCCGCCGACCCGGAAATATCCAGCGGTTTCTTATGGTACGCGATCAGCACGGACAGCCCGAGCACGACGCTTGGCACGCCGTTGGGCATCATCGCGATGGTGTCGACCCACGCGCCCACGCCGCGGCGGTCGCGACCTTCCAGCGCCAGCGCAAGCCAGAGGCCGAGCACCGTGCCCAGCACTGCAACGCCGAAGCCGACTTCCAGGCTCGTGGTCAATGCGTCGAAGTCGCTGGAACCGAGGCGTTCGAACCAGCGCATGCTGAAGCCATCGGGGAAGATAGTCCCTGACCAGTGCGACGCGACGCTCGAGAGCGCCACCACGATCACCGGCAGCACGAAGAGCCAGAAGCACAGCAACGCGGCAAAACCCATGAACACCCACGCACCGATCCGCTTCAGCGAATGCGGCTTCGACGTGGTCACGGGCAACGTGAAATCAGTTGCCATTGCGGCCTCCCGTGTGTCGGTTGACTCGTCTGTACAGCGCGTACAGCGAGAGCGACATTGCCAGCATCACGACAGCGCCGGCAGCCGCGGTCTGCAAGTCGAGATCGACTGTCGCCGAACTATAGATGGCCATCGGCAAGGTGATCAGATGCGCGCTGCCGAGCACCAGCAGAATGCCGAACTCATTGAGCGTGAGAAGGAAACACAGGATGGTGCCCGCTGCAATGCCCGGCCACGCGAGCGGCAGGATGACCTTGAACGCGACCATCGGACCATTGGCGCCGAGGCTCTTGGCAGCTTCGATCAGGCGCATGTCGAGCGTGGCGAACGACGCGAGTGTCGGCCGCACGACGAACGGCGCATAGAACACGACTTCCGCGAGAATCACGCCACCGATACCGAATAAAAAGTTAAGCGGCGGGTCCGACAGATTAAAAAGCCGCTGCAAGCCGATGCTCACTGAACCCTGCGAGCCATACAAAAAGATTAATGTGAACGCGACGAGAAACGACGGAAACGCGACGAACAACTCAAGGAAACGCGTAACGAGTTTCGCACCGGGGAACGGCTTGAAAAACAGCATGGACGCGAGCAGCACGCCAAGTACTGACGCGAGTGTCGCGCTCGCAAACAGGATGCCGAGCGTCGTGCCGATTACACCGCTTGTCTCGGGATTGGTGAAGAACGCGATGTACGGATGAAGGCTTAAACCGTGTGCACCAGTCACGCTCAGCGTCAGGAGCTGCACCAGCGGATAGATGACCAGGGGCCCGAGCACGACAACGAGAATGAACCACAAATGCCACTGTGCGAGCCGTTCGCGCCGCCGCTTCGCAGCGGTATGCGCAACGTCGTCGACTACGTGTTCACTCACTGATAAGGACGACATCGTCAACCTCATGGCGTAGGGAAACACGCGCGCCCTTCTCGGGCATCGGGCCGTGGGCACGTTGCATAGTGACCAGCACGGGTTGATCGGGTAGCGCGTCGAGCATCACCGATACAGACAAAGCCGCGCCGTACCACTCCACCGAAGCAATAGTGCCATGCAGCTGCGCCGCGCCGAGCGGCACAATCGAGAGACACTCGGGACGCACGCATGCGACCCGGTCGCGCTCGTCGTGACGCGCATCGCCGATGGGGAACATGATGGAAGGCGGTAATAGATTCGCAGCGCCGAGATAACGTGCGACGAACGCGTCCTTCGGGTTGTCATAGAGTTCGCGCGGTGTGCCGAGTTGCGCAATGCGGCCATCGCGCATCAGCAACGTACGGTCGGAGAGCACCAGCGCGTCGTCCTGATCGTGCGTGACGCACACGATTGTCAGGTTCGGCAAACGTTCATGCAAGGCCTTGAGTTCGGTACGAACCGAAGCGCGAAGGTTGGCATCGAGTGCGGACAGCGGCTCGTCCAGCAACAGCACATCCGGCTCGATCACCAGCGCCCGCGCCAACGCCACGCGCTGCTGCATGCCGCCCGACAACTGCGCGGGCATCACGTGCCCGGAGTCGCCGAGTTGCACGAGCTTGAGTGCATCGGCTACGCGCCTGGCGATCTCCCCTGCTTTCAACCGCCGAGCCCGCAACCCGAACGCGACGTTGTCGAACACCGACAGATGCGGAAACAGCGCATAACTTTGAAACAGCAAGCCGAGATTGCGCTTGAATGGCGGCACGTGCGTGAGATCACGCCCGGCCACCGTCAACGTCCCCGCCAGCCCGTCCGCCTCAATGAAGCCCGCGATAAACCGCAGCAACGTGGTCTTGCCACAACCGCTGCGGCCAAGCACGGTCAGCAGCTCCCCACGCTCGATAGTCAGCGACAGATCGTCGAGCACGGTGCGTGTGCCGAAACGCACGCTCAGCCGGTCGATGCGCACGCCGCCGGGCGTCTGCTGATTCGATTCCACGGCAGCGGCGTCGTGAGTGGCCGGAGCCAGCGTCAAAGTGTTCACGGTTCGCATCCTTGAAAGCTTGAGGAGGACAACGCGGGCTCGAAGGCTAAGGCAAATAAATGCTTAGGACTTCGGCTTGACGACATCGACCTGCTTGCCCGAGTTGCCGATCACGTCGTTTTTCCAGCGCGCGGTCCATGCAGCCTTCTTCTCCATCACCCGGTTCCAGTCCACCGGAATCAGCTTCACGCCCGAGATGGCCTGCTTGACCACCTCGCCGTTCTTACCCGCGAGCGGTACGTCGGTACGGCCCGGAATGCCGTAGATATCCGGTACCTTCGACTGCACTTCCTTCGACATCAGGTAGTCCACCAGCTTCTTGCCTTCGTCCTGGTTCGGGCCGCCCTTGATCAGGCCGATTGCGTAGGGCAACTGGAACGTGGTCGGTGCTTCGCCAGCCTTGGCCGAGAGGAAGATCGGCTTGAGCGAGAGGCCGCCGTTGGTAGCGTCGTCCAGGTCCATCTGCAGGTCGCCGTTGGCGAACGCGATCTCGTTGCGCGAGAGCAGGACGTCGAGATACCCGGTGCCCTTGGTGTGGAATTTTGCGCTCTTTTCCAGCTCTTTCAGGTAGTCGAACGCCTTGTCTTCGCCCATCAGCGCGCTTGTCAGGATGATCACGGCCATGCCGTCGCCGGCGGTGGCGGGATTCGAATAGGCAACTTTGCCGCTGAAGTCGGGGTGCAGCAGGTCGCCGAAGGTCTTCGGAGCGGTCTTCGTGATTTCGGGGTTGATCGCGAACGAGAAATAGTTGTTCACGAAGGTCGCCCAGGCGCCGTCCGGCGCTTTGGCGATGGCCGGCACGTTCTTGTAGTTGACGCTCTCATACGGCTGCAGCAAGCCGCTTTGCGACGCCTGCTGAATGAACGGCGGCAGCGTGACGATCACGTCCGCCTTCGGCGAATCCTTCTCTACCGTCGCGCGATTCACCACTTCCCCGCTACCCGCCGTGACGATATTGACCTTCACGCCTTCCTTCTTTTCGAAGGCCGGCAATACGTCCTTGTACAGGTTTTCCAGACCGTCGGCGGTGTACAGGACAACCGCATCGGCAGCAACTGCAGGCACGGTCACCGCACTCGTGAAAGCGGCCACGGCCAGCGCCGGCAACATGCGCTGCGCGAGGAAACGGGAAGCGGGAAAGCGACTTTTTGTCATGGTGCTAGATCTCCGGGAAGGCGGATACAACCAGGTGGCGTGAGGGTAGACGCACGTTTTTTTAAGCATCGGCTGCGTCCGATGCGTCCGATGATTCATTGGCGCGGCGTTCAGAAAATTCAGTCTGCCAGCAGCCCGAACGAAGAATCACAGAACTTCATGACAGCGACATGACGATGCCACATTTTTCCAACAAAAAACACATTTCGCCAAAATTCCGCTTAGACTATTTCATGTCTGCAAAACGATGCAAACGTCGCAGCAGCACTTACAGAATTCGGATGGAGGAAAACGTGATCAACGGAAGTGACCCGATTTTGCTGACCCCTGGCCCGCTGACGACATCGCCTGCCACGCGTCAGGCCATGCTGCGCGACTGGGGATCCTGGGACGCGGCTTTCAACCGGATGACAAGCGAGATCTGCCGCGATCTGCTTGCGATCGTGTCCGGTCAAAAGGATTTTGTGTGCGTACCCATGCAAGGCAGCGGCACGTTTTCCGTGGAAGCCGCGCTTGGTTCGCTCGTGCCGCGCGATGCCGTGGTGCTGGTGCCGAACAATGGCGCGTACTGCACACGCTTACTGAAAATCCTGGAGCGGCTGGGTGTGGCCTCGGTCGAGCTCAAGTTCCGCGATGACGAGCCGGCCAGCGTCGCGCGGATCGAAGAGATGTTTCGACGCGAGCCGCGCATCACGCACGTGGCGCAGGTGCATCTGGAAACGAGCGCGGGTTTGCTGAACCCGCTCGACGACATTGCGGCGCTATGCTCCAGGCATGGCAAAAGCCTGATCGTCGACGCGATGAGTTCGTTCGGCGCACTGCCTATCGATGTATCGAAGGGGGGTATCGATGCAGTGATTTCCGCCAGCGGCAAGTGTCTCGAGGGCGTGCCGGGGATGGGATTCGTGATCGTGCGACGTGCATTACTGGAAGCATCGGCGGGCATCTCGCGATCGCTCGCGCTCGATCTGTACGATCAATACGCCTACATGGTGAAGACTACGCAATGGCGCTTCACGCCGCCTACGCATGTGGTCGCCGCGTTGCGCGCGGCACTCGATCAGTTCATCGCGGAAGGGGGGCAGCCGGCGCGCGGCGCGCGTTATCGCGGCAATTGCGCGGCGTTGATCGAAGGCATGGCGTCGCTTGGTTTCAGGCCATTTCTCGATGCTGAGGTGCAGGCGCCGGTGATCGTCACGTTCCATGCACCACGCGATCCCGCCTACGATTTCAAGCGCTTTTATGAAGCCGTCCGCGATGCGGGTTATGTGCTCTATCCGGGCAAGCTGACGGAAGTGGAGACGTTCCGCGTGGGCTGCATCGGGGCAATCGATGCCAATGAGATGCATAACGCGGTAGCTGCAATCGCGCGGGCGCTAAGTACGCTGCAAGTGCGTCTTGCAGCGTGACGGCAGCATGGCGAACCGGCACTCAGGCGATCACCAGCTCCGGGCCGCGTGCGGCGATGGCGCGGCGCATCGCCTTGTCGGGCGCGACTTCGGTAATCAGGTAACGCGCTTTATCGAAGTCGCGGATACGCACGGGCGTGACGTTGCCGAACTTCGAGTTGTCCGCGACTATAACCGCCGCGCTCGCCGCCAGGATCATGCGGCTGCGCACCTCGGCAGCCAGGCGCGAGTAGTCGGTCAGGAACCCGTCCGGCGTGATCGCGCCGGCGCCGACGAAGGCGAAGTCCACGTGATATTGCGAGAGTTGCTGCACGGTATCGAGGCCGAACACGGCGTCTTCGTTGTCCGAGAGCTCGCCGCCGAACAGCGTGACCTTGTTGTCGTTGTGGCGGCCGAGCAGCAGTGCGATGCGCCAGTCGTTGGTGTAGACCATCAACCGGTGCCGGTCGCCGAGTGCACGCGCGACAGCTTGCGTCGTGCTGCCCGAGTCGATGATCACCGACGCGCCGTCGGGTACGAGTTGCGCGGCACGCTCGCCGATCGCGCGCTTGGCCACGGCGTTCGCCGCTTCGCGCACGTCGAGGTCCGGTTCCCGGCGATCGTTGGACAACGCACCGCCGTGGGTGGTCGCGATCAGGCCGCGTTCGGCGAGTGCGTTGAGGTCGCGCCGGATTGTCTCGCGCGACACGTCGAGCGCGCGTACCAGTTCGGCGACCGACAACGCGCCGTTCTTCGACAACTCCGACAGGATGTATTGATGACGTTGTTCGGCGAGCATCGAGTGCGGCCGGGCATGCCGGCAATGAATGATTGAGCGAACGGATAAACACCGGACCGCGCGTATTGTAGTACGTGACAGGCGTAGTACGTGACAGGCCGCTAAACGGATGACCATGACAACGACACACACTCCTCTTCATACCGATGTCGCGATTATCGGTGCGGGCATTCTCGGGCTGGCGCATGCCTATGCGTTCGCCAAACGCGGCTTGCGCGTGACCGTATTCGAGCGCAGCGGCACGCCCGTCGGCGCGTCGATCCGCAACTTCGGCATGGTGCTGGTGACCGGCCAGGCGCCGGGCGCGATGCATGCGCTCGCGCAGGCATCGCGGGAAATATGGCTCGGCTGGGCAGCCGGCGCGGCTTTGCATGTACGGCGTTCCGGCTCGCTGATGTTCGCCCGCAGCGAGGCCGAGGCGCGGGTGATGGAGTCGTTCGCGGCAACGCGTGCCGAGGCGTCGGGCTACGACGCCGCGTTGCTTTCACGCGCGGCTCTCGACGATCTTTACGATGGCCGCTTCCAGAAACATCGCGCGGCGCTGCATGGACGCGCCGACCTGCAGGTGTTTTCACGGGAGGCGGTGCCGGCGCTCATCGACTATTTGCGGCGTGCGTTTAACGTGGATTTTCGCTTCGGGACGCTTGTGCGGGATGTCGATGGCGGTCTGATCGAGACGACTGCCGGTGCGTGGCGCGCGGAGCATGTGGTGGTGTGCGCGGGACACGATTATCTGTCTCTGCTCGCGCCGCAGCTCGCTGCGTTGGAACCGCGCGTGTGCCGGTTGCAGATGCTGCGCGTGCGGCCGGCCACGCCTTTTGCGCTCGATCACGCCGTGCTGACCGGTCTGAGCTGCCTGCATTACGGCGCGTTCTCGGATCTTCCCGAAGCCGCCGCGCTGCATGCGGAAGTGGCTGCGCGGGAGCCTGCGCTGCTCGAGCATGGCATTCATTTGCTGGCGAGCCCGACGCCTGACGGCGGTCTGATTGTCGGCGACTCGCATGACTACGGTGACGATCCGTCGCCGTTCAATGCGCATGCCATCGATGAGATCCTGCTTGGTCTTGCCGAGGATACGCTCGGTAGTGCGTTACGGGTCATCGAACGTTGGCAGGGGGTGTATGGCGCACGCACCGGGACTTCAGGGGCGCCGTTTTCCGTGCTGCGGGCTGGGCCAAACGTGACCGGTGTGTACATGCATAGCGGCGTGGGCATGAGCATCGGGCCGGCGTTGGGGGACCGCGTCGTGAGTCATTTGCTTGATGGCGAAGCGCTGCCCGCTGTGTGACAACTTGCCGCAGATACCGCTGCGTCATGAAGTGGGGTGTCTTGGAGCGCGTCACCCGGCGGCGTCATTTAGCCAATGGCAAGAAACTGTTTACTGGCTGCGGTTGG
Organism: Caballeronia mineralivorans PML1(12); assembly: GCF_001028175.1. GTDB lineage: Bacteria > Pseudomonadota > Gammaproteobacteria > Burkholderiales > Burkholderiaceae > Caballeronia > Caballeronia mineralivorans. The sequence continues at coordinate 38,126 of NZ_AEJF01000084.1, forward strand.
GTGGGCCGTGGTCTGGTCGATGCCGGGTTGCTGCTTTTGAGTTTCGTGGCCGGCCTGTCTTAGCTGTTCTCTTTATCACTGGTAGTGAGCACCCCCTCTTCACGATCCGCTACACGTAGGACTCGACAGATTCCGAAAACGATTCGGCCAATCTCCCGCCATCGCCGCCTGCGCCGCGGCCAGCGGCATGTCGCCGGTACACACGCAGCGCTTCAGAAACACCGCCAGCCGTTCCTTGCGGCGCTGCCCCGCACGTCCATCCCAGCGGCGAATGTCCAGATTCGCCGCGGCGGTCGGAGAACCGCCGAGCAGGATCGGCATCCGGTGATCCAGCGCGTAATCCGAAGCGTCTTCCGGGGTCACACGGCGCTGCTTCAGCAGTTGCTCCTTCTGGCGCTGCAAGGTGTCGAAAGGCGGCAGGACATCGTCGGCATAACCCGGCCGGCAGATCGTGTCCACGATAGTCGACTGGGTCACACGCGGGTCGAGCAGCTCGGGTTTTTGTGCGTGAACCGGCGCATTGCCTGCCGCAAGCGCAAGCAGCAACCACGCGGTGGCAACACGCCAGTGAGAGCGGCGGTGACAGTGATGCGGAAGATACCTTCTATTCATTCGGCGATCGGGCCGCGCCAGAAACGTAACGGCCAAGTGTCGGAGCGAGAGGAGGGGGTAATTAAAACACATGCAGCTTCGGAGAACCGCATCGGAGATTAATCATAAAGCCCGGATGGCCGGTCTGGATCGACGTCGATCGCACATCGTTCGATACGAAGCGCACATGACGCGCTCAGGTCGGGTGCTGCTCCAGCGCCGTATCGAGTGCGGTCGCTTCGTCATGGAAATAAGCGTAGGCGGTGCGGATCGCCGCAGTGTCATAGCCGGCAACATCATGCACGAGTGCAAGCAAACGATGGAAATCCCACGATGCAAAAGCTTGTCGCGCCTTGTCGAGATCTTGCCGGTTTGCCGATTTCAGCGCGTCGACCAGCGCAGCCGCCTGATCGCCGAAGCCGTTGAGTTGGTCCGCGTCGAAGCATGGGACTGCTGGTGACCCCGGGGTGGATTTCACAGGGGCGCGGTTGAAATCGTCCAACTCGGCGACCGAGCAATCGACGGGCTCCGGTGCAGTTACGGCGTGGTCGTAGTCTGCGCCGTTCAGATGCCCAGGATACAAGTCCGGCGCGCTGCGTGCGGGCAAGACGGCGTGGCGAGCGACAATACTCGAAGGGAAGTTGTGCGTGGGACCATAGGCAAGGGTCTTTACGGAGCGCCTCTCGGCGCCGATCGCCGCGGTCGAAACGTGCATGAATGGAACGTCCGACGCGCGCTCGAAGCGCGAGGCGGCGTTTACAGCAAGCGAGAGATCGCTTACAGCGACAATCCTCGGCGCTGTCGATACCCTACGCCCTCGCATCCCGCGCGGCAAGCCTCAGCGCGTGCCGCAACATACCGAGCCCGAGCGGCTTGACCAGACACAGCGTCATTCCCGCAACGATCGCTTCCGTGACTGCCTCGGGTTGCGCGTTCGCCGTCACGCCCACGATGGACGTCGGCTTCATATCAAC
>NZ_AEJF01000085.1 GCF_001028175.1 Caballeronia mineralivorans PML1(12)
TGTTTTCTCCACACTACGGAGGAACCATGAGGAGCGGCGCTGCCCTAGAACGGCATATCGTCGAAACGCGGCGTGGCTAATGACCGTTTCACGGACTTTAGCCAGCCCTTAAGTTGCTCGAGGTCGTCGAATACGTGCAGGTCATGTTCAAGGGCGTGGAGACTCTCCTGCAGCGAGAAGATATCAGCGGCAAGATTGCGCATGATGGTGCCGGGCGACACGTCGATGAAGGGCGGAATTCCGTAACTGTGCTTGAATCCGTTCTCGACATGCAGGATTTCGTGGTCGAGTTCACCGACCTGTTCCTTCAGAATCTTGTTGTAGTGTTTCAACCGGTCTTCGCCGATGTTGTTGATGGCGCTCTGGTCAATGTGTTCTAACTCTAACTGCAACTCAAGCAATTGCAACAGGCTATTTTTGCTATACGCCTGATTGGCCCTCTGCATCAGGGTGGTCTTCCGCTCACGTTCCTGCGGATCGGTCTCGCGGTCGGGATGCAAGGCACTGGCCAGTTTGCGATAGACCTCGCGGATGGATAAGCTCAGTTCGGCCTGCTCAACTTGTTCTCGTGCCTCTGCTGCGAGTTGCCTAGGCGTCTTTTTTCGTTGGGTGCGGCGCGCTTCCCGAGCCTCGTTTTCGAGTGCATCTTGTGCCTGCCGCTGTTCCATTTGCGCCTGCGCGCGCTGCAGCACATCCTCGGGCGAAATCATATCAACGTCATCGCCCAACTCGACCCCGAGCATAGCTTCGAGCGCTGATTTCATGTCGTCCAACTCGGCGGCGGCTTCACTGTCAAAGTCGGATTCGCTGTACCGGTTGTAAATCGTTTTAAGCTCCGGATCGTCGCTCTGCGCGACCAGCTCACCTGCAAGGTCGCTGATCAGGTCTGCGATCGTGCGTCGCTCGGATTTGGTCAGCCCCTTCTGACCGTACGCCTGGTCCAGCAGATACACGAGCTTGGTTCGCAAATCGCTGGAAATTTTCTCGAGGGGAGCAAACTCGCTTAGATATTTCCTATGGAAAGCAGGCATTGCCGCCTCCCAGGCACTCAGTCTGGCGCGCCGCTTTTCAATCTGCTTGATGAGCGTGTTGAACGCCTTTTGCCCTTTCGACAGATTAGACTTGTTATGGTCGGGAGCAATGCTGATGGACCTGAGATTTGTCCTGGTCATGGAATGATTTCCGCTGGTTGATGCGAGAGCGAGCACGCCGCTATTTTAGCCGAGGCCGCGTTGCACCGCACCGGCGCCCGCGTCGCGATAGCGAGCACGCCTACGTTGCCGATCGATGGTCGACTCTGGTCGTACACCCTTGTTCTATCGCCATCGAAGCATCTGAAACCGCCTGAAGCGCGGAAATCCAGTCACTCACAAGACACGACGTTGGCGGCACGGGCATTTCGCGCAATTTGCGCCATGCGTAATGCAGTGCGCCGGCATCGTCCCGGTTCATCGTTACCCTAGCAGTTCGGGTTGATTAGTGACAAATATGTTTGTCTTTTCCAACCCAATAAAATCAATAGGATGGCAACGCACCCAAGTACAGGAATGTTCGTCTGCGAGCTCGAAAGATCGGTTCCATGCGGGCTCGATGGGACAAATATGTTTGTCTTCGATGGTGCCAGGCAACCCTCGATCATGACGTGGTGAGCACGGAATTATCGATGAACCCCTGTTCCATCTGACAGGAAGCGAGAGAATAAAGCATCCCTACGCTGCCGAGTGCCGTCCACATCTCAAAGGCGGTTCGATTCAGTATTAGCCGGCTACCGGTAAAACGCATCAAAATCCAGGTTACCCGCATTTTGCGGTGGAACAATTTGTTCCACCGCAGCTCTATCGACCGAGTGCAACGCCTCCTAATGTGCTTCCGGCAGGCGATGCTCGCCGGCTTACTGGCAGGTCTTGCCGTGATCAGCGTGGTAGCCCTTGCCCTTGGCATCGGCCTCGGACATGTACGCACCGGCCTTGGTCTTGCCGTAGTACTTGTCGCCCGCGCAGTGGTAGACCTTGGTACTTGTGTTCACCCAGACCTTACCGGCTCCGCCGCCAGGGGCTTGCGCCATCGTGCCCGCCGGAGCTGACGCTTCATCAGGCGACACTTTTGCCGCGGGGGCAACGGTAGCCGACGCCGGGGCAACACCAGCAGTCGCCCCAGCATTCTTGTTGACGCCGTGGTGCCCACGACATGCGCCTTTCAAGGTCGTGCCGGAGTACGTCGTGCCGTCCTTACAAATGGCAGTGACGGTAGCAGGAGTAGCGGATGCGGGTGCGGCCGTCTGAGCAAAAGTTGTCGACGTCACAAACAACATGCCAAAAGCGACCATCAAAAATGACTTCTTCATGTTATCCCCAGATGATGCACGAGGGTACGTGCGTCTCGGGTTAACGCCGCGGCAGTCAAATCGATGACACGCCACGGGGAATCCCTATGTGTAGCGGCTTGTTGAAATCTGTCAAACCGCCATCCGACCACAGATCCGTTCGGTAGACGAGTGACCGGAACGGTAATCGATTCTTCTTCGCATATTTTCGAAGAACGGCAGCATCATTTCACCCGCTACGCACGCCGCTGCCGGCACCACGCGACCTCGGCGAAGACAAACATATTCGTTGTCAAGAACCTCGTTCATAGCCTTTACAGATGGTGTACAAGTGCACCTAGAATATCATGTAGCCCTAATAACGGCAGTTTGGGACAACGTTTCTTTAGGCATTCATCGCTTCGCCGTTAAACGCCGTTGATCGATCAAAAGATGCTCGCGAACGCCCATCTAATATCTGCCTCCGACATGTCTAGGCGACGTACCAACGTACGCATGTCAGCATTATGTCCAGCGGGTAATGCAGCCGTTTGAGCACCTTGCTCACAACTGCGTTCGGGGTCTTGATCATTCATTACATCGCTCGTCTCGGGACCGGCCACCATAGCAGATCGGCTTACTGCGACAGAACCGGGCTAACTACGTCGACAGCTGTGTACAGGGCAGGAAGTAACGAGAAGCTGGCGAAAGGCCAGTCGCATGAGACCTGGCACTAACTCTGCTTTTTGACGCTCGGCTGACGACTGCCATTGGATGACAAACCATTTATCCTGTCGGTTGTGCGGTGCAGCTAACAGACGCTCGCAGCCGATTCTTGACGCACCCCCAACTCTAGTTAAATCTATATTGCGGCGAGAGTGTCGGACCATTCCCACATTCCGGCACTCACGATCACCATCGAACGTGATGGAACTACGGCACTTATGTCTAATAGTACCGGTCCGGATATTTACAAATAGCGGGAATCTGTCGGGCAGCCCTGCAAAATCGGAGTGTTAATCTCGCCACTTATGGAAGAGGGCATTGACTATGCAACAGTCACCCCCGATGCGATGGTCAACTAGTGACGTGGCGCAAGCGCATGGCTTCGACTACTGGCGTGAGTCGATCTGTGCCGCGTTCGACCCGATGTCGCCGGAATTGGCCGTTGACCAGCGATCTTCGTTCTGCGGCGACATCACTGCCTGGAATATCGGCGAGGCCTGCTTGATGAAAATCCGCGCTTCGGGGCACGTCACCGGCCGCTCACCGCAGGACATCGCCCACGGCAGTCATGACTATGTCTTCCTCTATCGCCAAATGGCGGCGGCCTGGTTCGATCTCGGCGACGGGACAAGTTTCGTAACACACCCGGGAACGGTGGTGATCGGCCACGCCGATCGCGTTTTCAGCACAGGCGCAACCGCTGGACACGAGTTCCACCACTGCGTGTTGAAGCTACCACGTCGAATCTTCGAGCCGATGCTCCCACACTCGGACGACATCGTGACGACCGTTATCTCGGGTGGGCGAGGCATTGGGGCGCTACTAGCTTCCTACTTCGATGCATTTATTGATCACGCGCCCGATTTGCACCCAGATGAGGCGCGTATGGCATTGCATAGCCTCGCCAGTCTATCCGCATCTGCCTATGGCCGGCTTGCACCTGATTACGATTTACGAGACGCACTTCTACGCGCACGCCTGCAACAGGCGACGCAGGTGATTGAAAGATGCGTAGACCCTTCCGCCCTTTCGCCGGTCTTCGTTGCGCGGCATCTCGGCATATCGGTTCGGGCGCTGCATCGGCTATTCGAGCCGACTGGCCTGTCATTTTCCCACCGTGTCCAGCTCCATCGGCTTGATCTTGCGCGCAGACGCCTGGTCAGCCGTCTATGTCGAGAGCAGACAGTCTTGCAGATCGCGCTAGATTGTGGCTTCTCCAGCCTGGCGACGTTCTATCGTGCCTTCAGCGAGGCCTACGGTACCTCTCCGGCTGCATATCGCGCGGGGAGCCATGTCCCCTTTGCCCCGGACGTGGCACGCAATGAGAAGGATGACGGCGCCGAGCGATAAGACGCCTACGATGCACTGTGGCAACCTGAACGGATTGAGGGCCGTTAATTTGCGGCCACACTGCCGACAGGAACGCCTCGTGATTTCGTCCCTTCTCTCCGGCACGCTGCTCGGGCTCTCGGTCGCGGTCCCATTCGGCCCGGTCTCATTGGTGTGCGTGCAACGTACTCTGTTGAACGGTATTCGGCACGGCATTGCCAGCGGTGTCGGCGCCGCAACCGCTCACGGGCTGTTCTCCGGTGTGGCCATCGCCAGTGCAGGCTTTATTGCCTTAGCTCTGTCCCAATGGTATCCGGCAATTCGGTTCGTATCTGCCACGGTACTGGTTGTCCTTGGAATGCGGACTGTGGCTAAAGGACCAGGGAAACCGGAAGCCTCTCCGCAGTCAGGTCAGTCGGCAGCCTATGTCGCCGGATTGCTCCTGGCCCTGTCAAATCCAATGACAATTCTGCCCTACGCTGCCATCGCATCAACGAGTGTGATGGCAGCGAATGGTCAGGATGCGGACCCCACCTGGACGATCATCGGGGTCGTGCTCGGGGCCGCATCCTGGTACACGACATTGAGCGGCTCCGTGTGGCTCCTACGCGGCGGGTTATCGCAGCGGGTATTGTCTTGGCTGAATAGGCTAGCAGGAGCGGTACTGATCGGATTCGGAATTCTGGTCGGGCTAAGCTGATACGGCTTTGTCGCAACAATCGAAATCATCTCAGAAAATAGATATATTTAGGATTACTTATGAAACTAGTAAATATAACTATTTGATTTTCTCTGTTTGCCTATAAAACCCGCAGCCCTCGAAGCGCCTTTTGCGCTTCGAGGGCTGCGAAAGAGCATAGAAAAGTGGAGGGGTCGCCCCCGTTGCTGCGTCGACGAGGTAACCCGACTCAGATCGGACGTCGTGTTGGGTGATCCTTGCAAACAGCCGGGTTATTGAAGTCGCGCCGGGAGCGGCATGCAAAAAATGCGGTTCTGTCGCAGTGAGCCGATCTGCTATGGTGGCCGGTCCCGAGACGAGCGATGTAATGAATGATCAAGACCCCGAACACAGTTGTGAGCAAGGTGCTCAAACGGCTGCATTACCCGCTGGACATAATGCTGACATGCGTACGTTGGTACGTCGCCTACCCGTTGAGTCTGCGTCATCTGGAAGAAATGATGTCCGAGCGGGCAGTGTCGGTCGATCATTCGACGGTGCACCGGTGGGCTATCAAGTTGCTGCCTGCGCTCGGCAAGGCATTCGGACCGCGCAAGCAAGAGGTCGGTCGAAGTTGGCGAATGGATGAAACCTACATCAAGGTCAAGGGCGAATGGAAGTACTTGTATCGGGCCGTCGATAAGGCCGGGGACACGGTTGACTTCCTGTTCCGCGCCAAGCGGGATAAGGCCGCGGCCCGGTGCTATTTCGAAAGGGCGATCGCTGGAAACGGCGTACCGGAGACGGTGACGATCGACAAGAGCGGGGCGAATCTCGCAGGGCTAAATGCGATCAACGCTGATCGCGAAGTGCCGATCAAAATTCGACAATCGAAGTATCTGAACAACGTGGTGGAGCAGGACCATCGAGCGATCAAATGCATCGTACGACCAATACTAGGATTTAAGAGCTTTCGTTGCACCCGCATCATTTTAGGCGGTATCGAACTCATGCACATGATAGCGAAATGGCAGATGAAAAGTGACGGTGGACGGCTTCATTCAGTCCCCAAGCAGTTTTACGATCTTGTGAAATAAGCATTCCTATTCGTTCCGTCCAGACTTTTCCTGATTTCCTTACTGCGACAGAACCAAAATTCCAGATGGCGGATATTCATTGATTTATTCTGCAAATCAATAACCTTGATTTGCAGAATAAATCAAAACTGTTTCCCGGACGATACTGTCTTCCACCTACACAACGACGGAGACAGCATGAACGGTGCGGAACTGGTCGAACGCCTGCGAGCGCGACACAAGATCATTGCGCTGGGAATTCGCACCTCGCGCACGACGGATGCGGTCCGCTGGGCCAAAGCGGCCGGCTACGACACGATCTGGGTGGATATGGAACACAGTTCACTGCCGGTCGATACCGTGTCGCAACTGTGCTCATGTGCCGTAGATATCGGCCTGATGCCGTGGGTGCGCGTGCCGGAACACGATTACGGCACGATCAACCGCGTGCTGGATGGCGGTGCGCTCGGCATCATCGTGCCGCGTGTCGAGACCGCCGCCCAGGCGCGCGACGCGGTGATCGCCACGCGCTTTCCTCCGCTCGGCCAGCGTTCGCAACTGGCGACGCTGCCTTACGTCAACTTCGAGAAACTTTCCGCTCGCGAACTCAACCGTCGTCTGAACGACGCGACCGTGCTCAAGGTGCTGATCGAAAGCCGCACCGGCGTCGAAGCGGCCGATGCAATCGCGGCGGTCGAAGGTGTCGACGTACTCGCGCTCGGTTGCAACGATCTCTCGGCCGATCTGGGCCACGCCGGTGAATCGGCGCATCCCGAAGTCGTGGCCGCGTGCCGCAAGGTGATCGCGGCAGCGCAGCGGCACGGCAAGGTGGTGATCGTGGGCGGAATGCCAGAGTGCGAGGCGCTCAATGAATTGCGCCGCGAGGGCGCCGCGCCATTTGTCTTTGCCGGCATCGACAGCGATGTCTATCTGGCGGCGCTGCGCGAGCGTGTCGAGCAGGCACGTCAACTTTAATTCGAATTTTTACTTTCAGATCATGGCAGAAACCCCGCTGATTTCCACGCCGATGCGTGACTATGAAACCCTGTCGCGGCCGTCGTTCACGATGCCGCCGCTCGCTTGCGACGCGCACATGCACGTGTTCGGCCCCGAAGACAAATATCCGAAGGTCGAGCATCCTCATTACACGCTGCCCGATGGCAAGCTCTCTCACTATCTGCAGATGATGAACGTGCTGCAACTGAAGCGCTTCGTGATCGTGCAGCCGAGCTTTTACGGCACCGACAACCGTTGTCTGATCGACACGCTGCACGTGGCCGGTTCGATCGCGCGCGGTGTTGTGATGATCGAGGAGAACACGGACGCAGCGACGCTCGGCAGTTTCCATCAGTCTGGTGTTCGTGCGGTGCGCCTTGATCTGTTTGCGCGTTCCGGGCTGCCGACCGTTGAGATTCAGCAGTACATCACGCGGATGGCCCGCTTGTGTGCAAGCCTCGGCTGGCACGTGCAGTTCTATGCGCCGGGCTGGGTTGTGCGCAATCTGCTTCCGTTTCTCGCCGACGTGCAGACCGATTTCGTCATCGATCACATGGGCTACATGCTCGAAGAAGACGGCCTCACGCAAGTGGATTTCGACCGTCTCCTTAGCTTGCTGAAAGACGGCAACTGCTGGCTTAAACTCAGCGCGCCGTACAGGATCGCCAAACATCGCGGCTATGAAGCAGTGGCGCCGATGGCCGAAGCGATCATCAAGGCTGCGCCGCAGAAAGTGATCTGGGGTTCGGACTGGCCGCATATTCCCGATTCGACGCGCGACACCGGCGAATTGTTGAACCTGCTCGGCGCATGGACTGACGATGCAGCGGTTCACAAGATGATTCTGTCCGACAACCCCGCGCGTTTATTCGATTACTGAGGTAGACACAAGCTCATGGCCTATCAGCCCGACGCTGCCTTTGCCGGTTTGTTTCGCGCGTTCACCTCGGACCCGCAGAGCATCGGCGCGCATCTGACGCAGCAGATGGCGCTGCAAGCCGCCGACGCGCCGATGCTGGTCTCGACCGGCAGCGATATTGTGCTGTTCCCCGGCGGCGGACGTGCACCGTCGATCGAGAGCTTTCGTAAATCGACGCGTGGTTTCATTGAATTGACGGCGGTCTCGCATCTGCCTTTGGCCTTGGCCTATCTGGCGAGAATGCGCGAAGTGGCTCCGCACGACGAGACGTGGAGAAGCGATGCGGCGCGCTTGCGCCACCATGCTCAGGAAACGCGTGACGCTAACTCGGTTGCGTTATGGCGTGATCGCGTTGCAGTCGAGAGCTTTAGCGGCCACGAACGCAAGATCGCCAACCTCGTCGATTACACGTGCGGCGTCACGATCGAACTGCTTGCGCGAGCCGAAGAAGCTCCGGCGTTGTTGAACTTCGAGCGCCTGAACGCGCAATACTTCGCGGCATCACCGAGCAACGCGCTGCCCGTGCCGATGAACGACGTGATGTTCGCGACCTTCGGGCTCGCTTTCCTCGATATCGTTTATCGCATCGGCAACTGGTTGCGCGCGCAATCGCTCGACTGGCAGCGCGCGATGGTACTGGTCAGCGGCCGGTCGGGTCGGCCGACGGCGGGCGCCACGTGGGCGTCGAACAATATGTGCTTCCTCGTGTGGCGCGCGTCGGAATGCGTATTGCAGCCAGAGCGCATCCTCGTCGCGCCGCACGCGCCGTCGTTCTCGGTGGCCGAGCTTCCCGATGAGGCCGGTCTCGCGGAGCTCGAGCGCACGTATCGCGGCTTGTGGTTGAACACGCGTGCGAGCATCGACGTCGCGCGTTCGCTGTTTCCCGAGCAACGCGCCTACCACTTCGAACCGGCATTCACCGACGGCATGCCACCGATCTCATCGATCGACGATCGCGACGCCACTGCCGCACGGCTGCGCCGCATCATGGAGGACCCGGCGCAACTGCTGTCGAACTGCGTCGCCGATTACATCGTCGATCAGTTGTATAGCAACGGCAATCAGCCGCAAAACGTGGCGATTCCTGGTTTTACGAACGTGTCATATCCCGATGCCGTGAGCTTGTAACGGCGTCGTTGCTGGTTAGTTAAGAAGACCGATGTGTAAGGGCTCACGCGTCGGCTGAATCTAATACCCTTGATGGATGGAGACAGTCATGAATGCTTTCGGGTTGGGACAATCGGCCGGACCGCCGTCGAACCATGTGCTGCGGATCACGCTGGTGTGCTTTGCGGTGTCGATGATCGACGGTTTCGACACGCTGATGTTGTCGTTCGTCGCGCCTTTACTGGCGAAGTCGTTGCAGATCGATCACGCAACACTTGGCCGTGTGTTCGGCGCCGGATTTATCGGCACCGTACTCGGCTCGCTGATCGTCGGGCCGCTTGCCGATCGCTTCGGCCGCAGGCCGATGCTGGTGCTCGCGCTGTGCGTGACCGGCATTTTCACGCTCGGCTGTGCGTTCGCAACCTCGGCGACGATGCTGGCCGCGTTGCGCTTTCTCGGTGGCCTCGGCATGGGCGGCGCGATTCCGCCGGTGGCGGCGATCACCGCCGAGAGCAGCACGTCGCAACGCCGCTCGTCGATGGTGATTCTGATGTTCATCGGTTTTCCGCTTGGCGCGGTGGTGGGCGGGGCGATAACCGCGGCATTGATGATGCGCTTCGGCTGGCCGTTCGTGTTCCTGATGGGCGGCACGAGCGCACTCGCCGCGCTGATCCCGGTGCTGCTGGTGATCCCGAAACAGACGGTGTCGCGTGCCGAACACGCAGCGGCGCGGCAGCGCAGTGCGATGGGTGGAATGGTGTTGTTCGGCAACCTGTTCAGCGGCGGCAGGCTTGCCGCGACGCTGGCGCTGTGGTTCGGCGTGCTGTCGAGCATGATCCTGTCTGGCTTCCTCGTCAGCTTCATGCCGACGATCCTCAACATGAACGGCGTGGCGCCTGCGCGCGCCGCGCTTGGCGCGGTGGCGCTAAACATCGGCGCTATCGGCGGTGCGCTGGTGATTTCGATGGTGGTCGTCAAGCGCGGCCCCTTCGTGCCGGTGGCGATTTCGTTTCTGTGCGGCGCAGTGTTGACGGTCGCACTCGGTCACATCATCGGTGCAGGGAATGTGGCGTTTGCGATGCTGTTTGCAGTCGGCGCGTGTCTGGTCGGCGGGCAGTTGACGTTTCCGGCCATTGCCAGTTGGCTCTTTCCAGCCGACGTGCGCGCGGCCGGCATTGGTTGGGCGATGGCGATCGGGCGGACCGGTTCGATCATTGGGCCGCTGGTGGGCGGCATCCTGCTGTCGCAACATTTGCCGTTCGACACGCTGTTCATCGTGGCCGCGCTACTCGCGGTGGGCGGTGCGCTCGGCGTCGGCCTCGCGAACCTGTGGCGGCCGCGCGAAGAGAGTAAGCCGGTTGTCGCGACTGCGCCTTTTGTAACCACTGGTTCGGAGTTAGGCAATGGGAAACACTGAACGGAACGGACGTTTGCTCACAGCCTTGCAGCATTTGCCGACGAGCGGTGCGCGTGCCGTGGAGGTTTTCACGAACGACGAGGGCACCTTCCTCGGCGTGCCGCAGCTCGCACGCGATGTGGCCGGCGATGCGCCGTACATGAACGGCGGCGATAGCGACATCGAAGCGCTGATCTATCGCTGGCAGGACGACCGTTTTGTCGAACATGAAGCGTTATCGCTGCCAGGCGGCGAAGATCTCGAATACTTCGAAATCGGTACACGGCAGTTTCTCGCGGCAGCTGGCATTCGTACGGGCAAAGGTCCGTATGAACTCGATTGCGAATCGATCGTGTACGAACGGATCGACCGGAAATGGACACCATTGCAGCGCTTTGCCACTTTCGCCGCCAAACAATGGTTCGCGTTTTCGTTCGGCACGCGGCATTTTCTCGCGTTGGCGCAAGGGGTCACCATAGAAGGCGTCGAGCCGAAGAATCCATGCACGTCGCGCATTTTCGAGTGGGACGGCGAACGCTTCGTAGCGTTTCAGATGCTCAATGGACAGTGGGGCTACAACTTCGCGTTCGTCTCATTCAGTGGTGGACACTATCTTGCGTATGCCGATCATGTCAGCGGTTCGCCTATCTATCGCTGGAACGGCGAACGATTCGAAACGCTCCAGACATTCGCCGAAAACGGCGGACGCGCATTCAGTTTCTTCGAAGCGAACGGGACGCTGTGGATGCTTCACGCGAATCTGCTTCAGCACACCACGCTTTATCGCCTCGATGGTCAACAGTTCGCCGCCGTGCAGGTGTTGGGCGAAGCAGGCGGGCGCGAGCTTTGCCTGATCGACGGTGAAAACGGTCTTTATCTCGTGCGCGTGTGCTTTATCACCGGCACACCGAAAGCGCCGGTCGTTGTGCCGCAATCGCAGATATTTAAATGGCGCGACGAATGTTTCGAACTCATCGAAACATTCGCGACTTCCGCGGCCACCGACGCCAGCAGTTTCGTCGTCGACGGTCAGCGTTATCTGGCCGTCAGCAATAGCCTGAGCGAAGGAATTCGCTTTCGTATCGATTCAACGCTGTACCGCTTCGATGGTTAGCGGCTTTATCCAACGGCTTTATCCAACTCGCTTAACCAGTTCATGAACGCCCGGTGGCCCGCCGGGCATTCCCGCCAGGGAACAGATATCCCTCAAAACGAGGGAGGGCACCGTTTCGCCTTAAAAAAATAAATAGTGGAGACAATGAATGAACAAGCTCGCCCTGAGTGCAGCAACGTTGTGTGCGTTAATGAGCCACGCTGTCCACGCTCAAAGCAGCGTCACGCTGTACGGCAGAATCGATGAGGGCCTCACATTTGTTGACAATGAGGCCGGCGGTCACAACACGAAGCTAGACAGCGGTGTTCTTTACCCGAATATCTGGGGCGTGGCCGGTCACGAGGATCTGGGTGGCGGTAACACGGTGGTATTCAAGCTTGAAGGTCTATTCGATCTGAACAGCGGAAAAATGCTTCCCGCCAATACGGAATTCGCACACCAGGCTCTGATTGGCGTGGAGACAGATTACGGCAGGATCTCGCTTGGTTACCAGTACGACACGACTTTCGATTTTTTCAACCAGTTCAATGTGAGCGCGCTCGGCAGCGGCTATGCGGTCCATCAGGGGGACGTCGACCATACCAACAATGACCGGATGGCCAACTCCATCAAATACACAAGTCCTACCTATAAGGGGTTTCAGTTCGCCGCGATGTATGGCTTCAGCAATACGGCTGGAAGTTTTCATGACGGCAGCGCGTGGAGTGTGGGTGGGCAATATGCAAATGGCCCATTGACGATTGGCGCGGCGTACAGCTTCGTTGCAACGCCAACGCTAGACCCCTACGCACAGATCGGCGTGCACAGCTTCTTCGGCGTACCCACCGCGACGAAGACCGGCAGTACAACCACCAATCTTCAGCCGGAATTCACGATCCATTCGTTAGGCACATTCGGAATTGGTGCTTCGTATGCGATCGGAGATCTCACCCTTTACGGCAATTTCACCGACTCGACGCTGAAGTACCTAGGCGATACCGGTGTGATGCACGTCTATGAGGGTGGGGCGACGTATCAGGCTAACCCTTTTTTGCAGTTTGTCGTCGGCTATCAGCACACCGGTTTTCAGGGCCACAAATGGAATCAGGTGACAGCAGCGGCCAACTATGCGCTCTCCAAGAGGACGCAGATTTATCTCTCGTCGGATTACGTGAAAGCATCGGCCGGCGTCGATGCAGTTCTCGGCGAGGCCTTTGCGCCATCGTCGACAGGTCAGCAAGCCGACGTTCGCATCGGTATCGTCCACGCATTTTAATTGTGTCGATTGTCAGATTCACCCGTGATGAGTCTGGAAACCTTAACAACTGATGGAGAAGTCAACAAATGAAACGAGCATATGCCGGAATTGCGGTTGTAGGCGTTTTTGCGTTTGGTGCCTATGCATGGGGCGCCGAGGCGGCGGACAGTCTGCCGAAGTGGGCTGCCAACATCCCGATCAAAGTGGCTACACACTTCGCCTTCGATACGAGTGCGACGGCAGACGGGAAGTACTACCTTGCCGACGGATCGAATGTCGCACTGGATGTGTTCGACGCTAAAACCATGACGCTGCTCGCCCAGATTCCGGGGGATTTTGCCGGCGTTGGAAAGACCTTCGATACATCCTCGCCTGCGGGTGTGACGCCAGTCCCGGGTACCTCTCTGGTCTACGTGGGAGACGTCAATGCGGTCAAGCTTATCGACGTATCCGAAAAGAAGCTGGTTAAAACGATCGAAGTCAGCACCGCGGGTATCCGTGCCGACGAGGGTTGCCTCGACCCGGAGCACCACATCCTGATGTATTCGAGTGGCGGCGGAAAACCACCGTTTGCGACATTCATCGATACCCAGACTCAGGCTGTTGTTGGCAAGCTTTCGCTGCATGACTCCACCGGTCTCGAAGCGTGCGGCTACGACCCGAAGAACAAGAACTTCATGTTGAACAACGACGGCACTAAAGCCAATCCGAAGGGCGAGGTCGATGTCATTCCTGTTGAGTCCGTTCTTGCAGGAAAGCCCAGCGTTTCGAAGGTGTTCGGGCTGAAAAGATGCGGGACGCCGACTGGCCTGGCGATAGGACCTGGCAACGATGCGCTGATTGGATGCGATCCCGACGAGGGGAGCAAGCAGACGACCTTGATCATCGACCGCAGCGACGGCAAGACGCTTGCCGAATTGCCGTTCGGCGGTGCCGATCAGGTCGTCTATGACCCGGTGTCGAAACGCTACTTCCTTCCCGCCGGCCATCACTCAGCGGACGGTGTTTCTCAGGTAGGACGGAAAGACGCGAAATTCGATCCGGCACTGGGTGTTGTCGATGCCAACACGCGGCGCTTCCTTGGAAGTGTTCCGGCAGGGATCCACGCGCACTCGGTTGCCGTAGACGGCGCATTGCACCGTGTCTTCGTGCCGCACGCGGGTGGCGCATCCGCCGAGTTTGCCAGCCCCGGAGTATCGGTATTCGCCACGCAGTAAGCGCGTGCCCGGCAAAGACTGCCGCTTTCCCTTCAGGATGGTCACGGATTTCGATCCGCCTGAAGGGTTTGAACCGGCTACATGCCGTCCAGTTGCAATACGTACCAGGACATCAGTCAAAGGAACAAAGTGATGACCAGCATTCCAGAGTCAGATCAGCGTCGAGAAACCGATCTAACCAGTAAAGTCCCGCAGATCACCGTGATGTTCTGGATCGTCAAGATCCTCGCGACCACGGTGGGGGAGACAGGCGGCGACGCCCTTTCCATGACGTTGAAACTCGGCTACGCGATCAGCAGCATCATCCTTCTCGCATTTTTTTTCGTCACGCTGACTGCACAGATCTCGTCTAAACGGTACCACCCTTTCTTTTATTGGCTAGTGGTGGTCGCCACAACGACCGTCGGCACGACCACATCAGATTATCTGGACCGCACCGTTGGCCTCGGTTACGTGAAATCTTCCTTGATGCTGTTCTGCGGCGTTCTGCTGATCCTCTTCATCTGGCGCCGCGTCGCCGGCAGGGTCAAGTTCGAGAACATTGCTACCAGGAAGGAAGAAGTCTTCTACTGGCTCACGATTCTGGTCTCCAATACGCTCGGGACCGCACTAGGCGATTTCGTCGCGACCAGTGTCGGTCTGGGATTCGACGGCGGCGCGCTGGTGTTTGCCGGGCTGATCGCCGTGGTGGCCGTAGCGCACTTCTGGCTGAAGAAAGTGCCGCCCAGCGCACTTTTCTGGGCCGCATATATCCTCACGCGCCCCCTCGGAGCCACACTCGGCGACACGCTCACCAAACCTTATAGCGAAGGTGGGCTGGAGTTGGGCCGCATCGCGTCTTCTCTGACCATTGCAGCGTTCATGGTCGTGGGGATCATTCTGATGTCGAGAAGGAAGCAACGGCGTACCGCTTCATCCGGCCAAGTCTTGCTGGACTGAGTCGGCAGTCCGGATATCGCAAGCGTCCGGGGGCCCGCCGGGCATTCCCGCCATGGGTCAGAGATCCCTCAAAACAAGGGAGGGCAACGGATGTCGTCGATCGTGCCAAGCAGGTCGCGTGCTGCCTGATGCGCGGTGCCCAGCGCGCGTTCTGTCGATGCACGGTCACCGGGACTGCGCAATTCGGGTTCGAGAAGCCCAAGCACGGCGTTCATCGGCGTACGGATTTCGTGGCTCACGGCCGCGAGAAACGCCGACTTCGCGCGGTTCGCGGTTTCGGCTTTTTCCTTCGCTGCTGCGCATCGCGTGTTCGGCCGCGCGCCGGCGTGCGATCTGCGCTTGCAATGACACCGCCCAGCCAATCAATAGCACCAGCAGGGCCGCACCCAGCAGTGCGCCAAAGATTACTTGCGGACGCCCTCGTTCCCACTCGCTTTCAGGGTGTTCGACCAACGCCCAGCGGCGGCGGATGGCATCGAGTTCCGTCGGCCGTATATGTTCGATCGCGTGGTTCATGATCGCGAGCAGCATAGGCTGGTTGCGCGCAATGATAAAGCCATGCTGCACGGGTTGATCCGAGAACGCGCCCGTGATGACGAGCTTGTTGCGATACGGATTGCCGACCGCATAGTTGGCGAAGGTCATGTCGATGATGGCGGCATCCGCTTCGCCGTTGACCACGGCATCGAACTGCCCATTGATCCGCGACGTCTCGACGATGTGCACCAAGGGCATGCGCTCGCGCAACATGCTCATGAGCGCGTGATTGCGCCACAGCGCGACGCGTTTGCCCGCAAGCGCGGGCATCGCGAAGCGGCTCGGCACCCACCCGCGTCAGGATCACGAGCACGCCCTCGCCGTACGGTTTGCTCGGCGCAAACTGCGGCGGAATCTGCCCCGCACTCAGTCCATAAGCGATCAAGCTTGCGCGGCCATCGTCAAGCTCACCGGTGACGCGTTCTATTGAACCACGCAGGCGGCCTTCGAAGCTAAGGCCCGTCAATGCGCCGATAGCGGCGAGCATATCGATTGCCAGACCAGCAGGCTTTCCGCTTGAATCACGGAACGTCATGGGCGCGGCGTCTGCGTACATGGAGTAGTCGACAACCGCATGTGCCGCGATCCATCCCCGCTCCGCGTCGCTAAGCGTGAGCGGCCGTGTGAACGTCACTGCGGCGGCGGCCCATCGCGCACGCACTTCGAGCAGGAAGCGCGGTGGCAACGCGGCGAGCGCTGCGTCCACGCGTTGCCGTTGAGTATCTCCGGTGGTGGCGTTGACGGCGAAGGCAAAGCTGTAGCCAGCTTCATCAAATGGCGCAAAGCCCGAGATGGTGAGGTTCACCAGGTCCAGATGATCGACCGTATAACCCGCTGTGACCAGATCTCCGACAAACGCGTCCGCATCGCCCAGCGACACAGCCAGCAACGCGCTCAGCGTGTCGCGATAACCGACGGGGCGTAGTGCCGGATAGGCATGGCGTAGCCGTTGCGCTGACGTCTGTTGTTCGACGTAAGCCACGCGTCCTGTGCGCTGCCCCGCCCCGCAACGCGCCGTTCAACGAAGACTTGTTTGGTCGCAACATAGGGGCGGCTATAGCGCAGTGCGGGACCGGCGTCGTTGCCGGTCCCGCTGGTCGCCGTATCGATCTGATGGTGACGCAGGGCGTCGATCATGGCGGCACGATCAGCAAAGGTCCGCCATTCGAGCGGCCATTGCAGCGCGCCGGCAACACGTTGCGCAAAATCGGCCGAGACGCCGCGCACGACGATGCCGGATTCATCCGCATCCTTCATTTCTATTGGCGGCAACATGCCCGGCACCGCACCGACGATAAAAGGCTTAGGCGTGGCCGCATTGACTGCAATGGAAAGCGCGAACAGGCAGCCGAACAATAGTGCCTGACGCAACGCTCTGGCGCTTTGTATCGCGACGTGTGTCCTTAGCGAAGTCATTGGGTGATTGCCTGGCAGACGACGCTAAGCATGCCTTTTTTGATCGAGCGCCAGTGTCGCAAATACGCGTGGCGACGCCAATTGAATAACTTGAAACGATCGATCCGCCTAAATGACACAGTCACCCGGACCACGCGCGAGAAGAATGATGCGCGCGACTATTTCAAGTTAATGACAGCGCCACCGCTTAACCCGAAAGTTAACCAGAAAGTTAACCCGACCTTTAGCCGGCTAGCCGCACCGATCCAGTGCATCGATTATTGCGGGACACACAATACTATTTCGACTGATTCACGGGTAATGCAACAACCCTTACTTACCTACACTTCAATGCCGAGATTGTTCGGCATGACCTCATCCGGTCCCGCAGCAAACTCGACACGCATAGAAAACCCAGAGGAGATTCCATCATGTTCAAGTCACTGGTTCCCGCCATCGTGCTGGCTTCCGCGTTGGGTGCGCCGGCCTTCGCTTACGCGCAGGACGAAGGCACGATAAGCCGCCCGGCAGTCAAGGCCGATCTGATTCAGATGGAACAAGCCGGTTATAACGTCGAGGGCGATCACACGACCTACCCCGCGCAGGCCCAAGCCGCGGAGCAGCGTGTAGAGGCGACTAGGGGGATCACCGCGACGTCTTATGGCTCGCTGACAAATGGCTCCTATGCGACGGGCGCGCGTGCTCCGGTAGCGCAACCGGACGGAGCGCGTCCGGTGTACTTTGGGCAGTAAGCTCTCAACATATGCCGACGTCGCTTACATCTCCTCAAAAATTAACTCTTTAGTTAAATTCAGCTAAGGGATAAGGGCCGCTAAGCAGCGGCCCTTTTTGCATTCAACTGCGCAAGCAGCGAACCGCCGCTTTACAAATTCATTGGCTTAGCACGCACTTAGCCCGCACTTGGGCCTTATCTGACAGGAAATGAAATCACCGCTACCATTCAGCAAGGTTTGGTTCCGCAATCGATCGGCTTGCTAGAACATGACACATCGCTCAAGCGAGCCATCCGAACGCGATGGCATTCAACCTGACCGATCAAGCGCCGGGGTTCGTTTTCGGCGCACCCATGCTTTTTCGCTTTCCCCCGATATGTTTTGTGTCACTTGCATCAAGCCGTCCGTTTCGCGTAGTCGTGTAGCGCTCCACCCATGACCATCAGCCGGTAGCCGATGGTTTTTCCAGCGGTCGATGCAAGCGTGTCTCAGGCTCTCCCAACCCGCAGTCGCGCATGCGCGTTCCGTTTGTCTGTTTATTCACTCGCGCAAGAGGACACATATGAAGACGAAACTCATCGCCATGCTGCTCGCAGCGGCGCTCGCTCAAGTCGCCCTTCCTTCGCAAGCACAGGTTGCCGGCACTCAACCGCTTGGCATCAGCGTGGAGGAATCCACGGCCATTCTGGGTGGCTGGAGTATCAAGAAATCCATCCTGAACAAGCCGGTCGTCAATGAGAACGGCGCAAAAGTCGGCGTGATTCACGACATCATCGTGGCGCCCGACAAGTCGGTGTCGTTTGCAATCGTCGCGGCCAGCCAGTTCGCCGGTGTTTCGCATCACGACGTCGCCATTCCGATCGAACAACTGGATATAGTCGACGGCAAGATCGTGCTGGCGGGTGCGACGAAAGCAGCGATCAAGGCCCTGCCGGAGTTCGAATACGCGAAGATGCCCGCCACGCCAAAACCCCGCGCGGACTTCCCCGAGCATCATTGAGACTGAGTTGAAACCGGGCTGCGGCGTGATCCTGAACGCCGCAGCAAGTCGAATGCGAGCTTAGCCCGGCAGCTTCGACGCCAGTACATCGACCTTCACGATCTGCGGCGGCGAAGCGAACAGTTCGCCTGCCTTCGCCATCAGCGCCTCGGCAACCTTGCCGGCAAGATGCGCGTCGCGACCGGCTTCGTCGGGGAAGGCATCGAAGATTCCGAACGTGGTCGGGTTCAGCTGCAGCGCGAACCATGCAGTTGTTGCAGGCTCTTGTTCGACCAGCTCCAGGCCGCCTAATAGAAACGCCTCGACATCTTTCTCCTTGCCGGCTTTTGCTTCCAGCCGGACCCACAATGCTGTGTTGACCATGTCATCCTCCGTGGAGTCGCGCCGCCGTCCGGATGCGCGTTCATCATGCTGCTCGTGTTCCAATCGCAACTTGCGTTCCCGCCGATAGCCCTCAAACAACCGCTATGCTTTCTTGCGTTGCTGCAGCGCGCGTATCCGCCCCATGGCTTCGTGATTGCTCGTGGCAGCTTCATACATCGTCGCGAGATCCGCCTTCAATTGCGTGCGCGAACCGCCGTCCAGATAGATCATGTGGCCCGACGGATAGAACTTCGCCGATAAATTCTCGCGCACGGTTTTATCGATGAGCGGCATTTGCTGGAGGTCCAGCACCGTCTGGTAGAACGGCGTCACGAAGTCGTAGTAACCATTCGCTGACAGCACCTTCAGGTCAATGTTGAGCGCCATCACCGCAGCCAGGTCGCCGGCTGTATAGAGAATGATGTTGCCCTTGTCGTCCATGCCCTTTTCAGCGCCTGTCGGGTCCTTATGATGAAAATCCCAGTTGAGAAAAGCCTGGTCGTTGAGATCCGTAAACGACGACGTTGATGTGAACTTCAACTGCTCGTTCAGGTACTGATTCCACATGGCGGTGTACACGCCGGTCACGGCCGTCATGGTGGGATCGTTGCCGCCGGAATTCGGATCGATCTTGCCCGCGATACCCGTTGAAATGGCTGTCACGCGACCGTCATACGAACCTAGCGCCACGCCTTTCGACTTCAGCAGCGTGGTGAGAAACAGCGAGTTGCCGCGGCTGTCGTAAGAGGCCATGTCCAGGCTCCACGCAATCAGCGTAGCTTTGTCGATGCCCGTGTATTCGGAGAGCTTCTCCACGGTGTCGTTGTCGGTCTGCGGGAATTTACGCAATGCCGCGATGTAATCCGTGCGCGCAAACTGCGCCACTTCTTCCGAGAAAGCCAGCAGATCCGTGGGGCGCGGATGCACACCCAGCTTGCGATGAAACCACGCATCGGCGGCGGCGGTCGGCAATGCCCCCACCGGATTGCCGGATTGGGTGTAGTCGAGAATCGACGACTGCAGCGTGATGCCGTTCAGGTCCACGCCGTCCTCGTGCAAGAGGTACGCAAGCACGCAACTGCGCGCCGTGCCGTACGACTCGCCGTACAGGAACTTCGGCGAATTCCAGCGGTTGTTCTTCGTCAGGAAGCGCTTGATGAATTGCTTGATGGAGTTCGCGTCCTGGTCGACGCCCCAGAAATTGCGGTTCTTGTTCGGCGCAATGGCTGCCGAATAACCCGTGCCGACCGGGTTAATGAACACGAGATCGCTCTTGTCCAGCAGGCTGTCCGGGTTGTCCTCCATTTGGTACGGCGCGGGCGGCGTGAAGTCGGGAGTGGAGGTCTTGATGCGTCTCGGCGCGTAGGACCCGAGCAGCACGAATACCGCTGACGACCCCGGCCCGCCGTTATAGAAAAACGTGACCGGACGCGATTCTTCCGTCTGATTGTCCTGCGTGAACGCAACGTAGAACAGCTTTGCCTCGGGCTTGGAACTGCTCGGATCGACGATCACCAGATGGCCGGCGGTCGCCGTGTAGTCGATCTTCTTGCCGCCAATGACCGCCGAGTGATGCGTGATGGCTGCATTTTCGTCGGTCAGGGTGGCGTCGATGGAATCGTCGGGACCGTTGCCATAAGGGGTGGGATCGAAGTAAGGCTGATCCGGCGTGGTTGAAGTTTTTGCCGCTGAACTGGAGTTCGTCATGATTGTTCCCTTGCCGGTGTTGTTGGAGTTCTTGCCTGGCCCATCGTCAAAGCACTACCAAAACTCAACTAATCCACTAAAACCGCTACTTCAGCGCCGCCGCCACTTTCGCGCCGTCCGGGCTACCCAGTCCGGTGCAGGCATCCCATCCGACTGTTGCCTCGAAGCTGCCGTTGTTTCCCTGCGTGATGTCGTGGCCCGCGGTCTTCGCGCCGTACAGCTTCGGGTTGAGAAAACCCGCCGGCTTGCCCGCAGCCGCGTTGATCCGGGCAACAAGCCCTGCCCATAGCGGCGCGACCGCGCTCGTGCCGCCCACTACGGTCTGCGTCCCGCCGATGATCACATCGTAGCCGGTGAGCGGTGACGCGTCGCCGGCGACATCGGGCACGCCGCGTTTAGTCAGCACCGACTTCGCTCCATTGACACGCGTCACGCTCAAGCCTTTCTGCCACACGGGCAGCGCAAACGCAGCACTCACTCCGCCACCGCCTGCACCGCCCTGGTCGCCGTCGTTCCACACCACTTCGCTGCCAATCCCCTTGGCCGTTGCCCTCAGTTGCGTTCCACCGCACGCCAGCACGTACGGGCTCGAGGCCGGAAAGTCGACGTGGTCGAGGCCGTCCGCGGCGCCGTCGTCGGAACCGCTGTCACCGGAGGCCGCGCACACGGTCACGCCCAGTGCCGCGGCGGATTGCAGCACTTCGTTGAACGCAGTTTGCGACTGCGACGTCCAGTTGGTTTCCGGGCCACCCCAGCTGATCGAGATGACCGACGGTTTGTTGGTGTCGTCGTGGATTGCGCGGTTCACGGCGTCGATAAAACCCGCGTCGCTGTTCCTCGTGAAATACACGGCGATGCGCGCGCCCGGCACGATCGCACCGACAATCTCGATGTCCAGCGTCACTTCGCCATCCGGCCCGTTCGGGTTGCCGGTAGGCGCGTTGTTAGCCTGGTCGACGCCGACGGCGATCACCTCCGGCTCGGCCACGCCCAGTTGCGAAAAATACGCGCTCAGGTCGCTTTCGTTATACCCCCCGCCCAATTCGATAATGCCGACGCACTGGCCACTGCCGTCGCCGTCGGGGAAGTCGTAGAGCCGCGCCAGATCGAGCGGCGTGTACGACGTGCTCGACCCGCTGCGCGCCGTCTTGAATGGCGGCCGGAAGCGAAAATGCGGCCGCGCCTGCGGGCGGCTATCGAGACCCAGCACGGCCGTCACCGCGTCCTTCATGTCCTCCGGCACGTTCACCGGCCCCGTTCGCCCGCGATACTCGCCGACCGCGTGATGTTCGAAGCGCTCCAGCTTGACGCCGAAGGCTGCGCTGAACTGGGCGATGGTTCCGGACAGCACCACACTGCGCGAGCCGGCGTCGGCGCGTACCACGTCTAATCTGTGCGTCTTCGCGAAGGCTTCGATCTTGGCCACATCCGCTTCCGATGCCCCGAAGCGCTTGCCGAATTCCTCGCGCGAGACGGGCACGGCGTCGGCGGCGCCTGCGTTGATCTTCTCCATCAACTGGCGGAATGCGTCCTCGTTTTGCCGCCGAAGCATCACCACCACTTCGATTTTTTCGTCCGGATTGCATGCCCCAAGGCAACGGGCGCCTTCGGGTTGCGACTTGTCGCTGCCGGGTAGCGGATGGGTGGGGAGTTTGCTCATGGATTCGTGCTCCTTGCTGGTACGGGAAAATTCGTGTCGCGTGGATTCGGAGTTCGAGATGAGTTTCAAGCGATTCCCTCGATTCCAGGTGATCTCTGCTTGCATCAGCCTGTTATCCGACACGTCGCGACGTTCGCAGTTCCAGCACAAGCAAACGATTGCTTTTCTGCTTATGCAACGGTTCGGACGAGGCTGTCAATTCGGCGTCGCCCCCGCCTTCGCGTCCGGTCCAGGGTAGATCACGGTGCCATCGGCTTGCGGCGTGAGCGTCGCGGGCCTGACCTGATGTGCACCCATGATGTGCAGCACGGTCTCGTCGCGCGAGCAGATAATCCGCCACGATCCGCCGATGGCACCGCCACCACACCGCTTCCGAGCACACGATCGCGCAGCGCTGCGGACATCGACGAGGACGCCGATCTCGCTTTCTCTCAGCAGGTCGGTAAATTCCGGGAGCGGACGGGTCGAATGGCCGATGGTGAAAAAAGGCGTATTCATGCAGCGACCCCGCGCGCTCGTCAGGACCGGTCTTCCGGATATTCCCGCCGGCCGTCGCCGGACAACCACGGCTCACGGCGAATGCACCAGAGTTCGTAGGTCGGATTGAGGAAACCGGTTTCATCAAATGCGCCGATCGGCAGGTCGATTTCGTCATTGTTGACGTACGCGATGTAGGCCACCGATCCACATACCGGGCAGAAGTGGCGCCGGGCATCGGCGGAACTCTGCCAGGCCTTGGTCGCGCCCGACATGGTGACCTGCTCCTCCAAATAGACCGCGTACGCACCAAACGCCGAACCGTGCACCTTGCGGCACGTCATGCAATGACAAAGGCCGACGCGATCCGGCGCCGCCGACGCCGTAAAGCGCCATGCACCGCACGCGCAGCCACCTTCATGACGGGTTTCATCGAGGGTTTCCTGATTACTGTCGTTCATCGCGACCTCCCTATAATCTGGTATCTGTTATCTATTGGACGAAGCACAGCCTTGTAGCAATCGTAGTGGCAATTCGCGTGGTAGCAACCCGCGCGCCGCATCGATTCTAAAAAGTGTAAGTAGCGTGGTTTTGCTACGATGACACCCCCACGAGACGGAGATGCCACTCATGAAGCACGTATCCCTGCTGGCTCTGCTCCCTACCGGCGCCACCGCGGTTACCACGGCGACCGGGCCACACGCAGCGCCGGGCGCCACCGATCTCGCGGCCCACGTGCTGTCGCATGAACGTTTTGACGCCGCCGCGAACGCGCCGTCGCCGCGCCCAGATTACAAAAACGTGCACGTCGCGGATGTCATGACCGACGAGTACGTGTTCCCGCTCGGAGACACCGGCAAGTCGATCGTGCTGTCCGGTTATCAGATCGCGGCGGGATTTCTCGCCGAACGCGCCGCCGACGAATGGCTCGAACTCGCGCGCCAGCAGCACGCGGCGGCGGGAGGCGCGGCGGACGACGGCACGCGGCATGTGCCCGATCCCGCTGAAGCCGATCAATTGATGGATCGCGCGCTCGAATCCGCCGAGCGCATTCTTGCGCCGTTCGAAACTGCGCCGGTCGCGTCGCTATTCGAAACGCACTATCGCGGCGGACGCGAATTTCTGCGCTTGAGCTGGGAAGGCTTGCCGGAGGACCTCGTGCCTAAATCGCGACGGCCGGCGGTGGCGTTGAAAACTGCCGCAGCGTTGGCGCCTGCATCGGTGAAACAGGACTACGACCCGTACGGGCTGGAAGGCACGAGCGATTACGACGTCGACAAGCCGTTGGCCTATCGGGAAAAGATCGGCCCGTTCCTGCTGACCATGACGTATCGACATGAATATCCCCAGGTCGACGATGAACGGCTCGGCACCGCGTTCGCCGTGTTTCATGAAGCGGGCACGGACATCGTCGCGGCGGCGCTCGAGTTGAAACTCGTGAAGGTGCCGCCCCTCCAGAGCAGCGCGGACCTCGTGTATGTCCTCGATACCTACTCCGGCGAGATGCTTTCCCTTGCGCTGGCAGCAACCGAAGCGCTCGGGCCTGAGCGCCTGTGCAGCGTGTTCAACGCGTATCGGGTGGTGTATATCAGCATGTGGGAAGTGAGGAAACCATGGCGCGGCCAGGGTCTGGGCGTTGCCTTGCTGCGCGAGGCGTTGGAGCGGTTGCCCGCCGATTCCGACGGTCGTCCCGATGCATTGTGCGTCGCCCCCGAGCCGTATCAGACCGAGGCGCGATATCTTGTACAGTTGCCGCCCGCATTGCGCCGCGAACTCGATGTGCCCGCTCAGAGGCTCACCCGGCATTTGTCGGAGTGGCTGGATCGTGCAAACCTGCAGAACGTGAAAACGCATTTTTTCATCCCGATGGCGAAACACGAAGGCATTGGATCGGCGGGTGAAAACGCCCGGCTGATCGACCGGATCATGGAAAGTGAAGCCTGATCCTGTGCTTGTCATCATCGATATGCAGGCGAAATTGATGCTGCATATCGATAACGGCCCGGCCGTGCTGAAGCGTTGCGCTGCGCTTGTCAAAGCGGCCGATCTGCTCGATATCCCGGTGCTTGTCACCGAGCAGAATCCGCGTGGGCTGGGTCCGAGCGTCGATGGCTTGATTGGCGAGCGGCATCGTGTGATCGAGAAGGATACATTCGACGCAACGCTGTGCCCGGACTTTGTGGCAGCGTTGCCGTCGAAGGAGACGGTGCTGTTCGTGGCCGGTTGCGAAGCGCACGTCTGCGTGCTGCTGACCGTGACCGGCTTGCTGAGGCTAGGCTATACGGTGGAACTGATCGCCGATGCAGTTGGTTCACGCGCGCCGGAGAATAAGGCAATTGCGCTCGCGAGAGCGCAGCGCGAAGGCGCGCTCCCCACTACCACTGAAAGCACGATCTTCGGCTGGCTGGGAAGCTGCCGGCATCCGCGGTTCAGGGACGCGCTGGCGCTGGTCAAGTAGCGGATTCAGGTGGCCACGCGACCCACGGCGGTGTTGATAAAGGCAATCCGCGCCTCCCGTCTTTTCGCTTCCGTGCCCCGAGCCATGAGCCATGAGCGGCACGCTCCGCCCGATCAGCGTCGCGCATGGCAAACGATTGGCCCACCTCCCACCCACCCAATAAACCGCCGTGCGCTAGCCATGCACGCCGATCATGGCCGGCATGAGGATATTTCGATTGTTGCGGGTTTTTGGCCTCCCTAGAGTGCTTTCACGCGTACGGTCACGTAGCGCTCCGGGAGATCGAATACCCGCTCTCCGACTTTTCTGCTCAAGGCCACCATCATGACGACTCATCTTTCCCGCCTTGCCCGGCGCCTCTTCGTGGCCGCCGCTTTCGCCGTGCCGTTAGCGGCCACGACTACTTTCGCGCACGCGGACGCCCTCGATACCGTGCAGAAAAACGGCGTGATCCGGGTTGGCGTGTTCATGGACTATCCGCCGTTCGGCTCGATCGGTCCGGACATGAAGCCGCAGGGTTATGACATCGAAATGGCCGACTATCTGGCCAAGACGATGAAGGTCAAGGTCGACCTCGTGCCGATCACCGGCGAGAACCGCATGGCTTATCTCGCGACCGGCAAGGCCGACGTGCTGCTGAGCGTGGGCCAGACGCCGGAGCGGGAGAAAATTCTCGATTTTTCGCGGCCGTACGCGCCGTACTATCTCGCGGTATTCGGGCCGAAGGCATTGCCGGTGAAGAGCGAAAAGGACCTGGCGGGCAAGACGATATCGGTTGCACGCGGCACCCTGGAAGATCTGAGCGTAACGAAGGTCGCACCGCCGGACGCGACGATCAAGCGTTTCGATGACCCCAATGGCGCCATTTCCGCGTTTCTGTCCGGGCAGGTTCAGTTGATGGTGGTGGGTAACGACGTGGGCGCAACGATCATCGCGCGTAATCCGCCGATCGCACCCGAACAGAAATTCCAGCTTTTTAGTTCCCCGGATCATGTTGCCGTGAACAAGGGCGAAGCGCGCTTGCTGAAGGAAGTCGATGCGGCTGTGTTGAAAGCGAAGAACGATGGCACGTTGAACAAGCTTTCGACAAAGTGGCTCAAGGCCCCGTACCCGAGCGATTTGTAAGCAACGCCCAAGGCTAAGCTTTCGGTTTAAAAACTGCCACCGTGAGGAGGCAGTTTGCGTTTCATTTGTTCGGCGCGGTGTTCACGAATCTTCACGTCGATGCCGACCTGCCCATCACGCTCGACAAGGTGCTGCCGAAAACAACAGTCTGATGATTTGTTGCTCGAAAAAACCGCATGACTGCGTTCATATTGCTCGCCACGCGGTTTTTTTCGTGCTTGCGGCGTACCCTGCGGCTTGTCAAAATCGACGCTTCTTACTATCGGATAGCCGGCCATGAGTTATTCATCGAGCGCGACCGGCATTCTGCTCGCAGCCGGTTACGGTTCCCGCTTCGATCCGAGCGGACTTCACAACAAACTTCTCGCTACGCTTCCCGACGGCACCCCGGTGGTGTTTCAGTCCGCGCGCCGATTGCTGTCGGCAGTGTCGCGAGTGGTCGCGGTGGTGAGGCCGGGGTCGGAGAAACTTGCGGAGGTATTGAACGAAGCGGGCTGCGATGTGATGTTTTCCATCGATGCCGAACGCGGCATGGGCGCGACGCTCGCCGCAGCGGTGCGCGCGACGCATGACGCGGAGGGCTGGCTGGTGACGCTTGGCGACATGCCGTGGATCAAGTCGCAGACCATGGAAGCCGTGGCGCGGTCGCTGGATGGGGGTGCGTCGATCGTGGCGCCGTTTTATCGCGGGCAGCGAGGGCATCCTGCGGGGTTCAGCGCCATGCATCTGGAAACGCTCAGCGCGCTCGACGGCGATGCCGGCGCGCGGACGCTGTTCATGTCCGAGGCAGTGGAGCGTATCGACGTAGACGATGCGAATATTCTCCGCGATGTGGATTCGCCGGAGGACTTGCAGTTGCACTAAACGATGCTCTTGTTGCCCGCACGATGGTCCGGCGCAAGGCTGAAACATTTAGAGACCCAACTGAAACAACACGTAACCTGAGTCAACTTTCCTGAAAGCCTGGCGTTAACCCGTGGACAGCGCCAATCCTGGCGACGATTTCAAGGCAACCGACTCCATGGCCGCCCTTCCGCTTTCAGCACTCCAGCAACGTCAACAAAAACAAGGCCACGCGGCGCTCGTCCCGAGATCCGCCGGGCAACTCAAGGCGGAACATGACGGCATCGTCGGCCGTGCGCAGTTTTTCCTCTACGCGACCATCGCGCTGGCTATCGTTGGCGTGATCGCCGTCGCCGTGCTGCCGTTCTCGTCCATTCCCAACGACTTCAGTTTCGGTGCGCAGGAAGTGGTCGGCGTCGCGGTGTTCGCGGCGTGCCTGTTCCTGCTGCACGAGCGCGCGGAACTCACGCTGCGGCTCTACAACTACGAACCCGTCGAACAGACCACCCAGGGCGAACTGCGCGCGCTGCTGCATCGCGTGCCGGAAGGCGTTTCGTATCAGAACGCCCTCGCCGCCGACAACCGGACGTTCGTGACTGTGGAAGCGGAAGAAATTCGTCGTCGCGCCGATGCGTTCAAACCGCAGGCCGAAGGCCAGGAAGCCGCGGAATCCTGATCGCGGCGCGTTGACCGGCCGCTGGGCGTAATCGAGCCCCTTAGCGCCCGTCGTATGAAAATCGCGCGGAAACAAAAATGAAAGCCGCCGCTCCGCATTCGCGGGCCGGCGGTTTTCATTTTTTATGCGCGTGTGCCGTGCTTGAACGCGGCATTCTTTTAATTCTCTTCGAACGGGAAAACGCAAGCCCTCACGCGCGAACCGTGGCCCGCATGGCGCCCGCCGGGTATGACGTGAAAGACGCGTTTTTCCGGGCCTGTCTTTCAGCCCGCATACGCCTATGCTGAAGTACGTGACATAAGCGTTCGACTGCAAATACACGGAGGCGAGTCATGAACCACGTGAACAACATCCAGTACATGAAATACGACATGCAGAGCAATCCCATTCCCGACCCGCTTGCCGACCCGAACCGTGATCCTGAAGCGGACCCGTTGTCGCCGCCGTCGCCGGGCCATCGGCCAGAGGAACCGCAGCATCCCGACGCGCCGCCGGACGGGCATCCGGTTTAATAGTCTTGCTACCAACCCGGGTTATGGCGCGGTTTCCGTAACGTCGATAACGGCAACCGCGCTGCCTGGAACGCCCGGCTCCGCCGCTGGATCGAAGAACATCTTCGCGCCGCGCTGATAGTTAAAAATGAACAGCACCACCGATGCCGTCGACGCCAGCAGCACGCAGAAAACGAACACCGCGCGATAACCCCACGTCGCCGCAACGAACCCCGATGCAACACCTGCGAGCACGGAACCCGTGCGCATGGTGTTGAAAAACAGCGTGGTCGCGCGGGCCAGCGCGCCGGGCATCAGCTCCTGAAAGTATGACATCCCGAGACAAGACGTCACTGCGACCACCACGGCGTTGAGGATCTGCAGCGGCACGAGTACCCAAAGATTCGGCGCGAGCGCGATCCCGGCGAAATACACAATGTGGGACAGCGACGCGAACGCGATCATGTTCGCCTTGTTGATGCGCCGGGCCGCGCCGCCGAGCAGGAGCATCATCGGAATTTCGGCGAATGCGCCGAGGCCGACCATCTGCGCAACGTGCGCGGTCGTGCCGTGCAACTGATCGACGATCAGCACAGGCAGCATGATGGTCGCGATCGCCGAGCCCATGCCGATCAGCGTAAAACTCACCAGCGCCGCGTACACATGCGCGTTTTTCGCTTGGCTCGGGATTTCGCTGCTGGTTTTATCGGCGGCCTCGTAGGTGTCGTAGGTCTTGGGCTCACGCATGCACAACACGATCAGGCCGGCCAGCGCAAACGCGCCCGCCGCCGATAAAAACAGCCCATTAAACCCCGACACGCCCAGCACGATCGCGCCGACCGCCGGACCGAACACCCACGCACAGGACAGCGTGGTGCGCAGGGTCGCCATCGGCAATTCGGTGTGTTCGATACCTTCAGCGTGCAGCCTCGCTTTGCCGAACGTAAAAAGCTGCGGGAACACCGCCGCGCCGATGCTCAGGAACACACAGCCGAAGATGGTCAGTAACACGTAGTTACGCGTGACGCACAGCAGCGCATAACCCAGCGCCGATCCCGCGATGGACAGCAGCACAATGCGCTTTTTATCGCTCCGGCGATCGGCGATACGTCCGAGATACGTACTCACGATCACGCTGCTCACCGCGGTCAGCGTCATGAAGATGCCGAGGCGAAGCGGCGTCATATGCGCCTCGGTCGCACCGAACAGCGACGTGTACGGCACGGCGAATGAGGAAGCGATGCCGGACAGGAACATCGCGAGTGAAATGCCGGGATAACCGGGAAGACGGATTAGCGCGAGGAAAGTCTTGAATACGGCGTTCATTGAAACTCACGTTGGCGGCCAGGGTCCGTCGCGCGGCGCTCCGTTCGAGCGAGAGAAACGACGTTCAGCGGGCACTTAAACACGAGCGCGCATTTTTTTCAATGACGTTTTCTTCAATGATCGGCGACTCAAAGGCGACGCAAAGGCAACGCACTGCCCTATCAAGCCGCGCGTAGCCCGGTGACGATGACTCGCAATCCGGTCCTGTCGGTCCGGTTAAGCAACGTGAATCCCGCCCGGTGTTTTGCCGCTATCTTGGCCGCAATCGCCAAGCCGAGCCCACTTCCCTGCCCGGTGGAATTCGACGCGCGATAGAAACGATCCAAAACCCGTCCGAGGTCGTCCGGTGGGATGCCCGGCCCGTTGTCTATTACCTCGAGGCACACTTCGTCTCCTTGCTTGGCGAGCAATACATCGACCCGGCCTCCGGGTTCGGTGTAACGAATAGCATTGTCGATAAGGTTTGTGACCAGGGTCGTTAGCGAGGCCTCATCTCCCGACACCGGAACGGCACCGCCTCCTTGCGAGGCATTCTCGCAATCGAGTCCCAGGTCGATTCCCTTTTGCTCGGCTAACACGGACAAGTCGCCAATAACCCGCGATGCGACTTCCTGAATATCCACTTTCCCCTCGCGCGCGCTTGCCTCGGTATCTTCGCGCGCAAGCGCTAGAAGTTGCTGCACCAGGTGAATCGCGCGATTCACCCGCTCCTCCATTTTTCGCAACAGTACGCCGTCATATACGGGTCCTTCGTGCTGTCGCGCGGCCTGTATCTGCAGCTTGAGCGCAGTCAACGGTGTTCTGAGTTCGTG
Source organism: Caballeronia mineralivorans PML1(12) (assembly GCF_001028175.1). Lineage (GTDB taxonomy): Bacteria > Pseudomonadota > Gammaproteobacteria > Burkholderiales > Burkholderiaceae > Caballeronia > Caballeronia mineralivorans. The sequence continues at coordinate 30,621 of NZ_AEJF01000085.1, forward strand.
CGCCGCGTCCGCCACAAAAACGCGCTGCACACGCAACGTATTGTCGAGGCGCACCAGCAATTGATTCAACGACTCAACCAGCGGTTGCACTTCTATCGGCAGGTCTTTGTCCTTTTCAATTGCGGTCAGCGTTTCACTCGAGCGCGCCGCCAATGATTTGGAAAGTGTATTGACGGGCCTGAGTGCACGCTTCACGACGAACAATACGAGCGCGATTTCCAGCGGAAGAATCGCTAACAAAGGCCATAAGGTTCTGGACGCGAGTTTCAACGCGAGTTCGTCGCGCACGAACGTGGGCTGACCGAGTTGCACGAATCGCGAGGGCTGTTGCAAGCCGAATACGCGGTAGTGCCGCTCGCCAATTTCTATCGATTGAAACCCGGCGTCCTGCCGCGGAAGTTCTACGCCCGGCGGGGAGTGATAGGTCAAATTGCCCGCCTCGTCCCAGATCTGTATCACGACGCGGTCGTCTTGCAAGCCTTCGAATTCTCCGGAGTTGCTGTTCGCCAGCTTCGCGTCGGCAACCGACTGCGGCAGGGAAATAGCCACCGACCTGAGCTCGTAGTCGAAAAGTTCGTTCGCCTCTTCTCGCGCACTCTGGAAGATGCCGTATCCGGCGAGGATACTCATCAAACCCAGGCCCACGATCAGACCCATCAATAGTTGAGAACGAACCGATTTCACCCAAACCTCGCTAATTAAAAGCCGGTGGGTCGAAAGCCGACGAGCGCTACCCTGCCGCTGTCGACGCCGTGGTTCGAAACTGCAGATTGCGTTCGCCCCACGCGCCGGCCGCAGCAAACCCTCCTTCGTCCGAACCACTAAGCCGCGTTAGTTTTTGTCTAATTTGCCTATTAAGTTGGAGCGCTGGCTTTAAGGTCGGCGTCCACGTTCAAGTGTGAGGTGCATTCGCTTAAGAATTGCTTATCCGTGGTGGTGACACGCAGCTCGTTGCCGGGAATTCCCTTTGCGCCAGGAATTTCACGCATCCCAACGGGCTAAGGTTTCTTTAAGTATTTCCGCCTACTCTTGTCTCAACGGTTGTACGAAGACGTTCCTCCGATTAACGCAACGCTTCACCTACAACGAGTGGTCCGGGAGTACATCATGAAACACCTTATGTCCGCAGTCATCGCCGCCTCAGTGCTGATCTTGCCAGCTGTGTCGTTTGCCGCCCAAGCCGATGGACCCAGAGCGATGGAGCGCGTTGTTCAGCAAAACGACAACTACGAAAAAGACCGTTCGCAGCAACCGCTAACCGCTAATAACGAGGGCAAGTCAGCGCCATCATCGGATGCGGATAAATCGGCCTATGGCTCTACTTCCAATGGTGACTCTCACGAGTCGGGGGCAAGGAGTTTTGCGCCTGCGCAAAGCCCATCGCTGTTCGCGCATCACTGACTACGCGCGTGTGATCGCACTTGGATCGGACATCGCACGCGGCAACGGATTTCGTTACCGTCCGTTACAGAAGAGCAGCATCGGTTGCACATGAAGACGACCTCGGCGGCTACCATTTCCTTGCCAGAGCACGAAGCGCTGCATAGGGCTGGCGGTCCAACCTGGAAGTGAATCATGAAACGCGAAGTATCGTTGCTCGTCGTAGCCATTGCGGCTGCGTGTGCATCCAGTGCTGCTTCGGCGCACGCAAGCATAGGGGTTTATCTCGGCGTCCCCGGACCTGTCTATGTGGCACCGCCGCCGGTCTATTATCCGCCGCCACCGCCCGTCTATTATCAGGCGCCGCCACAGGTTATCTATCAAGCGCCACCTGTAGTCTATGGTCCGCCGCCAGGTAGTTATAGGTACGGCTACGGATACGGGTATAGAGGCGATGGCTGGGATCATCGCGACTGGGAGCATCATCGGCGCCATGACGACGATGATTGAACGCTCGTAGCATCGTGCGAGAGAACATGGCGCCACTCACGCTGGGGCGGCGACTTCACTGCGGCGATAGCCTTCCAGGTTTGCCGCAACCAGCGTCGTTCTCGAACTCTGCGTGCTGATGTGGGTCCTGTTGTCTTGGCACTTCGCAGTCGCGCAGTTTGTCGACGTCCCCACCATCAGCCGTGGTCCTGAGATGATGAAAATGACGGCCGGGGGCGCACACTTCGGCGGTAACGATAGTCATCGTCATCACGGACACCGGTAGCGAGCGCAGGCTCCCACAATTGCTTACACATCTCACAAGCTGACGGTAAACGTGCAATCCGGCAGGCGCGTTATATACGCACACATCCACCTTGGAGATTGCCGTGAGCGCCAATCCTAATCTGTCAGAGTCACCCCGTAGCCGCATCCACCCGTTGATTGCAGCAGCCGCGGTAGCGGTCATTTTGGTCAGCGGCGTCGGAGTCGCTGCCATGACCGGGATTCTCCCGACATCGAAGGCGGTTCCTGCTGCAGTGACTCCTCCCGCACTGCTCGATACGCAACCCGGTGATTCTCTAAACGGGCTGAAGCCGAGTGTGCAGCCCCAGGCGCCGAGCGCAGCGCCGACTCGCCCCGTGACGCATCGTCATCACGTGAACCCGGCGGGACAAAACACTGCATCGAATGAAACCGGCCGTGCGCCTGCTGGACCGGCATACACCGCTGCTCCCGCTGTAGACCCGTATGCCGGCCAGGTCGTTTCCGTGAACACGGTCAAGACAGCAGAACCTACCACGGGCCTCGGCGCGCTTGGAGGTGCTGTGATTGGCGGGCTGGCGGGCACTCAGATTGGCAATGGGCGGGGACGGACGGCTGCAACCATAGTCGGTGCGCTTGGCGGCGGCTTGGCGGGCAACACGGTGGAGCACGCGGTGCACAAGGCGACGACCTACGACGTGCAAGTGCGGATGGAAGACGGTAGTTACAGGAACTTCAGTTACCAGACGGATCCGGGACTCCAGGCAGGCCAGCGTGTGCATGTGTCCGGCGATTCTCTGACTGCGTCTTAAGCGTCTGCGTTGAGCTTCAATCTTTAAGTTTCAATCTTCAAGTTTTCTTAAGCAGACTTAACGCCGCAGCGAATGCGATTCTTCCGTCAGGTCGAAACGGCTTTGCAAAATCGCTGCGGCGCTTCATACACGGCCCTCATGCGAACAGGCGTTTAATCCTTTGCCAGAACGCAAATCGATGCGGGGGCGCGACATCCGTCGACAACGCTTCGTCTGGATGGAAGTGGACTTCCCGAACCTGCCGAACCTGTGAGACAAGCAGCCCGATGTACATGATAATTCTCTCAATGTTGGACTTTTGATTTCAAGGGAAGTCGACAGCATCGAGTTCGAACGCGCATTTCGCGCGCGGCGACATGGGGCTTATCCGCTTCCGCTAGTTAAGGCGTGTGGCGTATGAAGTGGCGTTCGTATCCTGCATAACCCTCCTTTCCTGTTTGTTAGCCGCCTTCACCGGGTGGCCAGCGATTCTCGTAACAACGGTACACGAGATAAGCATGCCGAACTATCACCGCTACCTACGTTAGATTCAACGCGCCCTTCAATGTTCCAGGAAACTCCCCAAAGCCATCTTCGGCCGGTCGGATGCGGGCGGGAACACGCACCAGCAGCCGTCATCGTGGCGAAAGAAAAGCAAAGCGCGAGACCCAAGCGGCAACGAGGTTTCGACACACACATACCGCCTTCGGCCTAAGCGCGTGCGACTGAACTCAGTAACACGAACAGGTGTCGAGAGGCCGGGGGCCAGCCATTTGTCGACCTGCGTACGTAGCGAATATTCATGCGTGGATTTCATGTTCTGCTCCGGCAAACGACTCTTGCTCGACTCCGTCTCGCACGGGCTTGACACTGTCCGCGGTCTGCCCTGCTTCTTCACTCGGGCTTTGACCTATCGTCCTGCTAGTCGCCGACGCCCTCAGTGCGCTGCACCGCGCCAAATGCCTTAAATCCGCGAGTTGGGTAACAAGTTGCCTAGCTGTCCTGCGCCTCATGACAAACCTCCCGCACCGCAACCCAAACTTGATAAAACACTTTAACTGTATGCCTGGATGACCCGTTGCGGGGGGTTGTCGGCAAAATCGCAACAGTTTGTCGCACAGGGAGGCGTCGCTGGATTACTCGCAATGCCTTTGCAGCGGCTGTTTAAATCACCGGCTGCTCGCCATGCTTGTTTATCGGCACGAAGGGATTCGGACTTGAGCGTCGGCGAGCGATGCCGAAGACGTTTTTTAGAGGGGTGAAACCGGATAAGAAACCGGTAAGACTTTACCGGCGAAGTTGTTGGACGCCATGCTATGTCCCCGGTCTAAAAGCGTAGGCGACAGCATCCTTAAAGACCGTCTTCCGATATGCGAATGGCTCCGCCAGAGTATTGGGGAGCCATCGCCTTGGCGCATCGGAAGCGTTCGAAGCGAGAGCGCCTTTAGCGGGCTCGAGCGTCCACGGCTCCGTATCGTAATGATCGCTCCCCACCTATCGTCCCGACGCACTCCCCAGCACCGCGTCCAGTTCACGAATGGCCTGATACAGCACGCGCGTGCCGTCGACCAGTTGCTGCGGTTCGATCCATTCTTCAGGACAGTGGCTCCGACCATTCAAACAGGGAATGAAGATCATCCCGATCGGCCCCGTCGATGCGACATAAACACCGTCGTGTCCCGCGCCGCTCGGCAAACGCATGCTGGCGTAACCCAAGCTGGCGGCCGAGCGTTCCACCGCGTCCATCACCAACGGCTGGCATTGTGTCGGCTTGGCGCGGCTCACATGGGCTGCCAAAGCGGTCAGCCGCAACGCCACCAGATCGCCGGCCACACCGGCCATGAGTTCTTCAGGAAACTGATCGAGCACGGCGTCGCTGTCACTGCGTACTTCCAGCATCAGTTCGACGTGTCCCGGCACCGCGTTCGGGACATTCGGCGTCATCGCAAGACGGCCGATGGTCGCGACCACGTAGTGCGGATCGCCATTCATCGCCGATGCCATGCGATACGCCCGGTCGATCACCCGTGCCGCGCCGACGAGCGCGTCGCGGCGAATGTCCATCGGCGTGGTGCCGGCATGATCGGGCTGACCCGTGACGGTAATCAACACCCGCCGGATGCCGACGATGTTCGTCACCACGCCAATAGGCAGGCGCTTCGTCTCGAGCACCGGCCCCTGTTCGATATGCAGCTCCACGAACGCCGCCGTGCTACCCGGCCCGCGCAGCGCCTGAGTCAGCGCATCGGGATCGCCACCGATACGACGCAGCGCCTCCCGCAACGTCTCCCCCTCAGCGTTCTTCGACGCCAGCATGCCCGCGTCGAGCACGCCTGAAAATGCCCGGCTGCCAACGCATGAAATACCGTAATCGCTCGGTTCTTCGGAGAGAAAGTCGATCACTTCGAACGGGTGATCCAACGCGATGCACTGCTCGTCCAGCGTCTGCGCAACTTCGATCCCTGCAAGGACGCCGATGATTCCATCGAAGCGGCCACCGCCCACAACCGTATCGCAATGCGAGCCGGTGATGATCGGTTTGCTCGAACGCCCCGAGCCTTCGCGTCGGCCGATCAGATTCCCACCCGCATCCTGCGACACGCTCAAGCCCGCCCCGGCAAACTCGCTGCGCAACCACGCGCGCGCTTCCTCGAACAGCGGTGAAAACGCCCGGCGAGTCCATGGCACATCGGGACGCGTGAACTGGCTGAGCCGTTCGACGCGAGCGTTCAGGCGGTCGGCGTTGATCGGTGGGAAGGCAATGTTGGGCATGGCAGCGTTGTGGTTCATAAGTCCGCCGGCAAGTTACCAGCGCGGTTAAAAGAAGCGGGACGCAGGAAACGTCCATCGCCTTTCTGATTGACGATGCGCGCACCGTCGAAGACTTGTTTTCCGCGGCAGTAAGTCGCCGCCACGCGCACGGTGAATTCCATGCCTTCGAACGAACTCCACTGCACCGCTGACAGACTGTGCGATGGATCGAAGGCGTAACGCTCGGGCGTCATAATCACGAAGTCGGCATCCACGCCCACATCGAAACTGCCCTTGCGATCGTGCAGCAGGAAGTGGCGAGCAGGATTACGGCTGAGTTGCTTGACGACCATCGTCGGGGAGATTCCGTGGTTTTCGCATCCGGTCCAGAACGCCGGCAGCAACGTCTCCAGCCCCGGCCCCCCCGATGAATTCTTGAACACGTTCGGATTGCCCTTTCGCTCAAGCCCCCAACTCACGTGATCGGAGGAGACAAACGTACATGCGTCATTCGCGATATGGCTCCACAGCAGTTCAGTCTCGGCCTTCGGGCGGATCGGCGGATAGTGCTTGGTCTTCGTGCCGAACCGCTTCGTATGCTCTTCGTGGTTGAGCATCAGATACTGCACGCAGGTCTCGATGCTGGCCTGATGCCCCGCATTCCGGTACATGCTGCACAGCTCGAAACCACGCGATGTGGACACATGCACCGCATGCGCTCGTGCGCCCGTCTCGGCGCCGATCTCATAGATCAGCGCCGTCGCCAGATTCTCGATCAGCGGCGTATGCGCTCGCATAAAAGCATCCCAACCGGTGTCGCCGGCTTCGATCATGCGGCTGACGTTCTTGCGCGTCAGGTCCTGCATCTGGTTGTGCACGCCGCACACGAGACCCGATGGCGCGATGAGCCGGAACGCTTCGTACAGGTCGTCCTCTTCCACGCGAGGGAAACGGCCCGGGGTCGCTTCGAAGGTCGAGAACTTGAAGGCGCAGACACCGCCATCGATCAATCCGGCCGCTGCCTGCAGCCCGTGTTTGTCGTTGAGCGTGCCGAACAGCGCGACGTCCACATGGCAGTCGCGCTCGACTTCGGCAATCTTCGCATCGAGTTGCGCACGCGATGCCACCGGTTCGGGGTCGTCGTAAGGCATGTCCACCATCACGGTCACACCGCCCGCAGCCGCGGCGCGCGATGCATGGCCGAGGCCTTCCTGATTCGCCTGACTGCCCGAATGCACTTGCCCGTCGATCATGCCGGGCATCACCCATTGGCCACGTGCATCGACGCTTTGTTTCGCTGCCGGCATGTAGCCCGCACCCCGCATTGCCACTCGGCCGTCGCGCACCGCCAGCCAGCCGTCCATGACGACATGGTCCGCATCGACGATATTGCCGCGAACCACCAGATCGAAATCACTCATCTTTCCTCCGTCTCCCGCTTCGATATTGCTTCCGTATTGCTTCGATATCACCCGAGTCCGGCGCAAGTGTAGGCAGCGGCATCCCAAAATGTCTTATGCTTATTTATCCTGTCCACATAACATCGGGTTAATCGTTTGCGACTCAATCTGCGGCAAATCGAAGTGTTCCGCGCCATCATGCTGACGGGGTCCATCAGCGGCGCGGCCAAACTGCTGCACGTCTCGCAGCCGGCGGTGTCGAGGCTGATTTCCTATACGGAACAACGGCTTGGGCTCTCGCTATTCGAGCGCATCAAGGGCCGGCTGTACCCAACGCCTGAAGCACGCCGCCTGTTTACCGAAGTAAATGTGGTCTATCAGGGCGTGCAGCGCGTGAACGAGGTGGCCGACGACCTGATCGAAAACCGCATGGGCCATCTGCGGATTGCGTGCAGCCCGAACCTCGGGCAGTCGCTGATCCCCCGCGCGATCGCGCTGTTCTACGAGCGTTTCCCCGATGTCCGCATCATCCTGCACACGCTGTTGCCAAGCATCCTGCTCCAGGCCGTGCTGACGCAGCAGGTCGACCTGGGTGTCGCGTTCATGGAGGAGACGCATCCCAACGTGCAGATCCGGCCGATTCACGAGAACCGCATCGTGGCCGCGCTGCCGGTCGGTCATCCGCTCGCCAGCCTGGAGACGCTGCATGTGCGCGATCTCGTCGATCAGCCGTTTATCGGTTACGGCACCGACATTCCGTTCGGGCAACTCGTGCGCAAGATGTTCCTCGACGCCGACTGCCCGCTGCGCATCAAGACCGAAGTGCAGCAGGCTCACGTGGCCTGCGCGCTGGTCCAGGCCGGCGTGGGCATTGCGCTGATCGATGAATTGACGATCGGCGGGCCGGCGTGGTCGAACATCGTCGTGCGGCCGGTCGAGCCGGTTATCGCCGCGCCGGTGAGCGTCATTCACGCCGTGCTGGAGCCGTTGTCGCGGACAGCGCAGGCGTTCATCGCCACGCTCGAAGCGATGCGCAACGAGCTCTGAATCGCGCCGCTTTCAGGTCATGCGCGTAAACCCTCCCTATAACATCGCGTTATGTCCCCGCCATAAAAAAGCAATAACGCGTTAAAAAATTGGCTCCCTAGACTCACCCCCATTCGATCGCTACACGGTTCACCCGGGCTTGTCCGCTGCCTTACGACAGCGATAAGCCGGCCATGAGCGTGCGCAAGATCGAGCGCTTCTTAACGAAAAAAGGGGAAAGACATGGGACGCATCCTGAACTTGAAGGACGTTGAAGCGGCCGTGAAAGGCGGCTCGGTGTTCGCCTGCGGCGGCGGCGGATGGGCCGCGCACGGCCGTGAACTTGGCACGCTGGCGGTGACCATTGGACGCCCCGAGCTGGTATCGATGGATGAGGTGCCCGACGACGCGTGGATCGCCACCGCTGCGGCTATCGGCGCTCCGGGCGGCCTCACCGAATGGGAAATGCTCGGCGCGGATTACGTGAAAGCCGTGCAGCTTGTTCAGGATGCGCTGGGCGCGCCGATCCACGGCCTGATCATCGGCCAGAACGGCATGTCGAGCACGCTCAACGGCTGGCTGCCGTCCGCGCTGCTGGGCACGAAGGTCGTGGACGCAGTCGGCGATATCCGCGCCCATCCGACCGGCGACATGGGCTCGCTCGGCCTCGCCTCCAGCCCGCAGCCGATGATCCAGGCCGCCGCGGGCGGCAACCGCGCGCAGAACGCTTATATCGAACTCGTGGTGCGCGGCGCGACGGCGAAGGTGTCGCCGGTGCTCCGCAAGGCCTCCGACATGTCCGGCGGATTCATCGCCAGTTGCCGCAATCCGGTGCGCGCCAGTTATGTCCGCGAGCACGCGGCGCTAGGCGGCATCAGCCGCGCATTGGCACTTGGCGAAGCGATCATCGCGGCGGAGTCGAAAGGCCCACGCGCGGTAATCGATGCGATCTGCAAGGCGACCCAAGGCACGATCATCGGCAGCGGCAAGGTCGTGCGCAACACACTGAAGTACACCGATGAAGCCTTCGATGTAGGTGTGGTCGAAATCGGCACTGGTCCACAACGCTGCCTGATCCACGTGATGAACGAACACATGGCCGTGGACGATGCCCACGGCGTGCGCATCGCGAGTTACCCCGACGTGATCACCACGCTGGATACCGAAGGCCGGCCGATCAGCGCGGGTCAGCTCGTGGAAGGCCTGGAGATTCTTGTGCTGCATGTCCACAAGGCACATTTGCCGTTGTCGTCCTCGGTGCGCGACCCGGCGGTTTATCCGCCAGTCGAGAAAGCGCTTGGCATTGGTTTGTCCGGCTACGCACTCGCCGTTTAAGGAAATTGCAGATATGAAACGCGAATTCAACGTCACGTCCGGGACCACGCTTCGATGCAAAGGCTGGCGGCAGGAAGCCCTTCTGCGCCTGCTGGAAAACGTACTGGCCGTGGGTGAAGACCCGGCTCAATTGATCGTCTATGCAGCGCTCGGACGCGCCGCGCGCGACTGGCCTTCGCACGATGCCATCGTGCATGCGCTCAAGACGATGGCCGAAGATCAAACGCTCGTCGTGCAGTCGGGCAAGCCTATCGGTTTGTTACGCACGCACTCGCGCGCGCCGCTTGTGATCATGGCGAATTGCAACATGATCGGCCAGTGGGCGAAGGCGGAGAACTTCTACGATCTCGAACAGAAGAACCTGATCTGCTGGGGCGGACTCACTGCGGGCGACTGGCAATACATCGGTTCGCAAGGCGTGATTCAAGGCACATACGAGATCTTTTCGCGCATCGCTGAAAGGCACTTCGATAACGACTTGCGCGGCCGTTTCATCCTGACAGCGGGCCTGGGTGGCATGGGCGGCGCGCAGCCGCTCGCGGGCCGCATGGCAGGAGCGGCGATATTAACGATTGAGGTCGATCAGGAACGCATCGACAAGCGGATGAAGATCGGCTTCCTTGAAAAGCAGGCACACGATCTTGATGAAGCGCTTGAGATGATCCGCGATGCGCAGGAAAAACGCGAGCCTTTGTCGGTCGGTCTGCTCGGCAATGCCGCCGAAATGTATCCTGAGATTCTTGCGCGCGGCGTGGTGCCGGACATCGTCACTGATCAGACCGCTGCCCACGATCTCGTCTACGGTTACGTGCCGGTCGGACACACGCTCGATCAGGTTCGTGCACTACGTACCACCGATATCCCCGCGCTCATGAACGCAAGCCGTGCGTCGATCGTGCAACACGTGAGTGCGATGCTCGGCTTCAAGGACCGCGGTGCAATCGTCTTCGACAACGGCAATCTGATTCGCACGCATGCGAAGGAAGGCGGCGTCGAGCGCGCGTTCGAGATTCCGATCTTCACCGAAGCCTTCCTGCGGCCCTTGTTTTGCCGCGCGATCGGACCGTTCCGCTGGATCGCTTTATCGAACGATGCCGACGATATCCGCAAGATCGACGACTACCTGCTCGAACATTTCGCGAACAACGCGATCGTCGTCAACTGGATCAAGCTCGCGCGTCAATACGTTCCGTTCGAAGGTTTGCCGGCGCGCATCGCGTGGCTCGGTCACGGCGAACGAACAGAGCTCGCGCTCGCGGTGAACCGAATGGTGCGCGAAGGTCTGCTTAGCGGGCCCGTCGCTTTCACACGCGATCATCTCGACGCAGGCGCGATGGCACACCCGAACATCATGACCGAGAACATGCGCGATGGCTCGGACGCTATCGCCGACTGGCCTTTGCTGAACGCGATGGTCAACTGCTCGTCGATGGCCGATCTCGTTGCCATCCACTCCGGCGGCGGCGGTTACAGCGGCTACATGACGAGTGCGGGCGTGACCGTTGTTGCGGACGGAACGGTGGAAGCCGACGAACGCTTGCAGCTTTCGATGACCAACGATACCTCGATGGGCGTCATGCGTTACGCCGATGCAGGCTACCCCGAAGCACTCGATGAAGCCGAACGCAAATCCCTGCCCTACATCCGGATCTGATTCCATGTCCAATACGAGCCACGTCGCGGTAACGAACGCTGCCGCCGAGGTCCCGCCAACGCCGAACACGCTGAAGACGGGGCGCCGCGCGGTGCTAGCCGCGTCTATCGGCAATGCGCTTGAGTGGTACGACTTTTCGGTCTACGCGTTTTTTGCGGTGTATATCGCGCAGAACTTTTTTAGTCGCGGCGATGCGGGCGCCGAGTTGTTGCAGGCGTTCCTTGCATTCGGCCTGGGATTTGTCGTGCGCCCGCTGGGTGCGCTCGTGTTGGGCGTCTATGCAGACCGCGCGGGCCGCAAGGCGGCGTTGACCGTCACCATCCTCGTCATGGCGCTGGGCACCGCGATCATCGCGTTCGCACCGCCTTATACGGCGATCGGCTTCGGCGCGCCCTTGCTGATTGTCTGCGGACGCATGCTGCAAGGGTTCTCAGCCGGCGGCGAAGTAGGCGGTGCAGCGGCGTTCCTGATCGAACACGCGCCGCCGAACAAGAAGGGCAAATATGCGTCGTGGTTGCAGGCAAGCATGGCGATCTCGAACATTCTCGGGGCGCTGGTTGCCACGGCCGTCACGCTGCTCCTGACGCGCGAACAGATCGGAGAATGGGGCTGGCGCGTGCCGTTCATTCTCGGGCTTGCCATTGCGCCGGTTGGTTTATGGCTGCGTAAAACGCTCCACGAAACGCCTCAGTTCGAAGCGGAGATGGACCGTCAACATCGCGCGCATCAGGCGGGCAAAACACCGCTTCTGCAAGTCGTTCGCGACTATCCGAAGGCGCTTGCGACCGGCTTTGGCTTCTCCGTGTTGTGGGCCGTCTGCGTATACGTGCTCGTCATCTTCATGCCCATCTACGTGCAGCGGACGCTGCATTTCACCGGGCAGCAAGCGTTCCTCGCGGCGTTGATCGGCAACTGCTTCATGGCGATGGCCTGCGTCTATGCCGGTTCACTCTCCGACCGTTTCGGCCGGCGTACGGTTGCTGCATGGGGCGCCGGTCTCATGTTGATCGGCGTCTACCCGATGCTTGCATGGTTGCAGGCGGCGCACACGCTTTCTGTGCTGATCGTGGTCCAGATCGTGTTCTGCGTGATGGTCGCGATCTTCACAGGCGTGGCGCCTTCGGCACTCTCCGAGCTCTTTCCGACCCGCGTGCGCTCTACCGGCATGTCGCTTTCCTATAACGCAGCCGTCACCGTTTTCGGCGGCTTCGCTCCCGCAATCCTCACATGGCTGACCGAGAGCACGGGTAACGCATTTGCGCCCGCCTGGTACGTCATGGCTGCAAGCATCGTCGCGTTGATTTCCATCGTCTGCCTACCCCGGCAAGCACAACATTAAACAAGAAAGGAAACCGAACCATGTTACGACCCATCCGATGCGCGCTCATCGCAGCCGCATTGCTTCATGCCTCTCTGTCATTCGCCGATGTCGTGCTCGACGGTCGTTCCGCGACGCCTGAAATCATCGCGAGTATTGCCGATGGCGAGGCTGTTCGTATTGCGCCGGTTGCAATGAAGCGCGTAGAAGACGCGCATACGGTGCTGCTGGCAGCCGCTCAGGACGGGCAGCAGATCTATGGGCTGACAGTCGGTGTCGGGTTGAACAAAGATCGCAAGATGGTCGATGCGCAGGGCAAACTCACGCAGGAGATCATCGACGCGTCCGGGCGCTTCAACGTCGGCCTGATCCACGCGCATTCGGGCAGTGTGGGACCCGACATGGACGTGCGCACCGCGCGTGCCGCGATGGCCGCGCGCTTGAACGCGATGCTCGATGGCGGCGCGGGCGTGCAGACCAGCATAGTGGACACGTACGTGCAGTTCCTGAATCGCGGTGTAACGCCTGCCATGCCGTCCGGTGGTTCGCTGGGTGAAGCCGATATCACGATCCTCAGCCACGTCGGTCTGGCGATGCTCGGTGAAGGCGATGTCTACTATCAGGGCCGCAAGATCACCGCGGCTGAAGCGCTTGGCGCGGCAGGCATTACGCCGATCAAGCCCTACGGCAAGGACGCACTCGCAATCCTCAGCTCGAATGCATATTCGGCGGGCATGGCCGCGCTGGCGCTGAACGACATGGGCCGCCTGCTCAAGGTGTCGAAGCTGGTCTACGCGTTGAGCCTGCAAGCGTTTAACGGCAACGTATCGCCGCTCCTCCAGGACACGCTCGGACTGCGTCCGTTCCCTTACACGGTTCAGGCGGGCAACCAGCTTCGCACGCTGCTGGCCGGCAGCAGCATCTGGAACCATGACGACAAACGCGCGTTGCAGGATCCGTTGAGTTTCCGCTCGGGTGTCTATCTGCTGGGCGAAGAAGACCGCGTATACACCGAGACGCGCGCGTTGCTCACCGTCCAGCTCAACTCATCCGACGACAACCCCGGCGTCGCCGTAGGTGTCACGCCACGTTCGACGCGGGCGCAGGAAGCGCGTGGTTACGTGAAGGTCAACGGCGTGACCGGTGCGGTCCTGCCCAGCGCGAATTTCGAGCCGCTGCCATGGGTGTTGTCGTTCGAAGAGACGGGTCTTGTCCTGGCGCACAACTCGTTGGCGTCGGCCCAACGTATCATCAAGCTCAACGACCCTCACCTGACCGGCTTGTCGCGTTTTCTCGGCACCGATCAAACCGTACACGCGTTTGGCGCGATGGAAAAACCGCCGGTCGCGCTGGCAATGGAGAACAAGGAACTGGCAATGCCGGTATCCATGGACTACTTCCCTGTAGCCGGCGACATCGAAGACATTGCCACCAATGCGCCGCGCGTGGTGGAGCGCGTGCAGCAGCAGATCGACAACAGCTTCACGCTGCTGGGTATCGAGCTGATTCATGCGGGCCAGGCTATCGATTTGCGCAAACAGCAGCAACCGGACTTCACGTTGTCGCCGGCCACGGCGGGTCTTTATACCGCGCTGCGCGGCAAGGTCGCGTTTCTCGACCGCGACCGGCCGCTGACTCCGGACTTCCGTGCGGCGGCGACCTTGCTCCACGGTTATCCCGGCTGAAAACGCGAACAGTCGCGGGCATGTTCATGACGCCGGGCGGCTTGTGGGTCGCAACGGCGCGTACTGAACACGCCGCTACGGTGCTGCCCTCCGTACCCCTACCCCAGCCGCCTCGATAACACGTTTGATCGCTTGACTTGGAGTGTTGAGCGGAAATTCTGAATATTCCTCTCCATCTATAAATAGTTATCCGAAATAAGATTTCCATGGCGTAGAACGTCACGCTTCAAGTATCGAACGGACAAGAATTTGACGCACCCAATACTCGATTTTTTACATTTGTTCTACTAAGTGTATTCCTTCAAAAAAACCAAGCCATCCCCGAACCCTCTGAACCGGAATTTTATATGTTGAAAAAAATTGTAGCGATTATTCCGATCATGGCAACCGCCTCCATAGCGCAGGCACAGAGCGCTGTCACGCTCTACGGGATTGTGGAAGACGGCGTCGATATCGTCAGCAACGTGCAAGGTAATCATCTGTATCAACTTGCGTCCGGCGTAACGGCAGGCAGCCGCTGGGGCGTGCGTGGTTCCGAGGATCTGGGCGGCGGCCTGTCGTCCATCTTTCGCCTCGAAAGCGGCTTCGACCTGAACTCGGGACGCCTTGGCGGCGGTCTCGCGTTTTCACGCAACGCGTATGTGGGGATTCAGAGCGAGCAAGCAGGCACCGTGACGCTCGGTCGCCAGTGGGACTCCGTCGTGGATTTCGTCGAACCTTATACGCTTAACGGCAATATCGGCGGTTATTATTTCGCTCATCCGAACGATATGGATAACACCGACAATGGTTTCCCCATCTCGAACGCTATCAAATATCGTAGCCCGACGATTGCCGGGTTCACCTTCGGCGGACTCTATTCGCTAGGCGGTATCGCAGGACAGTTCTCTAACAACTCGACTTTCAGCGCGGGCGCCACATATGCAGCGGGGCCGGTCAGCGCCGGCGTCGGTTACCTGCGCATCAACGATCCGGGTGTATCTACGCAGGGTTACCAGAACTATCCTGGCTTTACCAACGCGGTCTATGGCGACTTCCTGGCCGCCGCGCGTGCGCAGAAGGTGCTGGGAGTTGGGGCTTCGTATCAGGTGCTCGCGTCGCTGCGCTTGCTCGCGGATTTCACGAATACGATTTTCCAGCAAGGCAGCGCGGGACACGACGCAACGTTCCAGAACTACGAGTTGTCGGGTCTTTTCAATCCGACACCGGCGGTTACGATCGGCGCGGGTTACACGTACACCACCGGTCGCGATCACGCGACTGGCGGCCAGCCTAAATACAACCAGTTCAACCTGACGGCTGAATATGCGCTTTCGAAGCGGACATCGGTATATGTGCTGGGCGTGTTCCAGAAAGCAGCCGGCGATGCACAGGTTGCTCAGATCGCAGGCTTCAATCCTTCGGGCAATCAGAAACAGGCGGTCGGCCGCGTCGGTATCCGCAGCAGTTTTTGATTCTATGAGCTGAGCGCCGGCCTGTAACACGACTTGCTGTTCGGTTGCTCCTTCATACAGAGCAACCGAACATGTCGGTTGCGAGCGATCACACAGCCTTATCATCTGACAAATAACGCGACCCTCACGCGTTAAAAACAACCACTACGTTTCCTACCCGAGGGTTATCCCACCCCTACATTCCGTCACCGCTTTGCCGTAAAGGAGTCAGGCATCGCGTTCGGCAGCGCCCGACGCCGCACATTAATCAGACGATTCAACAATAGGCGACGGCGGTAAACATGAAAAAGATGACGTTGAATCAAAAGCTCGGGTCGATGATCGCCGTGCTGTGGCTCGGACTGGTCGCGATCGGAATCATCGGGGCGTGGCAAAGCCGCTCATCGACAATGAACGATCGGCGCGATCAGTTGAAGGCGCTGGTGGCCCAGGGTATAAGCACCACGGCCCATTTCAAGAGTCTCGCCGAGAACAAGACGATCTCCGAAGACGAGGCGAAAAAGCGCGCTCTCGATGTGCTCGGGTCGATGCGTTACGGCACGGACGGCTACATCTCGGTCAATGATTCGAACTCCACGATGATCATGCATCCGATCAAGCCGGCCATGAACGGGCATAACTTCGCGAATTTCACCGACCCCGCAGGCAACAAACTCTTCGTCAACATTGTCAACGCCGCCAGTTCGCCCGAAGGGGGCTTCGTCCACTACATGTGGTCGAAGCCCGGCAGCGACACCCCCGTGCCGAAGATGAGTTTCGCCAAGCACTTTACGCCGTGGGACTGGTTCATCGTGACCGGCATGTACACCGACGACATCGACGCCGCGTTCTACGCGAGCGCATTACGCTGGTTCGCGATTACCGCCGTGCTCGGCGTGCTCTCCTCCCTGGTGATGCTGCTGGTGTTACGCAGCATCAAGCGCGAACTCGGCGGCGATCCGGCGATTGCAGTCGGCGCGGCGCAGCGTATCGCACGCGGCGACCTGACCACGCATGTCCCGCTTGCCGACGGCGATTCTCATAGCCTAATGTTCGCGTTGAGCGAGATGCAGAGCGGTCTCGTGGAAACCGTCACGCGCGTACGGACCGGGACCGAGAACATCAACGTGGGGGCGTCGGAGATTGCAGCGGGCAATACCGACCTGTCGCAACGTACCGAGCAGCAGGCCGCCGCGCTCGTGCAGACCGCATCGAGCATGGACGAGATGACGGCGAACGTGAAGCAGAACGCCGACAGCGCCACGCAAGCCGCCAAGCTGGCAGGCGAAGCCGCCGATGTGGCCCAACGCGGCAGCGGCGTGGTCGAACAGGTTATTCACACCATGACGCGCATTACGGAAAGCTCGAAGCAGATTGGCGACATTATCGGCGTGATCGACGGGATCGCTTTTCAGACCAACATCCTGGCGCTGAACGCGGCTGTGGAAGCAGCGCGCGCCGGTGAGCAAGGACGCGGGTTTGCGGTAGTGGCCGCGGAAGTGCGCAGTCTTGCACAACGCTCGGCGACGGCGGCGAAGGAGATCAAGGCACTGATCGGGACGTCGACGGAAACGGTGAAGGAAGGCGCGTCGCTAGTATCAAACGCCGGTGCAACGATGAGCGAAATCGTGAGTTCGGTGCGCCGCGTGAACAAGATCCTCGATGAAATCAGCCACGCTTCGAATGAACAGAGCGCGGGTATCGAGCAGGTGAACCGCGCGGTAGGTGAGATGGATCAGGTGACGCAGCAGAACGCCGCGCTGGTCGAAGAAGCGGCGGCGGCGGCGCATTCGCTGAAGGATCAGGTCGATGTGCTGCGTGAAGCAATCGGGAGTTTTTCGCTGCCGGCTTGAGTGTCGAGTTGAGTGAAGGGGCCATTTGCATGGCCCTTGTCTCCGGTTTCGTCAGGTCCGTAGCGCACGTTATTCACGCGTCCAAAACCCTTCATGCACGACCGCGGCTTCATCTTCTATAAGCGGTCCGACCACACTCACTGTCCTTTGCCCTCGCGCGAAAACATCGCGGCAAGGTAACGAGAACGTCGGGTTCTCGGGGTGATCGCCGGTAATCTCCAGCAAGCGCCGCTCGGACATTGCATAGACCACGCGGCCGATGTTGCACCAGTAGATCGCGCCCGAGCACATGCAGCATGGCTCGGCATTCGTGTAAAGCGTGCACTTCAGCAATTGCTCCGGCGACAAGTCTTTCGCCGCCTGCGCTGCCGCGCGCAGCTCAGCGTGCTGGGTCGGATCGCCCTGCGGCGGCATCGAATTGTTTCCCGCGCGCGCAACCACGTGACCGTTTTCATCGGCGATAAGCGCAGCGAACGGATGGCGCCCATCGCGCTTTGACTTCTCCGACAACGCGATAACCTCGCGCAACAGCGCCATATCGCGTTCGCTTGCGTGTTCACTCATGATTTTCGTCCCCTTGGAAGGCCTTACCGGTCAACGTTGCAACGGGTGATCGAGGAAAAAATGCATCATTGCCGCGCTCGCGTCGGGACCAGTTACATCGGTGTACGAACCATACGCACTACCGCCCGACCAGGCATGCGGCGCGCCGTGGACGAGCCACAACTCCGCGTCGACACCCTCCGCCGATTTCATCCGCTCCACCGTGCTGGTGCGCTTGCCCGCTTCGACATGAGAGGCCTCGTCGAATACGATCGCCTGATCGCCGAAACCGCGCAACAACTCAGCCGCGTTCGATGGGTGCACGGTCGCGTCGGCATCGCCGTGAAAAACGATCAACGGACGCTTCGGTGCTTCGACGCTACGGGCGTGCGGCGCCTTTCCCCCTCGCATGGCCGCCAGCGCCGACGGCAGATCGTGCGCCGCACCCGCGGCCAACCCGGAATGCACGCACGCCGCAGCATAAAGATCCGGATACGCTCGGATCATGATGGCGGCCATCGCCCCGCCCGCCGATAAACCGGCCACAAATACGCGCGCCGGATCGACGGCGTGTTTCGTCATGACTTCACGCGTAATGCCTGCGATCAGCGCCGGCTCGCCGCTGTCGCGCCGCTGATCGGCTGGCTTGAACCAGTTCCAGCACTTCGATGTGTTGGCCCTCTGCAGCTGCACCGGATATACCACGATGCATCCATCCCGCTCCGCCAGCGCGTTCATTTGCGTGCCTGCGGCGAAGTCGTCGGCGTCCTGCGTACAGCCATGCAACATCACCACGAGCGGCAACGGCTGGCCGCTATGGTGCTTCGGCACGTACAGCTTGTAGGTCCGATGACCGGCGGCGTTCGCAAACGTATGCGTTGTAAATGTGCCGGGCTGTTGAACAGCGGGAGCATCACCCTGCGGTGAAGGAGGCACGTGCCTCGCCTGCCGCCCAAGCACGCGCTGCAGCGCTGCGGCCGCTTCCTGCGGACCACGGGTGCGCAGCAGCTTCATTGCATCCTGCATGGAATGCAGGAATCCTTCGTCGAGTTTCATTGTCTTTTCCAGTTATTCCTTGCAGCTGTATTCTGTAACTATCGCTAAGCAATCCGGCTAGCCAGCGCGGCTTTAACCGCAGGCGATGCATGAAAGGCGCCGAGCACGACGATCGAGGCGATCGTCTCGAGCGCCAGTTCGGGAGACACGTCCGCTGCAATGCTGGCGAGCCCCAGCACCTGAATGTCGAACCGCTCGCCCGCCGCACGCGCTGCTTCCAGATCGCGCTTCGAAAAGTGCTGCATACCCAGCACCAGCGCGCGCCGCGTCACCGTTTCGTTCACGACCTGCGCGTGTGTCGCCAGTTGATTGCGGATCGCCGTGCGAATCAGGTCCGTGCGGTTGGAATAAAACCCTTCTTCCACCAGCAAGTCGATCTGCCCCAGGTCGATAGGACCCAGATTGATCGTGATCTTCTCCGTCTCACCGCCCTTCGGCCTGAGTACTTCAACTTTTTGCATCGTCATAACCATCCCATTTCCATCCAATGGGATGGTTATAGGCTGGTTTTTGCAGTGCGTCAAGGTTTGTCGCCTGTTAGCGACTGTCGCAAAAGGCGAAAGGGCGGTTATCGACAGCTTGTGGACACAAGACTAAATTTAGTCCATATTCAGTCTTACGTTAACGACACCGACGAGGCCGCACATGAAGCTCTCGAATATCAAACCTATCAGTTACCTCAAAAGTGATGCGGCGCGGATTGTGACTGAACTTACTGAAACACATGAGCCTTTGATCATTACCCAAAATGGGGAAGCAAAGCTCGTTGTGCAGGACATCTATACATTTGAGCGGCAACGCCAAACGAACGCCCTCCTCCGCATTCTGGCATTGGGCCAAAAGGAGATTGCCGAAGGTAAGGTCTCGCCGGCAACCGACGTCTTTGCCGAACTAGATCGACTTGACGAAGAGGATAACGAATGAATCTTATCGTCCTCGACTCGGCCAAGAGAGACCTGGCCGATCTGCGAGAGTACGTCATCAAACATAAGCCGAGTGGAACCTGGAACGAGATCAAGACACAACTGAAAAATAAAATTTTTCAGTTGGAGGATTTTCCCTTGTCAGGCTCCCGTCCTCCAGAACTGCTCGACTATCCAGATCGATATAGACAAGTCTTAACCAGTCAGCAACGAATCATCTACGAAATCACGAATCACGAAATATATATTCACGTGATCTGCGGACAGGCTCAAGATCTCGAAGAGATTTTGAACCGGAGATTGCTTAGTATTTAAAGAAAAGCCGCTTGGCTATCGGTCGCGACTACAAATAGCTTGGGATTCTGCGAAACCCGCGCGCGAGCGAACTTCCCCCAGATCCGGCCACGTCCAAAAACCACGGCCCAAATGCGATAATCCCAAGCTGTCACCCTGTTTCCGGAGAACCACCCCATGAGCCGCCTCGACAACCCATATCACGACCAGGAGGCCGGCCGTGCCGACTCGACGCAAGACACGACCCGCATCGACGACGTTCGCATCGGTGCGGTCCGTCCGCTGATTTCCCCCGCGCTGCTGCAAGACGATCTGCCCGTTCCGCTCAGCGTGCAGACGCTGGTCGAAAAGAGCCGCGTTGAAATAGCCGACATCCTGCAAGGCCGCGACGACCGGCTGGTCGCCGTCGTCGGACCGTGCTCGATTCACGACCATGACCAGGCACTCGAATACGCAAACCTCCTGAAGGCCGCCGCTGACGAACTGCGCGACGACCTGCTGATCGTGATGCGCGTGTATTTCGAAAAGCCAAGGACCACCGTGGGCTGGAAGGGTTATATCAACGACCCGCTTCTCGACGGCACGTTTCGTATCAATGAAGGCCTGCGCCGCGCGCGCCAGTTGCTGCTCGACATCAGCAGCATCGGCTTGCCGACGGGCACCGAGTTTCTCGACTTGCTGAGCCCGCAATACATCGCGGATCTGATTGCGTGGGGCGCTATCGGCGCACGAACGACGGAGAGCCAAAGCCATCGGCAACTGGCTTCAGGACTAAGCTGCCCGATCGGTTTCAAGAACGGCACCGACGGCGGCGTGCAGATCGCGGCAGACGCAATCGTCGCGGCGCATGCAAGCCACGCGTTCATGGGCATGACCAAGATGGGCATGGCCGCGATCTTCGAAACGCGTGGCAACGCGGACGCGCACGTCATCCTGCGCGGCGGCAAGAAGGGACCGAATTACGATAGCGAAGGCGTGGCAGCCGCATGCGCCGCACTCAAGGAAGTCGGACTTCGCGAGCAGGTGATGATCGATTGCTCGCATGCCAATTCGGGCAAGTCGCATCTGCGTCAAATCGATGTGGGACAGGACATCGCGCGGCAGCTGAGTGGCGGTGACCGGCGCATTATCGGCGTGATGATCGAAAGCCATCTGGAAGAAGGCCGGCAAGATCTAAAGCCCGGTGTACCACTGCGTCATGGTGTTTCCATCACCGATGCCTGCCTCGCCTGGACACAAACCGAACCGGTCCTGCAAACACTTGCCGCTGCAGTACGCGAGCGCCGCAAGCACTGACGCGCATGCGTTTGATGAGCGTTATATTGCCGTAAAACCATCGACATCGCGTGCTCGCGCGATGATCAAACCTCTCCGGTAGCACTCCGCATGCCACGCCGATCTTGCATCCTGCCCGGTGCAAGATCGGGTAATTGCACGGCTTCACAATCAATTTCATTCGGCATAGACTCAATCCGTCAACGTCATTCACTCTTGGCAGTGAGTCGTCTTGCATCAAGCGTTTTTCGTAGTGATCCGCAAGTTGAACCGGGCAATGCGTCCGGTTCAACTCGTGCCTACCAACGTACGACTGAGGCGACATATCATGGCTGACACGAGTTACATGGCGCGGAAATCCGTTGCCGATATCGTCAAGAGTGCTGACGGCGGCGAGCGCCCCCTGGCCAAGACACTGGGCGCGCTCAGCATCACTGCAATGGGCATTGGCGCCATCATCGGCGCCGGCATCTTCGTGCTGACAGGCACGGCCGCCGCGCAGTTCGCGGGACCGGCCATCATCCTGTCGTTCATACTGGGCGGGATTGCATGTGCGTTTGTCGGCCTGTGTTATTCCGAACTCGCAGCCATGCTGCCCGTCTGCGGCAGCAGCTACACCTACACGTATGCCACATTGGGCGAAGTGTTTGCGTGGATCATCGGCTGGGACCTGATCCTCGAATACGCGATGGGCGCGGCCACCGTTGCGGTCGGATGGTCGGGTTATATCGTCAGCCTGCTGCATAACGTAGGCATATCCCTCCCATCCACGCTGGCCGCCGCGCCCGGCACCATGGTGAAGCTTGCCGACGGCACGTCGGTGGCGGGCATGGTCAACCTGCCGGCCGTCTTCATCATCGCGATCCTGACGCTCATGCTGGTGATGGGGACCAAGGAGTCGGCACGGCTCAACAACGTCATGGTCGCTATCAAGCTATTTGTCGTCGTGGCGTTTCTCGCGCTCGGCGTGTTCTTCGTGCATCCCGCGAACTGGCATCCGTTCATCCCGGCGAACACCGGCGAGTTCGGCAACTTCGGCATGAGCGGGATCCTCCGTGGCTCCGCGGTAGTGTTCTTTGCATTCATCGGTTTCGATGCGGTATCGACGTGTGCCCAGGAAGCGAAAAAACCGCAGCGCGACATGCCTATTGGCATTCTCGGTTCGCTGGTGATCTGCACGATCCTGTATATCGCGGTGGCGGGTGTGCTGACAGGACTCGTGCCTTATGGCGAGTTGAATGTGCCCGACCCGATTGCAAAGGGCGTGGATGTAATCGGCCTCACCTGGTTTTCGATCCTCATCAAGGTCGGTGCGCTGACCGGTCTGACGACCGTGATCCTCGTGCTGTTGTACGGACAGAGCCGCATTTTCTTCACGATGTCGCAAGATGGGTTGCTGCCGGGATTGTTCGCGCGGGTTCATCCGCGTTTGAAGACGCCTCACCTCAGCCAGACCATGATTGGCGCTGTTGTTGCGATCGTCGCAGCATTCACGCCGATCAGCGTGCTGGGCGAGATGGTGAGCATCGGGACGCTGTTCGCCTTTGTCCTGGTGTGCGGTGCGGTGATCTATTTACGGCGCAGCGACTCGGGTGCGAACCGGCCGTTT
The DNA here is from genome assembly GCF_001028175.1 of Caballeronia mineralivorans PML1(12). Classification (GTDB taxonomy): domain Bacteria; phylum Pseudomonadota; class Gammaproteobacteria; order Burkholderiales; family Burkholderiaceae; genus Caballeronia; species Caballeronia mineralivorans. The sequence goes on from NZ_AEJF01000085.1 coordinate 53,700, forward strand.
CGTGTGCCGGGGGTGCCCGTCATACCCATTCTCGGCATCCTGTTTTGCGTGCTCCTGATGACCGGCCTGCCACTCGTGACCTGGATGCGGCTGGTGGTCTGGCTGGTGATCGGGCTCGTGATCTACTTCTTTTATGGGCGCAATAATTCGCGGCTGCGGCATCCGGAACAACACGTGGGATAACGATGCGCCGCGTGCGTCGTGCGGGGCTGGTTCAAAACCTTGCACGACGATCCGCTAGCCCAAGCGCACTGCTGTCCGCTTCCAACCGATGCCAACCCGCGATTCAAGCAGGCTGGATGTTCGACGCTTGCTTGCCCTTGGGGCCCTGGCCTATATCGAAGCTCACCTTCTGGTTCTCCAGCAAGGACTTGAAACCTTCAGTCTTGATCTCCGAAAAATGGGCGAACAGCTCTTCGCTGCCGTCGTCGGGGGTGATGAAACCGAAACCCTTTGCATCGCTGAACCACTTTACTCGTCCGGTCGGCATGGCCGTCTCCTGGCTGGAAAAAGGGGAACGGTATCACGGGCGGTGGTTTTCGTTCGCACGGCGATTTTCGCTCGCGCCTGCAAAACCTTGCCTCGTCCGCTCCGGCACGGGCAAAGACGCCTTTCGAGGCGCTTTCCACCCAATCTCAGCGTTTACCTTCACTTATAAAAATCCTTTTCATATGTGAAAATTCGACACTAAACCCATGCGGGACACCGCATCGGCGGGACCAACAACCGGAAAAGGAGCATCAATGGTCAAGCGTGTCGAAGGCAAAAACATCGTGGTGACGGCTGCCGGCAAAGGCATCGGACGGGCTTCCGCGCTCATGCTCGCCGCCGAGGGCGCCCACGTCTGGGCCACCGATATCGACGAAAGTGCGCTCGCTGAACTCGCCCGCGACGCAGGAGAAGGCTCCACCTTGCGCACCGCGCGCCTGAACGTGCTCGATTCCGCCGATGTCGACGCCTTCGCTGCGAAGACCGGCCCGCTCGACGTATTGTTCAACTGCGCCGGCTACGTCCATGACGGCAACATCCTGAAATGCACGGACAAGGACTGGGATTTCAGCTTCGACCTGAACGTCAAGGCCATGTACCGGACCATTCGCGCGTTCCTCCCCGCCATGATCGACGCAGGCAAAGGGGCATCGATCATCAATATGGCCTCAGCGGCGTCCAGCGTGAAAGGCGTGCCGAACCGTTTTGTTTATGGCGCCTCGAAGGCGGCCGTGATCGGTTTGACGAAGGCCGTAGCCGCCGACTTCGTGGGTCAGGCCATTCGTTGCAACGCGATTTGTCCAGGCACGATTGAATCGCCGTCGCTGCGTGGCCGGATCGCAAGCCAGGCCGCTGCGTCGCATCTGGACGAAGAACAGGTCCGCGCCGCGTTCGTCGCGCGTCAGCCTATCGGCCGGGTCGGGCGCGCGGAAGAAGTCGCCGCGCTGGTGACGTATCTCGCCTCCGATGAGTCCGCGTTCACCACCGGCGCGATTCACATGATCGACGGCGGCTGGTCGAATTAAGATCAATTGATTCGCATACCGTACTAACGTCAAAAAACATAACAACGACAGACAAGAGGAGACCCTCCATGTCAGGATCGATTCCGCTAGCGGCGAGCCCGGAAGCCGCCGCTGCGTTCGAGGAAAATGCGTATCGCAAGGCCGTGTGGCGGATCGTGCCGTTGCTGATCGTCTGCTTCATCTTCGCCTACTTCGATCGCGTCAACATCAGCTTCGCCAAGCTGCAAATGCAGGGCGATCTCGGGCTCTCCAACGCGGCGTACGGCTTCGGCGCCAGCATCTTCTTCGTGGGTTATTTCATCTTCGAGATTCCCAGCAACCTGATCCTGAGCCGCGTCGGCGCGCGCGTCTGGATCGCGCGCATCATGATCTCGTGGGGTATCGCCTCGGCCGCGATGATGTTCGTCACATCGGAAACGTGGTTCTATGTGTTGCGCTTCGTTATTGGCGCGACAGAAGCGGGTTTTCTGCCGGGCATCATCCTGTATTTCACGTATTGGTTTCCCGCCAAGCGGCGAGCGCGTATCAATGCGCTTTTTATGACGTCGATCTCGATTTCAGGCGTGATCGGCGGACCTTTGTCGGGCTTCATCATGACGCGCTTCGCCGGTCTCGGGGGATTGGCGGGCTGGCAATGGCTGTTCCTGCTCGAAGGTTTACCGACCGCCCTGCTTGGCTTGCTGGTGCTGGCTATTCTCGATGACCGCATCGCCAGCGCCAAGTGGCTCAGTGCCGAAGAGAAGGCCGTGCTGCAAACCAATCTGGACCGCGAGGACCACGGCACGTCGCACAAATTCATCGACGCCATGCGTCAGCCCGGCACGCTGCTGCTCTCGCTGATCTATCTCTTCATGCTGATGGGGCTCTATGGCCTGACGTTCTGGATGCCGCAACTGATCAAGAACACCGGCATCACCAGTCCGATGACAATCGGTCTCCTGACCGCGATTCCGTATGCGGCGGCGGGCATCGGCATGGTGGCGCTGGGCAAGAGTTCGGACCGGCACGGAGAGCGTCGCTGGCACCTCGGGCTGGCGGTTGGCGTGGGTGGCATCGGCTATATGCTGAGCGCGTATTTCGCTCACGACACTACGCTTGCCATGATCTCGCTCGTGATCGCCGCGGTCGGCGCGATCGGCTGCCTGCCCGTGTTCTGGACCTTGCCGCCTGCATTCCTGAGCGGCACGGCCGCGGCCGGTGGCATCGCGTTGATCAACTCCATTGGGAATCTCGGCGGCATCATCAGTCCGTATCTGGTCGGCAAAGTAGTCGATATCACCGGCGTGCCGTCAGGCGGTCTCTACGCCATTGCGGCGGTATTGATCCTCGCCGCGCTGTTGATTCTGTTCGGCTTGCCGGCGCGTATCGCCAACCGGGATCGCGCGCTTTGACCGCCCGGCTTACCTTGATCGCGACGCGTTCCTTTTCGATCATTACATCGCCATGAATACAGTTCTGAAGCCTTCCCGGAATGCGTCCGACGAGAACGCCGACAGCCCGCGCTACACCGCGCCCGCGCTCGAGAAAGGACTCGATATTCTCGACGTCCTCGTCGACACCGCCGAGGGTTACACGCTCAACGAACTGTCGGTGAAACTCGGCCGCACCGTGAGCGAAATCTTCCGCATGGTCGTGACGCTCGAGCGTCGCGGATATGTGCAAGGCGATCATAACGACCGCTATACGCTGACGCTCAAGCTGTTCGAAATGGCGCACAGGCAGCAGCCTATTCGATCGCTGACCGCCATGGCGCTGCCGCTCCTGCGCGATCTCGCGAACATGACGCGGCAGTCGTGCCATCTGTCGATTTATAACAGCGGCCGGGTCGCTGTCATCGCCCAGGTCGATAGTCCCGAACGATGGTCGTTCGGGTTGAAAGTCGGCGCCGTGATGGGACTGACCGATACCTCGTCGGGCCACGTATTGCTGGCTTTTCGCGACATCGCCGAACGGGAGAGGATGCTCGCGGCCCATACGCGCGTGGAAGGCGAGAACGATGTCGAGCCGGCGGTTTTGCTTGCGCTGCTCGATGAGATTCGCGCGGCCGGGCATGAGATCGTGCCCAGTCGGCAGATGCGCGGTGTGACCAATGTGGCGTTCCCCGTGATCGGAAGCAGCGGCGATGCAATTGCGGCGGTCAACGTGCCGTATCTCGAGCGGATCGATAAAAAGGTCAATCCCGAGTTCGACGAAGTCTGCCGGATGGTCGGCGAGATGGCCGGGCGCTTGTCCGCGTTCATGGGGTTTAGCGGGTACAACCTCGAAGGCGAATAAACCGCTATTTCTGCTGATTCCTTAAGCGCCTCGAATGCCGATGACAGTGCATTTGAGCGCTTGTCCACGTGATTAAAATCCGTGAAAACCCTAATCGTCTGATGAAATTACCGCGTCTTCTTAAGTGTTTGCCGGGTAAAAAATAAAAATAAATCGGTTTCCTTTCATCGTCATTTAATCGCGTTGACGAAATAAATGCGCAACCGTATAAAACCAACAACGACGCGCTCCTTACCCAGTCTTTCTGTCTATATCCCAGGCCGCGTTTTCGTTGTTTAGCCCAAATGCGCCCGATCGATCCAACCCTTCAGCCCACGGTGAGAACATGATGCGACAGACGAAGATCTCCATTTGCCTGCCAACGTGCAACAGACCCGAGCTGCTCATGGAATCGCTTGCATCGTGCCTGGCCCAAACGCACACGAACATTGAAATAGTCATTGGCGACGATTCCAGCGATACCCGCACGCGCAACCTGATCGATACAACGTATCTCCACGAAACGCGGATTTCCTACGTCAAGAATGAACCGCCGCTCGGGCAGGCAGACAATGTCGCCAGCCTCTTCAAGCGTGCCACCGGCGATAAAATTCTCCTGATTCACGACGACGATGCGCTCAAGACCGATTGCATCGAACGCCTGCTGTCCGCGTGGAATCTGCACCCGGACCTCGACATTGCATTCGGCGACCAGTATCAAATGGATAACGCCGGACGCGTCGACATTGAAGGCAGCTGCCAGCTCAATTCAGCTTACTACCGCACGGAAGCCGCAGCCGGCCTGCAACCCAATCCGGGACGCACTGGCCTGATCCAGATGATGCCGAACAACGGCTGGCTCGCCAACGCGGATCTGGTCAAGAAAATCGGCTATAAAAAACAATACGGCATCGGTTGCGACTTCGTGTTTGGCGCGCAAATCTGTCTTGCCGCCAGGAAGGTTTATTACCTCAAGGAATACGTGTCGTTTTGCCGGAAGACGGACGTATCGATCACCCTGACTAGCGCGCGCTCGACCACGGCCGCGGCGGTACTGGCCTACGACTTTCTCAAGTCGCTCAAGCTCGACAGCAGCCTTGAGTCAGCGCGCGAACTGGCGCTCAAGCGGATCGTGCCGATTGTTGTGTCGGTGTACGCCCGCAATCATCAACCCATGCAGGGTCTCAGCATCGCACTCGCCCATCTGTATGCGTACAACTACGGGCTCAGCAAACGTCTCTACTTCCATTTGATGCTGATCCTCAAGGGATTCGCCGGCGGCGGAAGCTACAAGAGCAGCACGCAGAACGGCTGAAACACGACGAGCGGTTTTGCAAGGTTCAAGCTCCGGCTCTCGCAGCAAGCCGGGGCTTGAACGACCACTACGCACCGTGAAGCCCTGAAAGCGTGTCGCGTTTGATCTTCTTCGCGATCGACCACTTGTGTACTTCAGTCGGGCCATCGTAGATACGGAACGCACGAATCTCGCGGAACACTTGCTCAACGACCGTATCGCGCGATACGCCCGTGCCGCCCATGACCTGCACGCAGCGGTCGGCTACCCGAAACAGCGCGTCGGCCACCGCGACCTTCGCCATCGAGCTTTCAGAGGTGCCAAGCGAACCGCCATCGAGTACGGCTGCGCACCAGTCGATCATCAATTCCGCCTGCTGCAAATCAATCGCGTTCTCCGCGAGCATGAACCCCACCCCTTCATGATCGATCAGCAACTTGCCGAATGCGCGGCGCGTGCAGGCGTATTGCGTGGCGATCTCATGCGCGCGCGTGGTCGCACCATGCCAGCGCATGCAATGCGACAGTCGCGCGGGCGACAGCCTGATCTGCGCGTATTTGAAGCCTTCGTGCGCGGCTCCCAACACTTGGTCGTCCAGCACACGCAAGCCTTCGATGCGCACCACCGCGTGACCACCGGGCATGGAACTGTCTATGGTGTCGAGAATTCGTTCAAGGCGGATGGAGGGATGCGGCAAGTCGACGAGGAACATGGTGGCGCTGACCTTCTCGTCCCCGTCCTCGCCCGTGTTGCTGCGTGCCATCACAATGCCGACCGACGCCCCTTCAGCACCCGTGATAAAGGCCTTCGTGCCATCGATAACCCAATGATCGCCATCGCGTCTGGCCGTGGTCTGAAGCATGGAAGGATCGGAGCCCGCGCCGCCATCGGCGGCGGGTTCGGTCATGAAGAACGCAGAGCGTGCATCGCCCGCTATGAGCGGCGCGAGGAAACGTTTCTTCTGCGCCGCGGTGCCTATCTTGCCGATCAGAAGCATGTTGCCTTCGTCCGGTGCGGCGGTATTCACGGCAACCGGGCCAAGCGGCGATAAGCCCGATCGTTTCAGGACGGTTGCGGTTTCAAGCTGCGTGAGATGGTCGCCTCCGGGAAGAATATGCGGCGTAAGCACGCCCGCAGCCCGCGCCTTGCTTCGCAGTTCGCGCACCAGTTCTTCACTCGGGCCATGACTGCCGCAACGCGGATCGCGCTCGTAAGGGACCACGACCGTGCGCACGAATTCCTCAACGCGCTTTGCGATTTCGCTCGCGCGCTCTGTCTGTACAACGTCCATGCTACCCATGAAGGGTCTCCTTTTTTAGCGCCAGCGAACGCGTGGCTCGGTCCTGGGTTGATCGATCAAACGGCGGCGTCGCCAAGACGTTGCCTGTCGCCGTAATGATAGCGATACGCCAGCGCGGCTAGTAGCGCGGCCTGAATCGTCTGAAGAACGATTGTAGGATCATTTCAATGCTTGTTGACCAGGCGCCGCGATCGCGTTGAAAGCCGCCAAACTAAAGTCGCAGTCCGCCAATTGCGCCGTGCAAGCGCTCCAGGTAATTGATTCCGCGCACGCGGTGATACCCTGCGAAAACGGTGAAACGGGAGGAAACAGTGCATGCGCCAATAAATCAATCTGGCGGGTCGCTACCTGCGTTGACCAGCATCCGCTTCCTCGCGGCGATCACCGTCGTTGTTTCGCATTACTCAGAACTTGGCTTACTCAAGCTGCCCTCTCAGATCTTTGATTTCGTCGATGGCGGCCGTCCCGCGGTTTCGTTGTTCTTCGTGTTGTCCGGCTTTATCCTCACCTTCACTTACCGCGATCAACTGGCCGCCAAGGGCGCAAGATCGTTTTACCAGGCGCGGTTTGCACGCATCTATCCAGTCGTATTGCTCGGCCTCGCGCTGTGTGTGCCAACCACACTGTACTTGTTGAACTCCGATGACCGGTCGTTGTTAATGCAGTGGTACGCGCTTAAGAATCCGGCGTATTTATCGCTCGCCGCCAGTCTGGTCTGCCAATTGCTGTTGCTGAATGCATGGTTCCCGTTTGCCGCCGTGAACCAGCCGTGGAACGGCCCGTCAGACAGCGTTTCGTGCGAAGCTTTTTTCTACACGATGTTCCCGCTCATGCTGCGCAAGATGATGTCCATGCAATTGGCATGGCTGAGCTTCGCTTGCATCGGCTTCTTCCTGATGCAGGGACTATGGATTGTGTTCCTGCAAACTTTCCTGCCGCTATCGCGCAGCGGATTTCTCGTCGTCGGCCTTCCACTCACGCGCCTGTTCGAATTCGTCGTTGGTGTCTATGCCGCGATCCTGTTTCATCGATTGCGCGAACAAGGCGTGAACCGACACGCTCTGGGTATCAAGCTCGTCGGCAGTTCGTTGATCGCCTTGACGGTTCTCGCGCTCTGGCGTCCGGTTTCTCCCGCGTTCTATCTCGACTCGCCGTGGTTCGCTGCATTGATTCTGGGGCTGGCGCTGCTCGACCGCCCTGTGATCAACTTCCTGAATCAGCGGTCACTTGTGAGGCTGGGCGAAGCAAGTTATTCGCTTTACCTCATTCACGTGCCCATTGCCTATCTCGCGTATATCGCGGGATTCAGACAATCGAATGGCTGGATCGCGATGCTGTTCGCCGTCGTCGCAAGCCTGCTGATCTTCAGGTTCTACGAAGAACCCATGCGCAAGCGCATCCGCACGCGATTCTCGGCCGTTTCAATACCCGCCGATAACAAGCTGACCGCATAAGCGCTGCGTTAGCCGCTCGCCGCTCGCCCCCGGATCATGGCGGCAAGCCATCCCTCATTAATGACGCACTAGCGTGCTCGCCTGAGCGCGGCGTATAGTTTGCTGCTCGTGCAGTCAAGCAAGCTGGCGCGTCCATCCCTGCAGTCCACGCGGCCAGATTCAACCTTCTCAGGAGAGTCGCGATGACGTCGGTGTTGTTTCGCAACGGCGCGCTGCTGGACCCGTTGCAGCCCGAACTACTGCCCGGTCACGAGGTGCTGGTCGAGGATGGGCGAATCAAGGAAGTCTCAGATCGGCCGATCAAGACCGCCAGCGCTCGTGTGATCGATTTGAAAGGCAAGACGCTGATGCCCGGCCTGATCGATCTCCACGTACATGTGATCGCGGTCGAGTTCAACCTGCCGCGCGTGGCGACCTTGCCCAACGTACTGGTCACGCTGCGCGCCGTACCCTTGATGCGCGCCATGCTGCGGCGAGGGTTCACCAGCATCCGCGATGCCGGCGGCGCGGGTTATCCGTTCAAGCAAGCGGTGGAGGCCGGGCTGGCAGAAGGCCCACGCATGTTCGTCTCAGGCCGCGCGCTGAGCCAGACGGGCGGTCACGGCGACATGCGCACCCGCGGCGACTTCATGCCACCCGACGCACCTTGCGGCTGCTGCGTACGCGTCGGTGCGCTGACGCGGGTAGCGGACGGTGTGGACGAAGTGCGCCGCGCCGTTCGTGAGGAACTACAGATGGGCGCCGACCAGATCAAGATCATGGCGTCAGGAGGGGTTGCCTCGCCGACCGATCCCGTCGGCGCGTGGGGATATTCCGAGGACGAGATCCGCGCGATCGTCGCCGAGGCCCGCGGCCGTCAGACCTACGTGCTGGCCCACGCTTATACGCCCGATGCCATCGCACGCGCGGTGCGCTGCGGCGTGCGCACGATCGAGCATGGCAATCTCATCGACGACGCCACTGCGCGCCTGATCGCGGAACACAATGCCTTCGTGGTCCCCACGCTCATCACTTATGAGGCGCTCGCCAGCGAAGGCGGGAAATACGGCCTGCCCGAAGCAAGCCTGGCGAAGGTGGCCGACGTGCATGAAGCCGGCCTCCGGTCCCTGGAGATCATGAAACGCGCGGGCGTGCGCATGGGCTTCGGCACCGATCTGCTCGGCGAATCGCAGCGTCTGCAGAGCGATGAATTCCGGCTGCGGGCCGAGGTGTTGTCACCCGCGGAAGCAATAGCAAGCGCGACGCTGATCGGCGCCGAAGTGCTCGGCATGACCGACAAACTCGGCCGCATCATGCCGGGCGCCTTCGCCGATGTGCTCGTAGTGGACGGCAATCCGCTGCGCTCCATCGACTGCCTGCTCGGTCAGGGCGAGCACATTCCGTTCGTGATGAAAGGTGGCCACATCCACTTCGACGAACTCGAGCACGCTTAAACCCAGAGCCTCGGCCGTTCAACATTCACCGTCCCTTTCTGCCAGCGAGGTGCGTTACCCATGTCGACGATTTCCGCCCGTATAGAACGCATGCCGTTCTCGTCATTTCATCGACGCTTGCTGCTGATGGGCGGTCTCGGCTACACCTTCGACGCCATGGACGCCGCCGTGCTCGCGTTCCTGCTGCCGGTGCTGCGCACGCAGTGGTCGCTCAGCAGCGTGCAGACGGGCGTGCTTGGCAGCGGCACGTTCATCGGCTATTTCCTCGGTGCGATGCTCGCCGGAATTCTCGGCGACCTGATCGGGCGGCGGCGCGTGATGATGCTCGCGCTGGTGATCTACTGCGTCGCGTCGCTCGCCAGCGCAACGGCCCACGACTGGCCGTTTTTTCTGGCGACACGGATTGTCGCCGGACTCGGTACGGGCGCGGAGAGCGCGATCGTTGCGCCGTTCTTGTCTGAGTTCGTCGCGCGGCGGTATCGCGGTGCATTCACGGGCAGTCTCGCCGGCTTCTTCTCATTCGGCTTCGTCGCGGCTGCGCTGCTCGGTTATTTCGTGATCCCGCTTGCACCGAATGCGTGGCGTGTGGTCATGGTGATCACCGCGCTGCCGATCGTAATGTTGCTGTGGTGGCGGCGTGCGTTGCCCGAATCGCCGCGCTGGCTCGTGGCGCGCGGGCGGCACGCCGAAGCCGAGGCAATCGTCGCAAAGGCGGAGGCCGAGTTGATGGCGGCTGGCGTGAAACTGGAACCCCTGCCGGAAACCGATGCCGCCGCCGCAGCAGAGGTTCCCGTTGCTGCTGAGCGTGCTTCGGCGTTCGCGAACGTGAAGGCGTTGTGGTCGCGCAAGCTTGCGCGCATCACCACCATGACGTGGCTCATGTGGCTGTCGATCACGTTCAGTTATTACGCGTTCTTCACCTGGATTCCCAGTCTGCTCGTGCAGAACGGCATGACGATCACGCGCAGCTTTTCGTATTCGCTCGTGATCTATATCGCGCAGATACCGGGCTATTTCTCGGGCGCATGGCTCAACGAAAAGATCGGCCGGCAGGCGACCATTGCGTCGTACATGGTGCTGGGAGGAATCTCCGCGCTTGGCCTTGCGCTCACCCGCAGCGACGGCGGCATCATGGCGTCCGGCGTGCTGCTGTCGTTCTTCATGAACGGTACGTATGCGGGCGTTTATGCCTACACGCCCGAAGTTTTTCCTACCGATGTCCGCACGACCGGCGTGGGCCTGGCTTCATCAGTAGGCAGGCTCGGCGCAATCGCCGCCCCTATCCTCGTCGGGTATGTGTATCCGCTGCTGGGCTTTCCCGGTGTGTTCGGGGCGACCACGTTCGTGCTGTTGATCGGTGCGGCGGCGGTCGTGCTGATGGGCGTGCAGACGCGCGGGAGATCGCTCGAGGACATCGCGGCGCAACAGTTGCGCGGCTAGCCGGGTTGCCTCTGTCCTCACGCGCGGCGGACCGTGCGGGACTTAATAAACGTCCCGCACATAACGCTTGTCCCTGACCAGCGCACTGACGTATTCCTGGGCTTCTTCGTCGCTCATGCCACCCTGTCGGGCAACGACAGACTTGAGCGCGGCGTCGACATCTCTCGCCATGCGGCTCGCGTCGCCGCAAACATAGAAATGCGCACCCGCTTCCAGCCACGACCATAGCTCAGCGCCATGCTCACGCATGCGATCCTGCACATAGATCTTGTCGGTCTGGTCGCGTGAGAAGGCAAGATCGAGACGGCTTAGCAAACCCTTGCGACGCATCTCGTCAAGTTCATCGCCATAGTAATAGTCCGTGGCGGCATGCTGTTCGCCAAAGAACAACCAGTTGCGGCCGGTGTCGCCTCGCGCAAGACGTTCATGCAGGAAACCGCGAAACGGGGCGACGCCGGTGCCGGGGCCAACCATGATCATCGGTGCATCGCCATGATGGGGAAGACGGAAATGCGCGGACTTCTGGACGAACACCGGCACGCTGACATCGTCCGCACGATCCGCGAGAAAGGTCGAGGACACGCCCTTGCGCTGACGCCGTCCATTGTTATACCGGACCGCCGAAACGGTCAGATGTATCTCGTCGGGATGCGCTCTCGGGCTCGATGCGATCGAGTACAACCGCGGCTGCATGCGCTTTAGCATGCCGACGAGTTCCGTGGCTGACAGCGCAACCGGGAATTCATGCAGCACGTCGGCCAGTTGCTGACCCCACAGCCACTTCTTCAGGTCCGCTTTGCGATCCTCGCTGAGCAGTTTGCTCAACGCGCTGTTGCGCGTCCGGGCCGCGATGAATGCCAGCGTATCGTGATTCGGCCGCGCAATTTCATAGTGCTTGCCGAGCGCATCGGCTAGACGCATCTCGCCGGCGCCGGTCACGTTCACAGCCGTGTCGGCGGATAGGCCGCTCAGGCCGATGAGTTCATCGACCAGTTCGGGACAGTTGCTCGGCCATACGCCGAGCGCATCGCCAACCTCGTATTCAAGACCCGAGTCCGCCGTTGCCAGCGAGAAATAACGCGTGTCCTTCGTCGCACCATGCTTGTTGAGCCGCAGATTTTTCACCAGCCGCGACGCCGCCGGATGAGTCTTCGAGGGTGAGATGGCCGGAATCATTCCGTCTGCCGGGACCGCATGCAGCGCCGCATCTTCTTCCTTGATCCGCGCGACGATCCGCTCGAGCCACGCGTCTGCAGCGGGCTGGAACTCGGCATCGCAATCGACACGCTCCAGCAAACGTATCGCTCCGCGCTCGAGCAAACGCGCATCGAGTTTGCGGCCATGACCGCAGAACGCATCATAGTTGCGATCGCCAAAAGCCAGCACGGCATAGCGCACGCCATCCAGACGCGGTGCATTATCGGCGCTGATTCCCGTCCAGAAACTCTGGCCATTGTCGGGAGCATCGCCGTCGCCGAATGTGCTTGTCATCAGCAGCACGTATTGCGCTTTCTCCAGACCCGATACCGCATAGTCGGCCATGCACGAGGTCCGTATTTCAAAGCCGGACTCCATCAACTGGGTCGCGTAACGCTCGGTCAACGATTCGATGTTCCCCGTCTGCGATGCCCATAACAAAACGACTTTCGGCCGCGCCCGCGCGATCCGTACGGAGGACTCCGCGGTAGTCGCTACGGCTGGCGTCGGCACAGCCGTTTCCGCACGGCTGAAGAGACCAGCGAGGACGCCATCAAGCCAGAGCCTTGTCGTCGGGACCACGGGCGCACTGAGCGGCAACGTCGGCACACCACCAGCTGCGCGGCCCTCGGTCGAGCGCAGGCCACTTATAAAACCTGCGACGTAGGTACGTTCCGTCTCGCTGAGTTCGGGCGCCGGCGTTTCCGCAATACCGAGCAGCGTGGCAAGGGCATCAAGACGGGACATGTCCAGTTCCTGTGTCGGACGGGCGTGAACAGCGGTAATGGGTTCGGATCGTTCCGGATCAGCGGCGTCATCACGCGTTTCAGGATTCTCTGCGCCTATTTTTGGCGCCACGCGACTGAGCGCAACGGCGCAGAACTTGAATTCGGGCTGCTGCGAAATCGGATCGATTGCGTCATTCGTGACGCTGTTGATGCAAAGCTCTTCGCCGAAGACATCGTTCCAATGCATCGGGGCAAAGCAGTTGCCGGCGCGAACCCGGTCCGTCACGACCGCGGGCAGCACGGCACGGCCGCGGCGCGAGCGAATCTCGACCGCGTCCTTAGTCTCAATGCCAAGCGCCGTCGCATCTTCGGGATGAATCTCCACGAACGGAGCAGGATTCAGCTTGTTCAGCATCGGCACCTTGCCGGTCTTGGTCATGGTGTGCCACTGGTGCTGCAAGCGCCCCGTGTTCAGCACGATGGGCCGTTCCATGTCCGGCATTTCGGCCGGCGCCACATGCGGGCGACCGAAGAAAACAGCCTTGCCGCCGGGCGTGGGAAATGCGAGGCGCGGGCGGCTGCCGTCGGGCATTTGCGTGAGCGTCTGGCTCACACCGTCGTTGATATAACGAACCGGATTGCGATCAGCCGCAACGTCCGGTGCGCAAGGCCATTGCAACGGCGTTTCTCGCAGGCGCTCATGGCTCGCACCGCGCAAGTCGTAGCCCGTCTTGAGATTCGACGCCCGGGTGATCTCGGCGAAAACCTCATCCGCCGATGCATAGCTGAACGCATCGGTGAAACCCATTTCACAGGCCACGCGCGCGATGATCTGCCAGTCGGGCAACGCAGCGCCCGGCGGCTCGATGGCTTTCCGCATGAGCGTCATGTTGCGCTCGGAGTTGATCATCACGCCTTCGGCCTCGGCCCAAAGCGCGCCGGGCAGAAGGACATCGGCGTAACGATTGGTCTCTGTGTCGAGGAAAGCATCCTGTGTAATGACCAGCTCCGCGGCCTGCAAACCCGCAATCACGGTCTGCCGGTTCGCCACGCTCGCGACCGGATTGGTGCAGATGATCCAGCAGGCCTTGATCTCGCCCGTGGTCATCCGGGAGAACATGTCAACGGTGCCTTGCCCGAGCGAAGTCTTGAGCGTGCCCTTCGGAATGCCCCACAGGTCTTCGATAAAAGCCCGGTCCTCTTCCACCAGCACCGAACGCTGGCCGGGAAGCCCAGGTCCCATGTAACCCATCTCGCGCCCGCCCATCGCATTGGGCTGCCCGGTGAGCGAGAACGGCCCGCTACCGGGACGGCATATCTTGCCGGTGGCAAGATGCAGGTTGCAGATGGCGTTGGTATTCCAGGTGCCGTGTGTGCTCTGGTTGAGACCCATGGTCCAGCAGCTCATCCACTCGGGCGCCTCGCCCATCCATTGCGCCGCGCGACGAATATCGGCTTCGGGAATGCCGCTGATGTCAGCGACCTTGTCCGGTGAATAATCGTCGAGAAAGGCGGGCATCGTGTCCCAGCCTTCAGTCGATTCGGCGATGAAACCAGCGTCCGTATGTCCGTTCCGATGGAGCAGATACAGCAGGCCGTTGAGCAACGCGAGATCGGTCCCCGGCTTGATCTGCATGAAGAGGCTGGCTTTATCGGCGGTCGCGTTGCGGCGCGGGTCCACCACGATCAGCTTCGCGCCGGCCTTCACGCGGTCCATCATGCGAAGGAACAGGATCGGATGGCAGTCGGCCATGTTCGCGCCGATCACGAAAAACAGGTTAGCTTTATCGATGTCCTCGTACGAGCCCGGCGGTCCGTCGGCGCCCAGCGAAAGTTTGTAGCCGCTACCGGCACTCGCCATGCAGAGTCGCGAATTGGACTCGATATTGTTGGTGCCCACAAACCCTTTCGCGAGCTTGTTGACAAGGTATTGCGCCTCGATCGACATCTGGCCCGACACATAGAACGAGAGCGCGTCCGGGCCGTGTTTGTCCAGCAGATCGCGCAGGCGCCGGGCTGTGTCCGTGAGCGCTTGCCCCATGGACAGCGGGACCGGGTCCTGGTCGCGTTCATGCCGAATGAAGGCATGCTCCAGACGGCCGGATTTGCGCAGGACCACATGCGCCGACGACCCTTTGGTGCACAGGCGCCCGAAGTTGGCCGGATGCTCCTTGTCGCCGGACACCTTGACCACCTGTCCTTTCTCGACGTGCAAGACCATGCCGCAACCAACGCCGCAGTACGGACACACGGTTTTTACGTCGCCGGAAATCATGCCGAAATCATGCCCAATACGGCAGATGCGCTTACCGTGCTCATACCGCGACCCATACCTGACCGTCCTCCACGCGCGCGGCAAAGGCGTTGACCGAATTCCCCGGTATCTCGAGGCATTCGCCGGTGCGCAGATCGTAGTGATGCTTGTAGATCGGCGATGCCACCACAATACGATCGCCCAGATTGCCGATCAATCCACGCGACAGTACCGACGCCTTCGAGCCCGGATCGAAGTTGTCGATGGCGAACACGCTGGGGTTGCCGTCGGCGAGATGAAACACGGCGACCTGCTCGCCCTTGATGAGTGCGCAGACGCCGGTGTTCGGCACGATATCGTCGAGTGGGCACACGGACACCCAGGATATCGGGGTTCGATCGTAGTTCATGATGATGTCCTTGGTATGAGTCGCGTGCGCTTCAAACCGTCTCGACAACGACGGGAATATCGATCAGCTTGAATTTCCGTTCCGCCGGCGTCGCGGGGCGAATCTGGCCACGCTCTTCGAAAAAACTCACGTTTGTATCGGCTTCATCGCTGTTGACGAAATGCCGGAAGCGCTTGCGGGTGTCGGGATCGTTCACGGCCTTCTTCCACTCGCATTCGTAGCTGTCGACTACCTGCTGCATCTCCGTTTCGAGTTCTGCGGCAAGCTGAAGCTTGTCGTGCACCACGACATCGATCAGGTACTCGAGCCCGCCTTCGAGGTTGTCGCGCCACACGCTGGTGCGTTGCAGCCGGTCCGCGGTACGGATATAAAACATCAGGAAGCGGTCGATGTATTGAATCAGCGTTGCACTATCTAGATCCGATGCAAGCAGCTCGGCATGGCGCGGTTTCATCCCGCCGTTGCCGCATACATAGAGGTTCCAGCCCTTCTCCGTTGCGATCACGCCGATGTCCTTGCCCTGCGCTTCCGCGCATTCGCGCGTACATCCCGAGACACCGAACTTGATCTTGTGCGGCGTGCGCAAACCCTTGTAGCGGTTTTCTATATCGATTGCGAGACCGACCGAATCGCCCACGCCGTAGCGGCACCAGGTCGAGCCGACGCACGACTTCACGGTACGCACCGACTTACCGTACGCGTGACCGGATTCAAAGCCGGCCGCGATCAGATCTTCCCAGATCAGCGGCAACTGTTCAACACGCGCGCCAAACAAATCGACGCGTGCGCCGCCCGTAACCTTGGTGTACAAGCCGTACTTTTTTGCGACCTGACCGACCGCGATCAGACCATCGGGCGTGACCTCGCCGCCGGGCATCCGCGGGACGACAGAATAGGTGCCGTCGCGCTGAATGTTTGCGAGGAAGTAGTCGTTCGAGTCCTGCAAGCTCGCATGCTCTTTCTTCAGCACGAACTCGTTCCAGCACGATGCAAGAATCCCGGCGGCTGCCGGTTTGCATATATCGCAGCCGAGACCGCGACCGTGCTTCGCGAGCAACTCGCCAAACGTTTCGATGCGCTCAACACGCACCATGTGATAAAGCTCCTGCCGCGAGTACGGAAAGTGCTCGCACACATGGTTGTTGACCGCGAGGCCCAGCTTCTTCATCTCGGCCTTCATCACCTGCGTGACAAGCGCCACGCAACCACCGCACGAACTGCCGGCCTTGGTCGCGGACTTCAACGCGCCAATGCCGGTCGCACCCGCGCAGACCGCTTCGCAAATCTGCCCTTTCGACACGTTGTTGCACGAGCAGATCTGCGCGGCGTCCGGTAGTGCATCGACGCCAAGGCCAGGCTTTTGCTTGCCGTCGGAGGAAGGGAGAATCAGGAATTCCGGTGCTTCAGGCAGCTCGATGCGGTTCAGCATCATCTGCAACAGCGTGCCGTATTCGTCCGCGTCGCCGACCATCACACCGCCGAGCAGATACTTGCCGCACTCGGACACGACCAGCTTCTTGTAAACCTGCTTGCGTTCATCGCTGAACTGGTACGCGCGGCTGCCCGGCGTCTTGCCGTGTGCATCGCCGATACTCGCCACGTCCACACCCATCAGCTTCAGCTTGGTGCTCATGTCCGCGCCGGTGAACCCGGCCTGCTCGCCCAGCAACTGCTTCGCAACCACACGCGCCATGTCATAACCCGGCGCTACCAGCCCAAAGACCTGCCCGTTCCAGAGCGCGCATTCACCGATCGCGTAGATATCGGCGTCGCTGGTGCGGCAGTTGTCGTCGATCACAATGCCGCCGCGTGCACCGACCTCGAGGCCGCTGACGCGCGCGATCTCGTCGCGTGGACGGATGCCGGCGGAGAACACGATCATGTCGGTGTCGAGATGGGTGGCGTCGGCGAACTGCATCCGGTGCGTACCGTCCTCGCCGTCGACTATCGCAACAGTATTCTTCTGCGTATGAACCGTCACGCCCAGCTCTTCGATCTTGCTGCGCAGCACGCGCGCGCCACTGTCGTCGACCTGCACGGCCATCAGGCGCGGCGCGAACTCGACCACGTGCGTCTCCAGCCCCATGTCGCGCAACGCCTTCGCACATTCAAGCCCGAGCAATCCGCCGCCCACGACCGTACCGGTCTTCGAGCGCGTACCGCATTCCTTCATCGCTTCAAGGTCTTCGATGGTGCGGTACACGAAGCAGTCGCGGCGCTCGTTGCCCGCAACCGGCGGCACGAACGGATAAGAGCCGGTGGCGAGCACGAGTTTGTCGTAGGCCAGTACCTCGCCGGTCGACACCGTCACGGTATGCGCCAGGCGATCGATCGATACCGCCTTCGCATTAAGTTCGAGCCGCACGTTCTCGCGTTCGAAGAATCCCGGCTCGACGAGCGAGAGGTCCTGCGCCGATTTTCCGGAGAAGAATTCGGACAGATGCACGCGGTCGTAAGCCGGCCGCGGCTCTTCGCACAGCACCGTGATATCGAACCCGTGCGATGCATTTTCAGCGAGGCATTCGAGAAGTTTGTGGCCGACCATGCCATGGCCGATGACGATGATTTTCATGATCAGGACACTCTCAATTGGCAATGCTGTTGTTGACACCCAATGCATCTGCACGCAACGCGGCTTCGCGTGCCTTGTGCTCGGAGCTAAAGCGCACCGCGAGCGCGCACAGTGCGGACGCCGTGACCAGCACGCCGAGCATGGCCAGCGTCTGTTGAACGCTGCCGAAGCCCTTCATCAGGAAACCCGCGGCCACTGCACCCACATTGCCGCCGGCTCCGATGATCCCCGCCACGCCGCCAAGCGCCTTGCGGTCGATGAACGGCACCAGCGCGTAGGTCGCGCCACACGCCATGTGCGTGAACAGGCCGAAGCTCAGCATGGCGACCACGGCGAGCGCCACGCTGTCAGCGTGCGAAAACCATATCAAGCCAAGGCCCTCCCCTGCGATGAGCGCGAACAACAAAGTCGAACGAATCTCAAGGCCGCGACGTGCAGCGGCTTTATCCGATACCCAGCCGCCGAGTGCACGGGCAAACAACGCGAGCAATCCAAAGCTGCCGGCGGCGAGGCCAGCGGCTTTCAGCGACAGATGGAAGTGATCGACGTAATAGACGGCGGCGATGTTATGAATAAACACTTCGACGCCAAAACAAGCTGCATAGGTGATGAAGAGCATCCACACGCGGTAGTTCGCGCAGGCCGTGCGAAAGCTCGCCCAGCCGCCCTTCTTGCCGCCATCGATTGCGATGCCTTGCGTGCGCAGTTCCGTGAAGTTTCCTTGCGGGCAATCCTGCGTGAAGCGCCAGTAAAACAAGGCCATGACCGGCATGGCGAGCGCTGGAACCACGAGCGCAAGACGCCATCCAGACGACTCGCCTGCACCGAGCGCAAGCATGCCCGCGAGCAGCAGCGGCACGAACACTTGCGCGGCGCCTGCCCCGGCATTCCCCCAGCCGGCGCTGGTTGCGTTAGCCGTGCCGACCACGTTTGGCGCGAACATCACCGACGTGTGGTACTGCGTAATAACGAAGCTCGCACCCACCGCGCCGATACCCAGGCGGCACAACAGGAAGCTCGTGTAACCGCCGGAGAGCGCCGCGCCGAGCACGGGAAACGCGCCCAGGAGCAGCAGTCCCGTATAGACCTTGCGCGGACCGTAGCGGTCGCACATCGGGCCGATAACGAGCCTTACCAGGATCGTCGCGGCGACTGCGGCGATGTTGATATTGGCAACCTGGTCGATGGAGAGTCCGAACTCGCGCTTGATCAACGGCATCAATGGCGCGCACGCGAACCACGCGAAGAAGCAGACGAAGAACGCCATCCACGTGAGGTGGAAAGCACGCATCGGCACGGTGCGCAGGGTGAAGAGATCGATCCGGGTTGCTTTGTCTGCCATTGTCTTTCCAGAAAACAAAACGGCGCCCCGTGAACCCAGCCAATGACTGAGTTCAGGGGACGCCGTTGTCCAAAAAGCCCGTCACGGGCCGCTGCTGAAACCTTGCTATGAAACCGGACCGTCGTTGATCCAATGGATGTTCTAAAGGCAAGCGCCATGCCATGCGCGACAGGTCCATATCCGGCGGGGCTTTGCACCGACAAGCACCTTCACGGCGCATTTTCAGCCGGCTTGCCGCGATGCATTTTGATGCAACGAAGCACATTCACGGTGCGGTGCAGCACTGTTGGCGTGCGAGGGGATCGGCGCCGTGCTTGCTTAAAAGGACTCACGGAGAATGATGGCAAAGGCTGCGTTCAAACCACCTTGTATAAGGGGCACGGCTAGCGGCTCGTCATCCGCAACGTTCACCGGCGAGTGCGCTATAGCGACACTCGTCTGGCCTGGATATTGCCTATGTCTGGTTGTGCGCGGCAACGATGCCGGGCACATGAACCATAGTCTTATCGATTGAATGCCGGTAGACACCGGCAACCCAGGACAACGGCGTCCCCTCGTGCAAGAGCACGGGCGGATGCCGTTTTTGCGTTGGCGCGTCGCCAAAGGACATCACGATGACAACTGGCAAGGTCACCTTGCTTAGCGCCGGTCCCGGCGATCTGGACCTGCTCACCATCAAAGCCGCCAAAGCATTGGCAGCGGCGGATATCGTGTTGCTGGACGATCTCGCTAATCCCGGGATCGTGTCGCTCGCGCCGCAGGCTCGCGTGATTCGCGTCGGCAAGCGCGGCGGCTGCAAGTCGACACCGCAAGCGTTCATTCAGCGGCTGATGCAACGCTATGCGCTCAAGGGCCTGCATGTGGTCCGCGTAAAGGGCGGCGATGCCCTGCTGTTCGGACGCGCGGGAGAAGAACTCACGGCACTGCGGCGGGCGCAGATTCCAGTCGAGATCATCAACGGCATTTCGTCGGGCTTTGCTGCGGCCGCGAGTCTTGGCATATCGCTTACGCATCGCGAGCATTGCCAGGGCGTCACCTTCGTTACAGCGCACAAGCAGGATCATGGCGAGCCTAATTGGGCCGCGCTGGCCGCAACCGGCACAACGCTCGCAATCTATATGGGCATGACGCGCATCGAAAGCCTGTGCCAAGCGCTATTGTCGGCGCTGCCTGCTTTGACTCCTGCAGCGGTTGTTCAATGGGCAGGCACTGCAGCCGAGCGGTGCTGGCTTGGACGGCTGGATCATCTGGCTATCGACGCGGTGAAGGAAGGCTTGGGAAGCCCCGCCGTGATCCTCGTTGGCAATGCGGTCGGCGAAGCGGTAAATTGGGTGACTCACAAGGAGAGCAGCGCTTTTGCCGTGGCTGAGCAAACCTCCTTCAACGCGTGGCAAGACAATGCGGAAGCGGTAGCGCATGCAGCCTGACTGGTGCGATCCGCATCGTGCCGCGCGCGAGAAGACGTCGACAAGCGCCCCGACAACCCGCCGGTCACCGCCGGTCATCATTGCGGCCGGCCGAATCCACATGAAATCTCCCGGCGCTTAACCCATGCTTCGCGTGCTTCTCGTCACCGATACCGACAAACCGATTGGCGATCTTCGCCAGGCACTCGCACGCCTCGGCTACGACATGCTGGCCGAGGTAGCGACGCCCGCGGCATTGCCGAAGGTGGTGGAAGAGCAGCGCCCGGATGTAGTTATCATCGACACTGAATCGCCTTCACGCGATACGCTCGAACAACTCGCCGTGATGAACGAAACCGCGCCGCGGCCGGTCCTGATGTTCAGCAACGACGGCGACCAGCAACTGATTCACGCGGCGGTCAGTGCGGGCGTGAGCGCTTATCTGGTCGAAGGCCTGGAGGCGTCGCGACTTGCGCCGATCCTCGAAGTTGCTCTCGCGCGTTTCGCACGCGAGGTGCAACTGCGCCAGCGCCTCGCCGAAGCCGAGAACGAACTAGCGGACCGCAAGCTTATCGATCGGGCCAAACGCCTGTTGATGGACCGGCGCAAGATGTCCGAACCCGAGGCGTACGCCACCCTGCGCAAGCGCGCGATGGATCAGGGAGTGAAGCTTGCCGAGGTCGCGCGCCAGTTGGTATCGATGACCGATTTATTAGGGTAGCCCGTATAACATGAACACGCCCAAAGCCGCTTCACACAGCGCCGCCAACAAGCCCGAGAAGACCCACATCCGTCTTGGTTTCGTGGCGCTGAGCGATGCCGCCCCGCTGGCCGCTGCCAAGATCCTCGAGTTCGGGCATAGCCACGGACTGACGCTGGAACTGTGCCGGCAGCCTTCCTGGGCGGCCGTGCGCGACAAGCTTTTGTCCGGTGAAATCGACGCGGCGCACGCGCTTTATGGCCTCGTGTACGGCGTGCAACTGGGCATCGGCGGACCGCAGGGCGACATGGCCGTGCTGATGGTGCTGAACCGGAATGGCCAGGCGATCACGCTGTCGAACCAGCTTGCTGAAGCGTTTAACCAAAGCGGAAATCTGAAGCAGGCGCTTGCCTCGCTAGGCCGTCCTCCTGTCTTCGCACAGACCTTTCCGACCGGCACGCATGCGATGTGGTTGTATTACTGGCTCGCAGCTCTTGGCGTGCATCCCTTGCGCGACATTCGCAGCGTCGTGATTCCGCCGCCGCAAATGGTCGATGCGCTCGCCGAGGGCCAGCTCGACGGCCTGTGTGTCGGCGAGCCGTGGAACGCGGTTGCCGAAGCGCGTCAGGCGGGAAGAACCGTAGCGGTCACGAGCGAGATCTGGCCGAACCACCCGGAAAAAGTCCTTGCCAGCCGGCGCGATTTTGTCGCCCTTTATCCCAACACGGCACGCGCGCTGGTCCAGACCATGCTCGAAGCATGTCGTTGGCTCGACAGCCCCGCGCATCGTGCCGACATCTCCACTTGGCTAGCAGCGCCCGAGTTGATCGGCGTGCCGCGGGAGCTGATCGCGCCGCGACTGCTCGGCGACTATGACGTTGCGCAATTCCCGAAGCGGCCATTACCCGTCAGCTTCTTCGATGAAGGTGCCGTCAACTATCCACGCCCGTCCGATGGCCTGTGGTTCCTCACGCAATATCGCCGATGGGGTTTGCTGAGCGGCAATCACGACGACGCCGCGATTGCATCGGCGATCAGTCAGACGGCTTTGTATCGCGAGGCTGCCGCGTTAGCGGACGTTCGCGTGCCGGACGAGATCCGCGCCGACGTGTTGATCGACGGACGAATCTGGGACGGACAAGATCCGGCCGCTTATCTCGACGGGTTCGCCGTGCGCGCCTGACTGCGCCACGACCACGCTCACTCCGCCTGCTGCATGACACGCCGGCTTCCGCGTGCCGATTGAAAAACGAGGTGTACGCGACGTAGATCAAACTCGACGATTGGTAACGAAAATGCGTTCTTCTACAGGCATCCGAACGGCCTATGAGCCCGCTTTTGATTGCCAAGATGCGATGGGATGACGGATGCTTCATGGTCTTGGCACGCGATGGTTTCATCGGAAGTTTGCCGGCCGTGGAACGCATCGTGCTCGGACGGATTAAAAACCGTCAAGACCATTACCATCATCGAAGTTGAGGTTGCCATGAGCACGTTGTCCACCGAGAAAATTCAGGCTGCAGTGAAAAAGGACGCGTCCTGGGCGATGGGCGCACTCAGGAAATTCGGCGAGGACCGCTGTGCGGCAATGGCCGCGAGCATTGCGTTCTACTCAGCGTTTTCGCTCGCGCCAACGCTGGTCATGGTGATCGCGGTGGCAGGCTGGGTGTTCGGGGCCGACGCGGCGCGCGGCCAGTTGTTCCACCACGTCAACGGCCTCCTCGGCGATCAGGCTGCGGCGAGCGTGCAAAGCATTGTCGAGAATGCACACCGCAGCGGCGGCACCGGGGTGGCCGCCGTGATCTCGTTTGTGTTGCTGGCGGTGGGTGCATCGGCGACATTTTCATCGCTCAACACCGCGCTGAACCTCGTGTGGCCGCTTGCCGGCGAGCAGAAATCGAGCGTTTTCGCGTTGGTGCGGGTGCGGCTGATCTCGTTCGGCCTGGTGTTGGGCGTGGCGTTTCTACTGATCGTCTCGCTCGTCCTCGACACCGCCATCCAGGCCGTGGGCAAATGGCTTTGGGGCGATTCGTCGCTCGTGATCATCGGCGACGTCGCGCAACTGGTAGTTGGATTGGTGATTCTCTCGCTAGCGTTCGGCGCACTCCTGAAGTTCCTCCCCGACGCCCGGGTGCAATGGCGCGACGCGCTGGTGGGCGGGGTTGTCGCGGCGATCTTGTTTTCCGTCGGCAAAAAGCTGTTTGCGTTCTACCTGACACACGCCGGCACGGCGAATTCGTTCGGCGCGGCGGGTTCACTCGCGGTGTTGCTGATGTGGTTGTTCTTCTCGGCAGCGGTGCTGCTGCTTGGGGCGGAGTTTTCAGCAGCGCGGGCGCGCTTGCACGATCCACGCGGGGCGTGGGGCCAGCAAAGCGGCAGGGTCCCGCCGGGCAGCCGCGCCAAGATTGGATCGATGCTGGCAGGCTCGACGGTCGCCTCAGCCGCAGCCACAGCCGATGCAGCCAGTACAGGGGCGGCGAAAACCTTCACCGTGGTCCCGGGACGCGCGCGGGCGTCGATTGAACGACGCGCTGAGCACTCGCAGCACCTGACGACACAAGCACGCAAAAGGGTGTCGGCGTTAAGCACCGCATTGAATCTGAGCCGCAAGCTGGCCCGCGCGGAGACGGCCGCCACGCGGGTCACCGCGCGGGCCATGCTCGATTGCGGACGCAAGGCGGTGCGGGCAAATGATCTGGTGAAACGCCATCCGTGGCGCGCGGTGTTGCTGGCCGGAGGCGCGGGTTTGACGCTCGCGCTGTTATCGGGACGCGACCAGCCGCCGCCAAACGGTGAATAAGGCATGAACAGGCCGAATCCGACCAAGTTGTGCAGCACTGGTGCGGTGCGAAACACGGCAGCTTTTCGTGTCAGAAACTTGACTTTTGGAAAACCGCATTTAGCCGATCACGGCCGGAGCGCGTTGCAGGTTTGTTGCGCTGGTTGCAAGAATCAGGTCTATCCCGGAACAATCGCGTCGCTTAGGTACAACACAATCGCGTGGTCCACGACAGCCATTGCTCATCGGACCCGCTGATCCGCCTGTAGGCGCAAACCCTCGCCGCGTCACGCGTAGCGCTTCCCTCAGGCGGCAAAAGGCCTTCCTCATGGACGCTCGCGGTGTACCCGGCGTTATAACGCCGAATTAGTAAAAAACTAGTAAAAACCGGCCATTCCAGCAGAACTAAATTCATTAAAAGGAACTTTTAGCGAGTGCCTTTGTCCGCGCACTTTCACTAGATGAATCAAGAGCTAAACCCTTGATAGGCTTGCCTTACAAGACCGCATACCGCGTCGCAAAAAGTGTCTTTTTTTTGAGACATGTTTTAATTTTTCAGTTCTTAAGTTTTGTAACGCTGCGTTATTCTCTGCGCCGGCAACAACGAATTTAATCCTAGCGTGGAGAACCTGATGAAACGTTTCGCACTGACTTCCCTTTCGCTGGCACTGCTCGGCACAGCTGGCGCGGCTCACGCGCAAAACAGCGTGACCCTGTATGGCGTGATCGACGCTGGTCTCATTTATGTCCACAATGCGAGCGGCAACGAGAAGCAGGTCGGCACAAGCAGCGGCAACCTGTCCGGCGATCGCTGGGGCCTGAAAGGCCAGGAAGACCTGGGTGGCGGCTTGAAGGCAATTTTCCAATTGGAAAACGGCTTTGACGTCAACACGGGCAAGTTGAACCAAGGTGGTCGCGAATTTGGTCGCCAGGCATTCGTCGGTTTGACGGCTGACAAGTACGGTACGGTCACGCTCGGTCGCCAATACGATCCGCTCGTCGACATGGTGCAAGGCATCACGGGCGACAACTACTGGGCGTCGATCGTCGGTACGCCGGGCGACGTCGACAACTACGACAACAGCTCGCGTGTAAACAACGCCGTGAAGTACGTTTCGCCGAACTATGCCGGCCTGCAATTCGAAGGCATGTATGGTTTCAGCAACGGCGCTGGCACGACGGGTCAAGGCCAGACGTGGAGCGGTGCAGTTGCGTATAACAACGGCCCGTTGGGCTTGGCTGCCGGTTACTACTACACGAGCAACCCGAGCGCAGGCCGTACGGCTGCAGCAGGATCGAACTGGAATAGCCCGTCGTCAGATTCGATCTTCGACAGCCCGATCAACAATGGCTACTCGTCGGCTCACTCGATCGCCATCGCTCGTGCAGCAGCTCAGTACGCTATCGGCCCGGTAACGTTCGGCGCTTCGTACAGCAATGCGAAGTACCGCCCGGACGGTTTCTCGGCATTCACGTCGACGCAGACGTACAACGTCGGCAGCGCGTTCGTGAACTACCAGGTTACGCCGGCGTTCCTGGTCGGTACTGGCTACACGTACGAGAAAGCTAGTGGCGACACGGCTGCTCATTACAATCAGGTCGGCATCGGTGCGGACTACACGCTCTCCAAGCGCACGGATTTCTACGCACTCGGCGCTTACCAGAAAGCAAGCGGCACGCAAGCAACGTACGTCACGAATGGCGGCGTAACAACTCGCGTGACGCAAGACGCGCAAGCTTCGATCGGTTCGTTCGGCTTCGCCGGTACGAGCAGCCAGGAAATGGTGATCGTCGGTATCCGTCACAAGTTCTAAAGCCGGATCCGGCGCGCGGCATTTCACCGCTCAGCGCGCCGATTTCGACTACGGTTCAAAAACAGCCATCGGCTTCGTTGATGGCTGTTTTTTTATGTGCGCCGGGAAACGGTCACTGGGTTGCTGCGATGACCTTTTGAAAAGCAAAAACAGAAACGGCCCAATCGGCGTAAGCCGATTGGGCCGTTTCTGTTTTATTCAGGCCACCTATCTCATCGAGCCCACGGCATCCGGCAGCGGGCCTTCAAACGTCCACGCGGAACCCAATCAATGCTGCCCTCGCCCGCTTTCCGTCGGTTGCATCAGCGTCTGAAACGGTGGCGCCGACGTATCCGGTTCGGCGCGCAGATCGTTGTTGGTCAGGCGCGGCACGTTCGATACCGTTTCGCGCTCCCGCAGCGGCACGTTGGCGGGATCGGCCCAGGTCGGATTCGGAATCTCACCGAAAATCTGCCGCAGCCTTTCACCCCAGGTGCGATGAATCATCTGGAAATACTGGTTGTCGTTATCGATTGTGGAGAAGCGCGTGACCCGCAGCGCGTCCTTTTCATATACGAGCAGATCGAGCGGCAATCCGACTGACAAATTCGAACGCAGCGTGGAGTCCATGGACACCAGCGCGCATTTCGCGACTTCGTCCAGCGGCGTGGCAGGTGTGACAACACGATCGATGATCGGTTTGCCATATTTCGATTCGCCGATCTGGAAATACGGGCTCACCAGCGACGACTCCACGAAGTTGCCCGCGGAGTAAATCATGAACAAGCGCGTATTCGCCCCGCGGATCTGGCCGCCGAGGATAAAGCTGCAATTGAAGTCAACGCTGAATTCCGCGAGCGTAGCCGCATCTCGCCGATGTACTTCGCGCACCGCATCGCCCACCAGCCGCGCCGCTTCCGCCATGGTAGGCGCGTTGTACAGCGTGGTCTTGTCTTCGGGGGCCGGTTCCGACAGCAGTTGCATGACTGCCTGTGTCAGGGCGAGATTGCCCGCTGCGAGCAGCACGAGGACGCGGTCACCGGGCTGTTCGAAGACCGCCATCTTGCGGGCTGCGCTCACATGGTCGACCCCGGCATTCGTGCGTGTATCGGACAGGAACACCAGTCCCTCGTCAACGCGCATTGCCACGCAATAAGTCATGCGTCCAATTCCTGAAAGAAGCAAATCCGTATTGTAATCGCCTTGATCGTCATGATCTCGGCCAAGCGCCATAACCGCGCCGCATTCCGCTCGCCGTATTCCGCCATAAGGTGCTCCAACACGGCCGCCCCAGCTCACCTCCAATATATATCGGCAGATGGGGCGTGCGGCTTGAATGTCACCGCATCGGACGAGCGGGAACGACACGGGCGCGGCGGACCGCTACTGGTCGGCTGCTGCCTGCACCGAAACATCCACGCTCATGCGCTCTTCCTTGCCGCCCACGCGCGAACCGCGCACGGGCGCGGCCGCTTCATAGTCGCGCGCAACCGCGAGCCGGCAATACCGGCCGCTGGCGAACGCCGTGTGCGTGACGTCCACCGACACCCATCCGTCGTCGATCCACACATCCACCCACGCGTGGCTAGCGGCATGCGGAACATCGCCCGGATCGATGTATCCGCTCACATAACGTGCCGGCAGACCTCGCGCGCGACAGCACGCCAGCATGATATGCGCGTGATCCTGGCACACGCCGTTACCGAGCTCCAGCGCCTGGGCAGCAGTGCTCTTGACTTCGGTTACGCCCGTTTTGAATTGCACCCTGGCTTCGATATTCTCCGCCAGCGCAATCAGCGCCGACGGTGAATCGAGCTTGGGCACCGAGTTCGCGAGTTCGCGAATCATGGCGTCCGGTTCGGTCAGAGCGGTCGCACAGGTGTAATGCTGGAGCGGAATCCGGCCGGGACCGTCGTTCAGGCGGCCGTCGTCGAGCAACGTGGTTTCCACCTGGCCGGTCACGGAAAGGTGAATCTCCATGTGGGGTTTCGTCAGCACCAGCGTATGCAGCGTGTTGGCGTAGGCGTCGCGCGTGACGTCGAGCTTGCCCACGGTATCGATATTCCAGCGCCGCACCATCTGCGCCGACCCATTGGCGGGCGTCAAACGCAGTTGCTGGATGGAGTACTGCACGGGCACGGCGTAGCGGTAGCTCGTGTGATGACGAATGGTCAGAAGCATGATGGTTTCCAGGACGGATGCGTTCAGGCAAGAGGCAACATGAGGAAGGTGCGCATCACGCGAACACCTAGCTCATCGACCCGTTTCAGGAATTGCGTCAGATAGGCGTGCACACCGGTCTCCAGGATCTGGCGGATATCCATGTACAGCACGTCCGCGCGCAACTTGCCGGCGAACCGCTCACACTCGTTCGAGCCGCTGGTTCGCAGCTTGTCGAGCGTCTCGCAGACGCCATCCAGCGACGCCAGCAGCGAGCGCGGCATCTGCGAGTTGAGAATCAGCAACTCCACTACCCGCGACGGCGTCACGACATCGCGATAAACCTTCCGATAGATTTCCAGCGCCGACACCGAACTCAGGATCGAGGTCCAGTAGTAGAAGTCTTCCAGTTGACGCGCGGCTTCACGCGAGTTCGGTTCGGCATCGGCGAAACGCACGTCGAGAATGCGCGCCGTGTTGTCCGCGCGCTCCAGGTACATGCCGAGCTGGATGAACCAGAAGGCGTCGTCCTGAAGCGCCGTGCCGACCATCACGCCGCGACATAGATTCGAGCGGTACTTGACCCATTCGAACAGCATGTCCGGGCTCTTTTCGAGCTCTCCCGCGGCGAGTTTTTCGCCGAATTCGAGCCACGTGAAATTGATGGTCTCCCACGCCTCCGTGGTCAGGGTGCCACGCACGGCGCGCGCGTTTTCGCGGGCCGCATGCAGGCAGGAATTGATGCTCGACGGATTGCCGGTATCGGCGACCATGAAGTGCAGCATGTCCTCGCGCGAGTCCGAGCCCGGGAAACGCTCCTCAAACTTCGATTCGAGTTCCGAAATACGCAGTACCGAGCGTTGTGCACGCGCCTCCTGCTCGGGCGTCTGCGGCAGCAGCATGCCCTTCAGGTTGATATCGAGCATGCGTGCGGTATTTTCCGCACGCTCCATGTAGCGAGCCATCCAGAAAAGGTGATCGGCTGTGCGGCTTAGCATCATGATGGCGTTCCGTTGTAGTGTGGCGCGCGCGGGCGCAGCGCTTGGAACCGCGCCCGTGTGTACTGTCCTGATGTTGTCCCGGTGGCGGTTAGTCCACCATCCAGGTGTCTTTCGTGCCGCCGCCCTGCGACGAATTCACGACCAGCGAACCCTCCTTCAACGCCACGCGAGTCAGGCCGCCGGCGGCCATCGTCACTTCTTTGCCCGACAGCACGAACGGCCGCAAGTCGATATGGCGCGGCGCGATACCCGATTCCACGAAGGTTGGGCACGCGGAGAGCGCCAGCGTCGGCTGAGCGATATAACCGTCCGGTCGCGCGATCAGGCGTTCGCGGAACGCCTCGATTTCCGCTTTCGTCGATGCCGGCCCGACCAGCATGCCGTACCCGCCCGCGCCGTGAACCTCCTTCACGACCAGCTCGGGAAGATGCGCGAGCGTGTAGGCGAGATCGTCGGGCTTGCGGCACTGGAACGTGGGCACGTTGTTCAGGATCGGCGTTTCGCCGAGATAGAACTCGATCATGTCCGGAACGAACGGATAGATGGATTTGTCGTCGGCGATACCCGTGCCCATCGCGTTGGCCAGCGCCACGCGGCCGGCGCGATACGACGTCAGCAGCCCCGGCACGCCGAGCGCCGAGTCCGTGCGGAACGCGAGCGGGTCCATGAAGTCGTCGTCCAGCCGCCGGTAGATCACATCGACGCGCTTCGGCCCTTGCGTTGTGCGCATGAACACGTAGTTTTCATCGACGAAGAGATCCTTGCCCTCGACCAGCTCCACGCCCATTTGCTGCGCGAGGAACGAGTGCTCGAAGTACGCCGAGTTGTACATGCCGGGCGTGAGCACAACCACGTTGGGATCGTCCACGCCGGCCGGGGCGATCGAGCGCAGCGTTTCCAGCAGCAGGTCGGGATAATGCGCGACCGGCGCGATGCGGTTCTGCACGAACAACTCGGGGAAGAGCCGCATCATCATCTTGCGGTTTTCGAGCATGTACGACACGCCGGACGGCACCCGAAGGTTGTCTTCCAGCACGTAGAACTCGCCCGCGTCGCCGGCGCGCACTACGTCCACGCCTGCGACGTGCGCGTAGACATCGAGCGGAACATCTACGCCCTGCATTTCGGGCCGGTATTGCGCGTTCGTGTACACCTGTTCGGCGGGAATTTTGCCTGCCCGCACGATGTCGTGATCGTGATAGACGTCGCGGATGAACATGTTCAGCGCACGCACTCGCTGTCGGAGGCCCGCTTCGAGTTTGCGCCATTCGTCGCCAGGGATGATGCGCGGAATCATGTCGAAGGGGATCAGGCGTTCGGTGCCTGACAGATCGCCGTTCACGGCAAACGTGATGCCGACACGCCTGAACAGCAGATCGGCTTCCGCGCGCTTGCGCGCGATGGTTTCGGGGCTTTGAGTAGAAAGCCACCGGGAGAAACGTGCGTAGTGCGCCCGCACGGTTTCCTCGTGACGCATTTCGTCGTAGATCTGCATCTGTGCGTCCTTTTTTGATCGCGGCCTGAGGCCGCCTTTGCGTGGAAGTGCTGACTCGATACCGCTCATCAAGCCGGGCCACGCCTTGTCCGACGCTTAGGTAGTTTCAGTATCTACAATTAAGCAACAGACGTGCCATTTTTTTTACTACTTGTTTTTCCTCATTGTTTTGGCGGGCTTGATGGCATTTTGCTTCAAATGGGTGCGGGGTGGGGAGCGGTATTGCTGATAGGGCTGGGGGATGCTCTTTTTTGGTGCAGCGGGAGCGCTCGCGCCGGTGGACGGGGTTTTGGTTTTGGTTTGGGCTTGGCCGCGGATCGGGGCTTCTAGTCGCGGTTTTGTTGCTGCTTGCCGCAGCGGGCCACTCAGGTCCAAATCTGATTTTTAGTCTTCATTGGTCCCTGTTCGGGACGAGCCTTTCCGGTCCGTTGGTTTGGGTCGGTGCCGGGTTGCTGCTTTCGGCCTACGCGGTCTGCATGAGTTGGCTGTTCTCTTTATCACTATTGGCCACTGTGCGTGGCAGCCTCAGGTCAGTCAATGTGGTCATGGCCTGCTACGTGGTCTGACCCATGTCCATCAGCGTGTGGGTGAGGCGTTGTATCGAGTCGTAGTAGTTCGGGTTCGACGGCATCATGTGCTCGGACTTGTGCGCCATGTTCGCCTGCGTGCGCCCGACAATGGACGCTGTGGCCTGCGAGATTTCAATCGACCCCGCGACGTTGCGGAACATGGTGACGAACGCCGAAGTGTCTGTATTCCCCGATGCTTCAGCGTCAGGTAAGCCAGCGTGGTGATCGGCCGAACAGGAGCTCGATGGCGATGGCTTGCGAACTTCGCATGATCATCAAGCGCCTTGAAGTCGATGTTCGGCATCAGGTGATACGTATAAGCAACTTTCTGCTCAATCTTTTCGTCGGCATCCCCATCGATGAACTGCGAGCGCTCGCTCGCGCGAATTCCGCTCAACGCGATCAGCTTATCGCGCGCTTCGGCGCACGTTCTCCCCTCGCCTCCTTCGCGCCGTCCAGCGCTTCGATTCACGCATCGTCGACTATGAAGCGAGCTGCCAAAGCGAACCGGAACCATCGACGGTTATTCTCGAAGAGTCGGTCTGGTCAAGACCGCGCGCTACGCTTTGCATTCAGCCGCGCGAAACCCGATCCGAACCGCTGTTTACACGTCATCCAACCCGTTCGACCGCTGTTGATGTCCAGTCCCGCACACAAAAAAATGGCCGGTTTCCTCGCGGAAACCGGCCATTTTTTTCGACTACGGTTCGCCCCCACACCTGCGCTGCCATAGTCCTGCGATGCTTTTCCGTCAGCTTAGGCTGCGGCGTCCTTCAACTTCTTCAACGCACGTGCCTTGATGCGCACGCTCGCCGGCTTCGCTGCAAACCAACGGTCTTCACCCGAGAACGGATCCTTGCCAAAGCGCTTCTTCTTGGCCGGCACGACTTGCGCCGAAATCTTCAAGAGGCCCGACAGCGTGAACTCACCCGCGCCCTTCTTATGCACGGCGCCGAGGATGGTGTCCTCGAGTGCCGACAGAACAGCCTTGACCGCTTTCAGGTCGACAGTCGCACGGTCCGCCAGATGCGCGGCGAGCGATGCCTTCGTGAACGTGTCCTTGATCGGCGACAACGTTGCCGTCGTCTTCACCGCTGCTTTCTTCGCCACAGTAGCCGGCGTCGATGCAGCCTTCTTGGCAGCGACTTTCTTGACGGGTGCTGCTGCAGTCTTCGTTGCAGTTTTGGTCGCAGCTTTCTTGGCAGCGGTTTTTGCGGAAGTCGGCATGTTTCTCCTACCTGTTGAGGTCAGTGTTTTTAGAATACGGCTGCGTGAGTGCATCCGTATCAACGCCGGATTCTACAAGCGACATTGAACTTCGTGCGAGTCTTTTTGTGTTTCTAACCTGCTTTTCAAGGGGTTTTCGTTACGAGCGTCATTTTTATAGCGACACGGATAGCTCCGCGATCAACGGATAGTGATCCGATGCCACCCATGCAAGCGGACTTCGATGCACGTCGACACGCGTGGGAAAAGTCCATCGATCTCCGCGAGCATCGCCGCGATGCGTTCAGGCGCGAGCTTGCCGTCGAGACCGACCGCACCATGCACGTTGTACGTCGCGATCCGGATGCCTCGCGAAGGTGTCGACTTCGCACCGCGCATGTCTTCCATACGAACCTCGTGCATCGATGTCATAGGCTCACCTCGCATAAAAGCGGCCCCAGCCCCGGCCAACTGCAAGACGGTAGGTCGCGATCATGAGCGTGATGCTCGGCGGCATCAGGCAATACTGGTCGTGTATCGGCATCCTTGAGCAATCGATGCAGCCGTACGCTTCGGCATAACCATCGTCGGCGCCTTCACGCGTGAGTCTCAGTGGCTGTCGATATCCCAGCCGAGGATAAGCATCGTTCGCGGCGCTCGCGCGATCGCTTCACGCACCACACGAAAATGATCGGAGCCATCGATCAGCAGACTAAAACGATCAGCATGCCGAACGCTGTCGCAATTGCGGTCCGGTTGAAAAAACGCTTCGGGTTTGAACGGATTCGCCGCGCGCGAACAGAACGCGATGTTGGATGGATCGTGCCGATGAAGCCAGGGTTCATAAAACGACTTTTGCAAACGTCCTACCAACTAAACGCTGCGCAAAACCCCGCCCCCACCGTACAGGAAATGATCCACTTATCTGTACCGGTACTGTACAGATCGCATCTCATACACTGACGCTACCGAATCTATCGGTCCGCTCTTGTTCTTGGCTCTTGGGAAACACCATGCATCTCGACACTGCCGCCTTACTGACCGCACTCCCGGCCGCGGTGCTGTTCGCACTCGTCACCACGATCACGCCCGGTCCGAACAACACCATGCTGCTCGCGTCGGGTGTGAACTTCGGTTTGCGCCGCACGGTGCCGCACATACTCGGCATCAGCGTGGGCGTAGCCATCCTGATGATGCTCGTCGGTCTCGGCGTGGCGCAGGCGTTTGCGCGTTTCACGTGGGCTTACACGGTGCTTGAAACCGCAAGCGTTGCCTACCTGCTGTATCTCGCGTGGAAGATCGCAACGTCGTCGACCATGCAAGTTCGCGACGGCGAACGCCGGCCCATGCGTTTCATTGAAGCTGCCGCGTTTCAGTGGATCAATCCGAAGGCATGGATGATGGTGCTCACGGCCGCTACCACCATCCATCTACACACGAGTTTTTCGCTGAACGCCGTCTTGATGGCGATGGTGTTCATCGTAATCGGATTGCCGTGCATCACAATCTGGGCCGCGTTCGGCACATCGATGCGCCGGTTGCTCACGCAACCGCGCTGGCTGCGTGTTTTCAACTGGACAATGGCCACGCTGCTGGTGCTGTCTTTGTATCCGATCGTAGAGCGCGCAATCGCGTGATGCACGTACCTGCGTAATTGCGTAATCAGCGGCGCGAGCGTTGCATTGCCGGCGGTGTGATTTAACAATCCGTGCGTTCAGATCCAGCCTATTTTTTTGTGAGCGGCGCATACTGGTTGTTGCCTGCCGTCGCGCAAAATATGCAGCCTGATTGCAACTTTGGCCTTAAAAAAAGCGGCAAGAAATGCGCACACTCGGTTATCCGGGGGATCGACAGGCATGTATGAAGCTTGCTGCCCGATCAACTCGCGCCATGTTGGCGCGGCTTTGAAATCTCCCAAGGAGTACGCCATGTCTGGAGCAAACCGGCCGTCCGGTCCCGCAACACGCAAGTCCCTTGATCTCGCGGATCAAATCGAACGCGATGAACTCGAGAACAACCTGCCGGACGCGCTAAATCACGCCGACGAAGACGACCTCGACGACGAACCCGACACCGGCAAGCCCCGCCGATAACATTTTTCTCCCTTCTTCCCGCGCCTCCGGGCGCGTCATTCAAGGCCGCACTCGCGCAACGCAGTGCGGCTTTTTTGCAGGTGGATGTTTTGAGCCCTATTTACTGATATCGAGCGCCTTGGGCACGGCGGTTGCTCTAAATTCGGTCGCCATAGAACACGTTTTGCATAGCGGCCCAGTTCAGGCAGACAAGGCGGCGGGGCGTCAAGCCAGCACGCAAACCAAACCGATAATCGACCCCTTTGGAGGGCTTCATGCTTCGATACGCTGTCATCTTTTTCATCATCGCGATCATCGCCGCGTTTTTTGGCTTCGGCGGTATCGCGAGTGGTGCAACCGAAATCGCGAAGATCCTGTTCTTCATCTTTATCGTGATCTTCCTGGCAACGTTGCTGCTCGGCGTATTCCGGCGATGAAGCACGTGCTCCGGGGATTGAGACGATCCGCGGGCACCGCTGGATCGACTAGCGTCCCATCCACTTTTCG
Organism: Caballeronia mineralivorans PML1(12); assembly: GCF_001028175.1. GTDB lineage: Bacteria > Pseudomonadota > Gammaproteobacteria > Burkholderiales > Burkholderiaceae > Caballeronia > Caballeronia mineralivorans. The sequence continues at coordinate 88,578 of NZ_AEJF01000085.1, forward strand.
ACAAACCCCCACAACGCGTCGTCGATGGAATACGGCACATTGAAGCGAAACCAGTCGCTCGCTGCGTCCCCGGGGCGGAAATACGAACCAGGCGCCAGCCAGATGCCGTCTTCCAGCGCCTGCGTCGCCAGTTCGTTCGCCTGCTCCGGTTCGACCGGCAGCCGCGCCCATAGAAACAACCCCGCGCGCGGCCGATGAAACACCTCCAGCCCGAGTGCATTCATGCGGTCTTCCACTTGCACGTGCGCGTCCCTGAGCTTCTCGGTCACGGCTTCCACGTGGCGCGCATACCGCCCTTCGGTCAGCACCTTTTCAACAATGCGCTCCGTCGCCGCCGATGAAGTCAGCCCCACCGCCATCTTCGTACGCGCCAGTTCGCGCAGCACGTCGCGCTCGGCGACCACATAACCGCTGCGCAACCCCGGCGTGATCGTCTTCGAAAAGCCGCCGACATACAGCACGCGGTTCAGCCCTTCCATCGCGGCCAGCAGCGGCGCGCCGGCGGGCGCGAGTTCGCGGCTCACATCGTCTTCCACGACCCACAGGCCGGAGCGTTCGGCAATCTGCAGCAGGCGAAACGCCGCCGCCATGCCGAAGGTCGCACCGGTCGGGTTTTGCAGCGTCGTGTTGAGGAAGATGGCCTTGGGCTTGTGCTCGGTAACCAGCCGCTCGAGCACGTCGTTGTCGATACCCGCCGGCGTGCGCGGCACGCCCAGCACGACCAGGCCGCCGAGTTTAAGGATCTGCAGCAAGTTGCAATAACCCGGATCTTCGACAATGACCGTATCGCCGGGACGCAGCAGCGTGCGCACGATCAGGTCGAGCGCCTGTGTGGCCCCGGCGGTCAGCAACACATTCGTGACGGGATCGGCGGGCAGTCCGTGGCGGTCCAGTTGCTCGGCAATCCGCTCGCGCAACGGCGCAAAACCGTACGGGTGCCCGTAGTCGGCCATGCGTGCCGCCGGCACGCGGCTGATCGCGCGCAACGCATGATGCAAACCGCTTTCGTTGACCCATTCGTTGGGCAGCCAGCCGCAGCCGGCCTTGATCGGCACGGACTGATCGGCGAATACGTCGGACAGGAGCCAGGTGGCGGTGAGGCTCGGCGGTTGCCACGCCACGGCGCGCTTGTGGGCTACCTGGGCTCGCGCCGCCACGCGATACCCCGAGCCGCGCCGGGCGACCACGAGCCCCATCGACACAAGACGTCCATATGCTTCCGTTACCGTGAAAGTGCTGAGCCGCTCGGCCTGCGCGAGCTGGCGCACCGAGGGCAGCAACGCGCCTGCACGTAGCGCCTGCTGCTCGATGGCGCCCGAAAACGCCCGCACGAGTTGTTCGACGAGCGTGGCTTGCGCGCGGTCACGGTCCAATTGAAGTTCGATCATGAGTCGCCGGAAGGAGGATCATCAGGTTAGTTGGCCAAGCATAAGACCAATACAGTTTGCACCATTTTGCCAGCACGGTTCTCTGCGTGACAGGACAACTGTCTATGCCGCGGGTTTTTATCGAGGACTACATTGCGTGTTCTAACAGGAGATTTCCCCATGACTTCGCGCCCCGTCATCGACGACCTCTCGTCGTTCTGGATGCCCTTCACCGCCAACCGGCAGTTCAAAGCTGCGCCGCGCCTGATCGAGGGCGCCAAGGGCATGTATTACCGCGCGACCGATGGCCGCGAGATTCTGGACGCCTGCGCCGGCCTCTGGTGTGTGAACGCAGGCCATTGCCGCGATGAAATCGTTGCCGCGATCCAGCAGCAAGCCGCCACGCTCGACTTCGCGCCGACCTTCCAGATGGGCCACCCGCTGGCGTTCGAAGCGGCGTCGAAGGTGGCCGCGATCATGCCGGACGGCCTCGATCGCATCTTCTTCACCAACTCGGGTTCCGAATCCGTCGATACAGCGCTGAAAATCGCCCTCGCCTACCACCGGGCACGCGGCGAAGGCCAGCGTACGCGGCTGATCGGGCGCGAACGCGGGTACCACGGCGTGGGTTTTGGCGGCATTTCAGTCGGCGGCATTGCGCCGAACCGCAAGACGTTCTCGGGCGCGTTGCTGCCAAGCGTCGATCATCTGCCGCACACGCACGCACCTGAACACAACGCGTTTACAAAAGGCCAGCCGGCATGGGGCGCGCATCTCGCCGACGAACTCGAACGCATCGTCGCGCTGCACGATCCGTCAACGATCGCTGCGGTGATCGTGGAGCCGCTGGCGGGGTCTACAGGTGTGCTCGTGCCGCCGCAGGGTTATCTGCAAAAGCTGCGCGAGATCTGCACGAAGCACGGCATCCTGCTGATCTTCGATGAAGTCATTACAGGCTTCGGGCGGCTGGGCAAAGCGACGGCGGCCGAATATTTCGGCGTGACGCCGGACCTGATGACGCTGGCAAAGGCCATCAACAACGCCGCCATTCCGATGGGCGCGGTGGCCGCGCATCGCAACGTGCATGACACGATCGTCAATGCGGGAGCGGCGAACGGTATCGAGTTATTCCACGGCTACACGTATTCGGCGCATCCGATGGCGGCCGCTGCCGCCATCGCCACGCTCGACCTGTATGCACGCGAGCAACTGTTTGAACGGGCGGCGTCGAAGGCATCGAAGTTCGAAGCCGCTGCCCACGCGTTGCGCGATGCGCCTTACGTGAAGGACGTGCGCAATCTCGGCATGGTGGCCGGCATCGAGCTGGAATCGCGCGATGGCGCGCCGGGCGCGCGGGCGTACGAAGCGTTCGTGAAGTGCTTCGAGGCGGGCGTTCTGGTGCGCTATACAAGCGATATTCTTGCGTTCTCGCCGCCGCTGATCATTGAAGACGACCAGATCGAGCAGATTTTCAGCACGGTCCGCAAGGTGCTCGAAACGGTTAAATAACGGGGTTTCGAAAGCAGCGTAAGGCGATTGTCGTATTAGCAAGAAGGCCGTTCTGGAATCATCTGGAACGGCCTTCTTTCGTTGAAGCTGCAAGCAAACGCACTTGCACCGACCGTTCATCGACATCAAGCTCTTCCTTCAGCCCGGCCCATCCCTTCGGCGTCACCTGCACGGCCCGTGAATTCTTCACACGCCGCACCCATCCCTTCGCGCAAAGTTGCGTCATGAACGCGACACCCAGCGGCCCCGCCAGATGATGCCGCCTCTCGGTCCAGTCGAGACATTGCCGCGCGAGGCCGCGCCGTGTGGGCTTCAGGGCGGCCATATCGAGCCCCATGCGGCTAAACCATTCGATGCCATCTGCGGTCACTTTGAACTGCTTATCCTCTGCGGCGACGATCAACGCGCGGTCCTCCAGCGCCTTGGTCACGGCTACGCCGAGGCCCCCGGCGAGATGGTCATAGCAGCATCGAGCGAATTGCAGATCGCGGGCTTCCCTGTTGCGCGGCATTCGACGCACCGTTCCACCCGGTGCAATCGATGCAAGATTTTCAAGCGCCAGCGCAACGTGCGATCCGGCAAGCCGGTAGTACCGATGCCGTCCCTCCGTTTCCACCGATAACAGCCCTCCGGCCAGAAGCTTCGCAAGATGTGAACTTGCTGTCTGCGCCGTCACGCCGGCCGCGTAGGCGAGTTCACCGGCTGGCTGCGCGCGGCCATCGGCCAAAACCATGAGCATGGTCGCGCGAGTGGGATCAGCGATCAAAAAAGCGGCCGACGAGACCGCAGGATGACGAGACATACGAACTCTCCGTTCATGACCTCGCCATGATAATCCGCCCGCCCGTCCGCATGCTTCGATACGCGTCGAAGCTTGCGGCATGAGGACGCCCCTACACTGAATTTCCTGCCTCACTGCAAACACTTCCCTGTGCCCGATACCCGAACGCTTCAGCGCCGCGTCCTCGCTGCGACCAGCATCAGCTATATCGTCGTGATCCTCGATACGTCCGTCGTCAATGTCGCGCTGGGCAGCATCGCCGATGCGCTCGCGACCGATACAGCAGGCCTGCAGTGGGTCGTCAACGCCTACACGCTCAGCTTCGCGAGCCTGCTGTTGACGGGCGGCGCACTAGGCGACCGGCTGGGCGCGAAGAACGTCTATTTCGCCGGCCTCGCTGTGTTCACGCTGGCCTCCGGGCTCTGCGGTCTCGTACCCAATCTGGCAGCGCTGACGGTCGCTCGCGTGTTGCAAGGGATCGGTGCGTCGATGCTGGTGCCGTGTTCGCTGATGCTCATCAACCGCGCCTACACCGATCGCGCTGAGCGCAGCCGCGCTATCGGCCTATGGGCGGGTTGTGGCGGCGTGGCGATGGCCGGGGGGCCCTTGGTCGGCGGTTTCCTGATCCATATGTTCGGCTGGCGCAGCATCTTCCTGGCGAATCTGCCGATCGGGTGGATCGGCTTGTGGCTGACATCGCGGGTTGCACGCGATGAACGGGCGCTGGTGACACGGCACCTCGATCTTGCCGGTCAGGCGATGGCAATCCTGGCTTTGGGCACGTTGATCGCGGTGCTGATAGAAGGGCATTCGTTTGGATGGCGGTCGCCGTGGATCTTGAGTGGGATCGCTGTGAGCGTGCTTGCCGGCGGAAGCTTTATTGCGATCGAATCGAAGCGATCGCAGCCCATGCTGCCCATGTCCCTGTTCGCGAACCGGGTTTTTTCCAGTGCCGCGTTCGTCTCCATGGTGTCGGCGCTGACCTTCTATGGCTTGATCTTCACGCTCAGCCTTTATTTCCAGCAAGTGCGGGCTTACTCGCCATTGATGACCGGTCTCGCTTTCTTGCCACTGACCGCGCTGGTGACGGCGGGCAGCATGTCGGCGGCGCGTGTCGTCAGGGTTTGGGGTCCGCGTTGGCCGATTTGCATTGCACTGAGTTTCTATACGACGGGCTTTCTCGCGATGCTGATGTCGACGGACACTTCGCCGTACTGGCTCATCGCGCTGCCCATGCCGGCGATCGGATTTTTCGCTGGCCTCATTACGCCGATGGCGACAAGCTCGCTAATGGATACCGTCGATAAAAACCGCGCGGGCATTGCGGCCGGTGTGCTGAACTCGGCGCGGCAGACGGGCGCGGCGCTGGGTGTCGCGGTTTTCGGCGCAATGATCGCGGCCTTGCATCGGTTTGAAAGCGGCATGCACACCGCGATGGCAATGGCCGCCGCCGTATCGCTGACGGCGGCGATGGTGTGGTGGTTTGCATCGAAGGGGATGACACGGGAGCGAATTCGTCGGGCAATTTAGTTCGATCGCGGCAGGGTGGGATTGCTGGCGCATGTGGGCTTCCCGCGGCCAAGACTGATTCCCGCGCGCCCGTGGACGCGCGGTCTGTGGGGCGGCAAAATCCAGCCTTGAACTTCCGGTGCGGACAAAAAAACCTGGCCGCCGGCAAAACCCGCCGAACAACCCGCTAGCGCGAACTCCCCCTTCAATGACGTTCAATCCATCCCGCACTGCAGCACCCATCGATTTCGCGGCCCCGTCCGAACACGTCGCGCGTCGCCTGATCGGCGCGATCCTCACCGTCGATGGCGTCGGCGGCAGGATAGTCGAAACTGAAGCCTACGATCCCGAAGATCCGGCGTCGCATAGCTTTTCCGGACCCACCCCTCGCAACGCAGTCATGTTCGGGCCACCCGCACACGCGTACGTGTATCGCTCATACGGAATTCACTGGTGCCTTAACTTCGTTTGCCGCGAAGAAGGCCACGGCGCCGGAGTGCTGATCCGCGCGATCGAACCGCTGACCGGTCTTGATGCAATGCGTCAACGACGCGGCCTCGAACCAGCGAAGCTGCTGTGCTCGGGGCCGGGACGCGTCGCGCAGGCATTGGGCATCACGCATGCGAACAATGGCATGTCGCTGCTTGAAGCGCCGTTTTACATCGAAGGGCCGGAGGAGGAATATGCGCTGGTGAGCGGACCGCGCATCGGCATCTCGAAGGCGATGGACGTGCCCTGGCGCTTCGGGCTCGCCGGATCGAAGTTTCTCAGCAAGCCATTTCCAAAGGGAACGTAACCGGACGTTATTTCCTGAATAGCGCTTTCATTTGCGCTCTCCCTGCTTTTTACGCAAAGCGTTGGCTTCTCCCGATGCTGCGGCATCCTTATTGCTCCACCGGAACATACTCGCCATCCCGTACCTGACCGCCGGCCCCACATGCTTTAGAAAGGGGAATGCACATGAAACACCCGCCTCTTCCAGATCGCTTCTTTGTGGTGCTGTTCGTGGTTGTACTCGCCGGATGCAGCGGCGGCGGCGATTCGGCCACCAGCGCTGCTGCTACATCAGGTGGCGCCGGTCCAGCTAGCGCATCCACTCCTGCGTCCGGCACTACGGCAGCCTCGGCTACGACCACCACGCCTTCCGGAACGACGACTCCTTCCAGCACCACCACGCCCAGTGGTACGACTACACCTGCCGGCACGAGCACAGGCTCGACGCCAGGCACAGGCACACCGGTCGTCAACGTGGTCGACGTCACGACCTATCACAACGACATCCGGCGCACGGGCCAGCATCTCAACGAGACCGCCCTGAGCCCGGCCACGGTGAACTCCACTACGTTCGGCAAGCTCGGGTTCTACTCGGTCGACGGCCCGGTCGACGCCGAGCCGCTGTATCTCGCGAGCATGACTATTGCGGGTGGCACGCACAACGTGCTCTACGTCGCGACTGAGAACGCGAGCGTTTATGCATTCGACGCCGATGCGGGCACTGTATTGTGGAAAACGACCACGCTCGCCACGGGCGAAACGCCCAGCGACAGCCTTGGTTGTTTCCAGATTTCTCCGACTATCGGCGTAACGGCGACGCCCGTCATCGACCGTTCGCATGGCCCGAATGGTGTGATGTACGTAGTCGGCATGTCAAAGGACGCAGGGGGCGCGTATCACCAGAGGATTCATGCGCTGGACGTGACGACCGGTGCGGAATTGCTCGGAGGTCCTACAGAGATTACGGCGTCGTATCCGGGCACCGGCGCGAACAGCTCGAATGGGCGCGTTATCTTCGATCCCAAACAATATGCCGAGCGGCAGTCGCTGCTATTGCTGAACGGCGTGATCTACACGGGCTGGACATCGCATTGCGACATCCAGCCTTACACAGGCTGGGTCATCGCGTACAGCGCCGACACGCTCAAACAAACCAGCGTGCTGAATCTCACGCCGAACGGGTCTGGCGGGGCGATCTGGATGAGCGGTGCGGGCATGGCCTCGGACGGGAGCTCGATCTATCTGCTCGATGCAAACGGCAGCTTCGACGCCACGGTCAACGCCGCGGGCGTGCAGATATCGGGCGACTACGGCAATGCGTTCCTGAGACTGGGCACGACGACGGGTTTGACGGTGGCCGATTATTTCGAAGCGTCGAATACGATTCAGGAATCGAGTGCCGACGAGGACCTGGGTTCAGGCGGAGCGCTCGTGCTACCCGATCTCACCGATGCCGGCGGTACCGTTCATCATCTCGCTCTTGGTGCGGGCAAGGACTCAATCATCTACATGGTCAACCGCGATTCGCTGGGCAAGTACAACCCGGTGGCGGACGCCATTTACCAGGAGCTGGCTGGACAAATCAGCGGTCCGGTATTCAGCATGCCGGCGTACTTCAACAACACCGTTTACTTCGGCGCGTGGGGCGACAAGATCAAGGCGTTTGCGATCAGCGGGGCTCGCTTGTCGACGGCGCCGGTCAACCAGACATCGAACAGTTTCGGCACGCCCGGCGCGACGCCGAGCATCTCGGCCAACGGGGCGTCGAACGGCATTGTGTGGGCAGCGGAGAATGGCAATATTGCCGTGCTGCACGCGTACGATGCGACCAACCTGGCGAAGGAGTTGTACAACAGCAGTCAGGCGGGTTCGCGGGACCAGTTCGGTCCGGGCAACAAGTTCATCACGCCGATGATCGCGAACGGGAAAGTGTATGTGGGGACGTCGACCGGCGTGGCGGTGTTCGGATTACTCGGCGCGCATTGAACACCTTGTTCGCGTTCACATGGGCACCGGGCATTCGTTGGCATTAGCCCTGCATCAATTGTGCGAGCGCTGTGAGTTGCAGGCCATCGGGTTTGGCTAGGTCATAGAGCACGGAAAAATGGTCCGCAGCCGGCAACGGCACGTAGACCATGCGCTCGCCGGCTTCAACGCATGCCTGTGCGTAGTCGTGCGAATGGCGGATGAGTTCGGGCCGTTCGGCATCGCCGACGCTGACGACCATCGGCGCACCGTGGGTGATGTGGCGTATTGGACTGAAGCGCGCGGTTTCCCCCTCCGACAACTGCAGCTTGATGTTCAACCTGCCCGCGCCGATGGGCTCGAGATCGAAGAGACCGCTGACGGGCAGCGCGTGCCTGACTGCCGGATGAGCGCGATGCATGGCTGTGAGATGACCGCCGGCGGAGTGGCCGCCAAGCACGAGCGGCGAGTGGCCGCGTTCGGCGAGAAAGTCGAGCAGCAGTCCGATCTCACCGACAATCTGCGTCATCGATGCGTCCGGTGCCAGCGTGTATTCCGCGATGACTACGTTCATGCCGAGCCCGAGCGGCCCTTCTGCCACGAACGCGCACAGTTCTTTATCGCAGCTTTGCCAGTAACCGCCATGGACGAAGACGAAGGTTGGTGTGTGTGTCCGATCGCCATTGTTTGTCCGGTCGCCCTTGCTTGCCGGGAAAAAATCGTAGCGCTGGCGCGGGGCGGGTCCGTATTTCACATCGAGTTCGCCGTGATGCGCTGCGTAGAATGTGGCGCTGCGCGTCTTGAAGTCCGTCGGCGGATCGCCGTTGTTGTAAGCCGTGTCGAGGGTCGTGCGGTCCATGTTGCGCCACGAAGGGTTCATGTATTTATCTCCGGTTTTTTTCGTTCGCACTCGGGGTTCTGTTTGGTGGGGTCTTGGGGCGTAGTGGTCGGGGGTGATGCCGGGTTGCTGCTTTCGGCGTCCGTGGCCGGTCTATGCTGACTGTTCTCTTTATCACTATTAGCCACTGCGCGTGGCGGCACTTCATTTCTGATTTGCAAACGCGCAAAGAAACGAAGCAAAGAAACGCGTTTCCAACAATCGGCAAGTTAGTGTCCCTAGCGTGCAGGCTAGAAGTTTCTGGCACCTGATAGCACGGTGCTCGCCAGACTCAAGAATGTTTGAAGCCCGACCTCTCCGAACACAGATACCCACACGCTTCGCCACCAGTGACTGAACCTGCCTAAGGGACACCCCGCGCTATCCGCGTACAACCACCTCAAGAAATAACCTAGCAGACTACACAGTCAGCCAACCAGCCGTCAACAGAGCAACAAAAACGCGTGAGGCCGCACTGGTCCGTGGGGCGCGGTGCTTGCCCGAGAGCGTTGGGGGCGAAGCGTGTTCGTGTCAGGATTCGCGAGAAGGAGGGGTTCAAACATCCGTCAGTCTGGCAAGCACCGTGCTATCAGGTGCCAAAAGCTGAGGCCTGCACGCTAGGGACACTAACCAGCCGATGGTTTGAAAGCGCTTTCTTTGCTTCGTTTCTTTGTCGCTTTGGAAATGACGTGCCGCCACGCACAGTGGCTAATAGTGATAAAGAAATCAGCTAACTCAAGCAGACCGCTAAGGCCGAAAGCAGCAACCCAGCATCACCCTCGACCGTTAACTCCACCCCCCTAAAACCAGAACCCCGAGTGCGAACGAAAAACCCCTAGCGATCCCACGGTGCCACCCCACCCATGACATCAACCAGATAATCGATCATCACGCGCACACGTGAACTCAAATGCCGGCGGCTAGGGTACATCGCGAGCACATCGATATCGGCCATATGAAACGCCGGCATCAGCGCCACCAGCCTCCCCGCGCGCAAGTCATCCCCAATGATGAAAGTCGGCTGCCAGATCACCCCCAGCCCGCTAAGCGCCGCAGCGCGCGCCGTATCGCCGTTGTTCGTATGCATGTGGCAATTCACGCGCACGTTGTGCGGCTTTTCATCGGCATCCAAAAACTGCCATTCGTCACCACTGGCGGCATACGTATAACCGATACAACGGTGCTCGCCCAAATCCGCCGGCCTCTCCGGCAACCGGCGCCCCGCCAGATAGGCAGGCGCGGCGCACAGCACGTTGCGCGACGCAGCGAGCTTGCGCGCCGCATTGCCCATCGACCCCGCGCGCGAAATGCGAATCGCAAGGTCGTACCCTTCATCGACAATATCCACCACCCGGTCCACCAACGATACATCCAGCTCCACGTCGGGATAACGCCGCATGAACTCCGGCCATAACGGCGCAAGCTGCAACACGCCGAAGCTCAACGGCGCATTGATCCGCAGCCGTCCACGCGGCTCAGCCGTCGACGACGACACCAGCCCTTCGGTCTCAGCAAGGTCATCGAGTATGGCAACGCAGCGCTCGTAAAGCGCCTCGCCACCCGACGTCAGCGACAAGCGCCGCGACGTCCGGTTCAGCAACCGCGTCCCCAGATGCGCCTCCAGTTCAACGATATAACGCGTTACGTTCGCGGGCGACGTGTCGAGTGCATCGGCGGCGCGCGTGAAGCTACCGCGCTTCACCACCGCCACGAAAACCTCATAAGCGCGTAAGCGGTCCATCCGACGTCTCCGGTGCAGGATCGGCCGATCCTGGAATCAAGATTCACAAAAGCTGAACGATAAGACCATCTTCCGTGCCTGTTCGCAAGCTCCCGCTGCGCCTACATTGCGTCACATGGACCGGGGCATCGGGCGCCGGACAAGCCGAACAAAACGGAGAAACATCATGAATCGACTCACAGGAAAGGTTGCGATCGTCACGGGCGCAAGCGCCGGCATCGGCCGCGCCACGGCAAAATTGTTCGCAGCGGAAGGCGCAAAAGTGGTCGTGGCAGCACGCCGCGCAGCCGAACTGGAAACGCTGGTGGCCGAGATCAAAGCCGACGGCGGCGAAGCCGTGTATCTCGCGGGCGACGTGCAATCGGAGGAATACGCAAAGGCTGTCGTGGCGCTGGCCATCGAAAAATTCGGCTGCCTCGACGTCGCTTATAACAACGCCGGCACGCTCGGCGAAATGGGACCGTCCACCTCCGTTTCGGTGGAAGGGTTCAACAACGCCCTTGCCATCAACCTGACGAGCGCGTTCCTTGGCGCGAAACACCAGATCCCCGCGATGCTCGCAAACGGCGGCGGTTCGATCATCTTCACGTCGACCTTCGTCGGTTATTCGTTTGCATTCCCCGGCACGGCGTCGTATGCGGCGAGCAAGGCCGGCCTGATCGGCCTCACGCAAGCGCTGGCCGCCGAGTACGGCGCACAAGACATCCGCGTGAACGCAGTGCTGCCCGGCGCCGTCGACACGCCCATGTATCGGGACATGAACGACACCGCCGAATCGCAGGCCTTCATCACCAACCTGCACGCGTTGAAGCGCGTTGCGACGCCGGAAGAACTCGCGCGCTCGGTGCTGTATCTGGCCTCCGACGACTCCTCGTTCGTCACCGGCACGGCATCGCTCGTGGACGGTGGCGCTTCCATCACGCGCACGTAAATTGTCTTCTATCGATTACTGGAAAAACATCATGACCCGACTCAACGGTAAACGTACTTTGATCACCGGCGGCACCAGCGGTATCGGCCTGGAAACAGCCAAACAATTCGTAGCGGAAGGCGCTCGTGTCATCGTGACGGGCACGAACCCCGCGACTATCGCAGCGGCGCAAGCGGAACTCGGCCCGGACGTGATCGTGCTGCGCGCAGATGCCGGTAATGTCGACGATCAAAAGCGGCTCGCCGCTCAAGTCGCCGAAACCTTCGGCCAACTCGACGTGCTTTTCGTCAATGCAGGCGTAGTCGGCTTGCGTCCGGTCGACCAATGGACCGAAGCGGACTTCGACCGGTCCTTCGCGGTCAACCTGAAAGGGCCGTATTTCCTCATCCAGGCGCTGCTGCCTGTGTTCGCAAAACCCGCGTCCATCGTCTTCAACGGCTCGATCAATGCGCGTATCGGCATGCCGAATTCAAGTGTCTATGCCGCCACCAAAGCGGGACTGATTTCGTTGGCGCGGACCTTGTCGGGCGAGTTGATATCGCGTGGAATTCGCGTGAATGTGGTGAGCCCGGGACCGGTCGCCACACCCATCTACGGCAAGCTTGGGATGACGAAGGAGCAACTCGACAGCGTCGCCGAAAGCATCCGCAGCCAGATTCCGGTTGGCCGCTTCGGCGAACCGGTCGAGATTGCGAAAGCGATAGTGTTCCTCGCCTCCGATGAATCGAGCTTCACCGTCGGCAGCGAATTGGTCATCGATGGCGGGATGAGCAATCTGTAAAACGCAGCAGATTGGATGTTATGCAGGACCGGCCGGGCGGATCGCGTTGCTATACGTTTCTTCGATCCGCCGGTCCTGCTCGGCCGGCGAAAACTGCTCCCACTCGGTCATCTGGCACATGGCGGCGGTAAAACCCGACATACCCGACACAGCACCGGGGTCTTCCAAACGGTAAAACGTGGAACAATGACGGCTTCATGACTTCGCTACATGCATCTGGAGCCTTCGATGAGCGCCACGCGCAACTCCCCCAACGCGTCTTCGGACATCCAGGATCACGCTGATCATGGCGATCGTCCGAGCCGCGAAGAAGCCGAAGCCGCCGTTCGCGTTCTGATCCGCTGGGCCGGGGACGACCCTGCCCGCGAGGGTCTTGTCGATACCCCTTCGCGCGTGATCCGGTCCTACGAAGAGTTTTTCGCGGGTTATACGCAGAATCCGCACGACATCCTGGCGCGTACGTTTTCCGAAGTGCAGGGTTACGACGAGATGATCGTGCTCAAGGACATTCGCTTCGAAAGTTATTGCGAACATCACATGGTGCCGATCATCGGCCGCGCGCATGTGGCGTATCTGCCGCGTGAACGGGTAGTGGGCATCTCGAAGCTGGCGCGTCTGGTGGATGCGTTCGCCAAGCGTCTGCAGATCCAGGAGAAGATGACCGCGCAGATCGCCGATACGCTCGAAGAAGTCCTGCAACCGCTAGGCGTTGGCGTGATCCTGGAAGCCACGCATCAATGCATGTCCACGCGCGGCGTGCATAAAGCGGGCGCGTCGATGGTGACATCGCGGATGCTGGGCACGTTCCGCGACGACCCCTCCACGCGCCGCGAATTCCTCTCGATCGTCGGGCATTCGAGCGGCTTCAGCGTATCGAATAGCTGAGCGGGATCAGAAGCTCACGCGCCGCGGCCTTCATCCGTCGCGTCGCCTTCGTCGCCTTCGCCGCCTTCGCGGATCTTGCCCTGCGAGACATTGCTGCCCGGCGGCACGCTATGCGTGAGCCACACGTTGCCGCCAATCACCGAGCCACGCCCGATTGTCACGCGCCCAAGAATGGTCGCACCGGCATAGATCACCACATGATCTTCCACCACCGGATGCCGCGCGTTGCCCTTCACCAGCACGCCGTCGTTGCCCGCCGGGAAACTCTTCGCACCCAGTGTCACCGCCTGATACACACGCACGTGTTGACCGATCACCGCGGTCTCGCCGATCACCACGCCCGTCCCGTGATCGATGAAAAAGCTTGGCCCGATCGTCGCGCCTGGATGGATGTCTATACCCGTAGCCGAGTGCGCGATCTCATTGATGAAACGCCCCAGCAAGGGCACGCCGAGCTTGTGCAACGCATGCGCCAGACGATGATGCGTCATGGCCCAGATGCCCGGGTAACACAGCAGGATCTCCGTGATGTGCTGCGCAGCGGGATCGCCCGCGAACGCGGCCTGGATGTCGCTCACAAGCAGCGCGCGAATGGCGGGCAACTGCGTGCCGAATTCACGCGCGAGCTCGAACGCATGCGTGCCGAGTTCGGCGTCGCTCAGGTCATGGTTCTCCGGCAGGAAACGCAAGGCTCGCCGGATCTGTTCGGAGAGCAGGCGCAAGGTGCTCTCGAGCGTGTGGCCGACGTAATAATCCACGCTTTCGGCGGTCAGGTCGGCGGCGCCGTAATGCGTGGGAAACAGCGCCGAGCGCAGCCCGTTAACGATCTTCACGATCACTTCGCGCGACGGCAGTTCGCGGATTCCAAGCGGATGGCGCGTGCGATGCAATTGCTCGCGCGACGCCCGCAAGTCGGCCACGATCTTGTCGAGACCAAATTCGTGGGAGGGAGATTGAGCTTCTGTGGAATCAGTCTTGGGCATATCGGGGGCTTGGGCGGATGACGCCGCGTTGAGCGGCACGATCTAAACGATGCCCCGAGATTAACCGTTTTTCTGCAAGACCGCCGCCTGTACTGGAAACGCGCTCAGACGCGCTCAGGACTTGGGATCGACCTTTACGTGGCTGGCATCGATCCATCGGACCGCCCAGTCGCGAGCATGCGCGATGGCTTCGTCGGCGTTGCCGAAGCGCAGGTCGGCAGGAAAGAACCGATTGGCCACCAGCTCACCGTCGCTCGATCGCGAGATAACCACGTAGGGCTGAAAACAGCCGTCGCCCTGGCGTGCCGGCGCACAATTGAGTAAATAGCCGCGATGTGAAAATGCAGCGTCTAATTGCATGAGTCACCCTGATTTTAAGTGCCTCGCTTGATTCGCGATGGTCGTCTCCCGTTCGCTTTGAAACGCGCGAATCCGGCAAGCGGCACGAGGCCGTCCGGTGGCGCACGCTGCCCTCGCGAACAACAAATCATACTCTTGAGAAAACCCTCGTTGGGCCGAAAAAAATCAATTCGGCTTAGAACATTTACTGATGTTTTATCCCGCGGTTTATTCCAACCTGGTTTTATGCGCCGGAATGTTTCTTGCGTGATGTTTCTTTGTTGAACCGAAATGAGGCGGAGCAAAATGGACAACGCACCGAACAACGAATCGCAGGAGAAACAAACGGAGCGCGCGGCCGACAGTCCGCTGAAGAAGCCTGAAACCGAAACCGTTAAAGCCAGGCCCAGCGATGTGGCGGCGACAGCGGCGGGACGCGAGGCCGGGCTCGGACAAGCGGGCGGCGGAGCGCCGGATTCATCGCTGCAGCATGCCGGGCCGCTCGGCAAAACCGATGTCACTCCTCGGGCAATGGACGTTCTTAACGACGACACGCTGGATGATACCGTCGACGCCGACGGGAAAAATAGAGACGCCACGCGCGACGAAGCACTGATCACGCGTCATCCCGACGCGTTTGTCGGCGTGAATGCATCGCTTGTGAACGCACGCTATGAACAAGGCGATGGCTTGGGCGGTTTCGATAGCCGCCCAGCGCGTAACGGCCTGGCGCTGGCATTAGAGGAAGGCTTCAGTGTTGTTGATAAGGGCATGGTCGCGCCGGACGTGGAGGAAGTGGAGCGGCAGTATGAATTCGTCGAGCGCGATCCCCGCGGTTACAGCTTGCGAGGACGCAGGCACTTCGCCATCAATCATGTCAGGCCGTCGCGCCTGATCGAAATCCAGCGCCGCGAGAAATGACAGGACGTAACGAGAAGAACGCGGCGTCAGCCAGTTGAAAGACAGAAAGCCGCACGAACTTCCGTGCGGCTTTCTTCGTTCAGGTTCGCTCCTGGTCGGTAGACTGTGTAAAGCCTGCCATCGCGTGCAGTATCGTTGTAATGTCATGGCGTCGTGTGCAGGCGTTTCACCTTGAAGCCAGGAAAGGCGAGTTGGCCTTTCTTCAGGCAAATCGCCGTCGCCATGGGGCTCGAAGGGATTGAAAGCAAGCGATGTTCCCAGCGTCGAAGCAACCTGGCATAAGCCATGCATAAAGCTCCCGCATACCACACAAATGCAAGACGAATGCAGCGCGATGCATCGCAGAAGTTAAGCGACCGGGGACCAGCATGAACTCAACCAACACGTATCCGAACGACGCCGCACGGCCCACGCGCGGCGTGCGCGGACCATGGCGCGAGAAAGCGCTGTCCGCTGCACTGGTCTGTCTTGGCGTTGCGTACGCCTTATCGTGGGCCGAGATGGGATTGGCGCTGATCGCGGGTCCCAGCGAACCTGTCGCTGCACTGGTTGTATCGCGTGCATTGATGGGCGGCTTGTATGTCTGCGTAGCGTTCCGCCTGCAATGGGCGCGCTGGATCACCGTCGTGCTCGGATTCGCGTCGGTCGTGCTGGTCGCGCCGATGCTCGGCGCCGAATGGCGGGCCTTCCCCGCCGCGGCGCTGGTGACCGGCGCGGTGCTCGTGTGCAAGCTGGCGGCATCGATCTTCCTGCTCTCGCCGGATGCGGCTCACCGGACCCGTTGAGATGACCCCTCGGGCCGCTTGTTCAAGCGGCCCGTAAAACGCACAATGAGAGCCCATTTCTTCTTCGATGAGCCTCTCATGAAAATTGCCGTCATTGGTGCAACCGGCACAGTCGGCCGCGCCGTCTTCTCCGAATTCCAGCCGCGTCACGACGTTATCGAAATCGGTGCTACCCGTGGCGCGCATCGCGTCGATCTGACGAAGGTCGACAGCATCCATGCGCTGTTCAAATCGATTGGTCAGGTCGATGCCATCGTGGCCGCCGCTGGGCATGTGCACTTCGGCGAACTTTCACAGATGACCCCCGAGCAATTCCGCATCGGCCTTGACGACAAGCTCATGGGCCAAGTCAATCTCGTGCTGGTTGCTCAACAATATCTGAACGACGGCGGCTCGTTCACGCTGACAAGCGGGATCGTGGGCGACGAGCCGATCAAATACGGCGCAAGTGCCGCAGCGGTGAACGGCGCGATTGAAGGTTTCGTGCGAGGTGCCGCGATCGAATTGCCGCGCGGCCTGCGTATCAACGTCGTGAACGCGACCATGCTGGAAGAAGCACGTGAAGCGTTCGGTCCTTACTTCCGCGGCTTCGAAGCAGCATCCGGTGCGCGCGTTGCGCTGGCGTATAGCCGCAGTGTGGAAGGCCTTGAAACCGGCCGTATCTACAAGGTGCGTTGATGGTGACAGAATGGTCCAGAGAGGATTATCGCGTCACGACTGACATCGGCACCTTCGACTTCAATGTCGTGCATCGCTACTTGAGCGAGGTCGCGTACTGGTCGCCCGGCATCTCGCGCGAGAAGGTCGAGCGCGCCGCAAGACATTCGCTGGCGTTCGGCCTGTTCCATCACAACACGCAGATCGGTTATGCACGCGCGATCACGGATACCGTGAGCTTCGCGTATCTCGCCGATGTATTTGTGCTTCCAGGCCGTCAACGCGACGGCCTGGGCACATGGCTGGTGGAATGCGTGCTGGCGCATCCGGATTTGCAGGGCTTGCGCAAGATGATGCTGACGACCACGAGCGCTCACACGCTATACGCTCGTTTCGGTTTTGTCGTGCCTGCTCAGCCGGAAAAGCTGATGGAAAAACGCGCGCCGCAATGAGGTCTTAACCGCCGCTCACGCCTTGGGTGTTGACGTAAAGCGAGTACAGGCCGTGACTCGCTGCCATGAACAAGCGGTTGCGATAACGGCCGCCAAAACACACATTGGCGCAACGCTCGGGCAGCGCGATATGTCCCATGGCTTCACCCTGCGGCGTGAAGATCCTGACGCCGTCCAGCTCGTCGCTGCCCATGCCCCAGCCGCACCACAGGTTGCCGTGCACATCCACGCGAAAACCGTCAGGCGTGCCCTGCTCCGCATCGATCAGCTCGCGCTGGTTCGTCAGCGTATGGCCATCGCTTGCGACATCGAAGGCGAGGATCTTGCGCGGCGTCGCGCGCGAATCGACGATATAAAGCACCGACTCGTCCGGTGAAAACGCCAGTCCGTTCGGGCCAATAAGCGTGTCGACCATCATCGTGATCTCGCCGCTCTTGCCATCCACGCGATACACCGCCGGCTTCAGCAACGACTCCTTGTGCTCGCCTTCATAGAAGCCGTCGATACCGAAGGTCGGGTCACTGAACCAGATGGAGCCATCGGATTTAACGATCACGTCGTTCGGTGAATTGAGCGGCTTGCCGTTGTACTGATCGGCAAGCACGGTGATCGAACCGTCGTATTCGGTGCGCGTCACGCGACGCGTGAGATGCTCACAGGTGACGAGCCGTCCTTCGCGGTCGCGCGTGTTGCCATTGGCATTGTTCGAGGGCTTGCGGAACGTGCGGACCTCGCCCGTTTCTTCGTCCCAGCGCAGCATGCGGTTGTTCGGGATGTCGCTCCATACCAGCGTGCGGCTATCGCCAAACCAGACCGGGCCCTCCGACCAGCGAGCCCCCTGGTACAAACATTCAACCGATGCCATGCCGACACGCAACGCGTTAAAACGCGGATCGAGTACACGGACAGCGGGATCGGGATAACGGCGCTCCATCTGTTTTCATCTCCTTGTTGGATTCAACTTTAGTTGGGTCCGAGCTCACCATCGCGCAGACGCCACAGGCTTAGCGGATTGTCGTCCTGAAGGGCCAGCGGCAACAATGCCGACGGTAGGTCCTGATAACACACCGGACGCAGGAATCGTTCGATCGCCATCGCACCGACCGATGTCGCGCGGCTATCGGAGGTGGCGGGATACGGACCGCCATGCACCATGGCATACGATACTTCAACGCCCGTCGGAAAGCCGTTTGCCAGAATCCGCCCGGCCTTGCGTTCGAGGATGGGCAAGAGGCGGCGTGCCAGCGAAACGTCGTCGCTTTCCATTTGCAGCGTCGCCGTCAACTGGCCTTCAATGCGCTTCGAGAGGTCAAGCATCTCATCTTCGCTCCGGCAAATCACGATCAGTGACGTAGGTCCAAAAATCTCGTCTTCGAGTTGCGGCGTGTCGAGGAATTTCTCGGCGCTGACGGTATAAAGCGCGGGCAACGCGGAACATGACGCATCGGATTCGGCCCCGGTCGCGACCCGCTCGACGCCCGACTGAACGCGCCGCGCGATGCCCTCCTCATAGGCCGTAGCGATACCCGGGGTCAGCATCGTCTGAGCGCCTTTCTTTTCGAATGCGCTCACCGCGTAGTCAATAAACGCTTGCAGATGCGGCCCTTCCAGCGCCAGCACGAGACCTGGATTCGTACAGAACTGGCCGACCCCGAGCGTCACCGAATCGACGAAACCATTTGCCAGCGATTCAGCCCGCGCCGCCAACGCGCCCGGCAGCACGAAGAGCGGGTTGATGCTGCTCATCTCGGCGAACACGGGAATCGGCTCGCGCCTTTTAGCCGCGATCTCTATCAACGCAAGACCGCCCCGCCGAGAGCCCGTGAAGCCCACCGACTTGATCGCGGGATGCGCCACCAGCGCTTCGCCTATGGCGTTGCCCGCGCCGACTACCAGCGAAAACACGCCTTCAGGCAAACCTGAATCGGCCACTGCTTTTTGAATGGCGCGCCCAACCAGCTCCGAGGTGCCAAGATGCGCGGGATGCGACTTCACGACCACCGGGCAGCCAGCGGCGAGCGCCGCAGCCGTGTCGCCACCGGCGACCGAAAACGCCAGCGGAAAATTGCTGGCGCCAAACACGGCAACCGGTCCAACGGGAATCTTCTGCAAGCGCAAGTCGGGACGCGGCAAGGGCTTGCGTTCGGGCTGCGCTGAATCGAGCGTGGCGGCAAGCCAGCGGCCCTCACGCACGAGCGACGCGAACAGTTTCAGTTGCCCAACCGTACGGGCACGCTCGCCTTCGAGCCGCGCTTTCGGCAACGCGGATTCGGCTTGTGCGCGTTCGATCAGCGTACCGCCGAGTCCAACGATGTTCTCCGCAATCGCTTCCAGAAACTGCGCCCGCGTTTCGAGCGGTGCAAGCCGATAAGTATCGAACGCCTGCTCGGCCAGATCGGCCGCACGGGCAACTTCCTTCGCGCCGCCACCGCCGAAAGCGGGCCGCAGGTCGACGCCGCGCGCCGGATCGAAGGCATGCAGCGTGGCATCTTTCCCGCGCACCGCCGTGGCACCGATCAACATTTCTCCGGTGATCTGCATGTGAACTCTCCTGAAAGCAGCGCGTCTCGCAGGCAGCGATCTACGCGGTGAGTGACAAAAACAAACCGGGCTACACGAGGCGCAAAAGACCCCGCTTTTTGCCGTGGACTGCCGTTTCGCATGGAAAGTTTCAGGCTGGGAGCCCTCATGATGCGCGACCGGTATGACGATACGGCGCGATCCATCCCAGGCCGTCGGAGGTGCCCGCGCGCGGCCGGTACTCGCAGCCGATCCAGCCGCTATAACCCAGAGAATCGATGAGATCGAACAGGTACGGATAATTCACTTCGCCCGTATCGGGCTCGTTCCGGTACGGCACGCCCGCAATCTGGATATGGCCGATACCCGCATTGCGCCGTTTCATGTCGCGGCGAAGCTTGACGGCGAGATCGCCTTCCACGATCTGGCAGTGGTAACAATCGAACTGGACTTGCAGGTTTGGCGCGCCGATCTCTTCGCAGATAGCTTGCGCCTCATCCTGCCGGTTTAGAAAGAAACCGGGCATATCGCGCGTATTGATCGGTTCGATCACAATGGTGACGCGCGCCGCCCGCGCCATGCTCGCGGCCAGCGCGAGATTCTTCATATACACGTCGCGATGCAGTTCACGCGATTGCTGCGGTCCGATCAATCCCGCCATCACATGCAACCGGTCGTTGCCCAGCGCCGCGGCATAGTCGAGCGCAATCTCGATACTGCGCCTGAACTCTTCCTCGCGTCCCGGCAGCGAAGCGAGACCGCGTTCGCCACCGGTCCAGTCGCCCGGCGGCGCGTTGAAGAGCACCTGCTTCAAGCCGTTATCCACTAGCTGGGCCTTGATCTCGGGCGGCGGAAATTCATAGGGAAACAGGAATTCGACCGCCCTAAAACCGTCACGCGCCGCCGCGCCGAAACGATCGAGGAACGCGTGCTCGTTGTACATCATCGTGAGGTTGGCGGCGAAGCGGGGCATGGTGAACCTCCTGCTGGTCAGGGCAATGCCCAGACGCTGTCACTCAGGCGGATGAGGTCGCGGGTGGACATCGCCGGAGCGGTGCGCAAGACCGGGTGCGCAACTCTCGCGCCCGGTTGTCGCGCTGCCCGTTGCCCCCTTTCAAAACGATGATATTCGCGGACCCAGCGCCCGGGAATGATCGGTAAAAACCCTCGTCACGGCGAGACGGGATGGTCGATCAGCGCGAAGGCATTGCGAATTTCCGATATATTTTTCGGGCGCACGACCCGCGCGAGTTCGACGCCGTTGTCCAGGAAGATCAGCGTGGGCCAGAGTTTGATCCGGAAAGACCGGCCTAGCGGCCGGCCGCTGCCGTCCTCGATCTTCAGATGCCTGACGTCCGCGTGATCCTGGAAAACCTCCGCAATCAGCGGCTGTGCAGCGCGGCAATAGCCGCACCAGGAGGTGCCGAACTCGATCACGGTCGGTCCCTGCAATGCATCGATATCCGCACGCGGCGGCGCCGTCCGTGCGAATTCCGTGGTCATCGGCATTAGCTTTTTCTCCTCGAAGCGGAATTCCAGCCATTCTATTCAGCAACGGCCTGACGCGCTTGACGTGACCTTTGCACGATCGTGGCGAACCGGCAAGCGTCTTGCGTGCAGAAGACTCAGCGTTGCCTAGAACTGCCCGAACCCTGTCAGCCCGATCAGGCTGCCCGCGGCCAGCAACCATAGCGGATGCAGCTTCGTCTTGAACGACAGCCACGCAATAACCGCCGTGATGGCCGTGAGTACCCATTGGGTGTCCGACGCTTCGGCAATCAACGCCGCGCTCGCCGCGACCAGGCCTGCTGTCATCGGGACGAGGCCGAGTTGGACAAATCGTCGCCACGGATGCGCCTTGAAGCGCTCCCAGGCGTGCGTCGCGGCAACGGTCACAACCGACGACGGACCGAACTTTGCAATGGACGTCACGATCACGCCCGGCCAACCGGCCACGTGCCAGCCGACCAGCGTCACGATCATCATGTTCGGTCCGGGCGCCGCTTGCGCTAACGCGAACAACGCGGAGAAATCCGCCTTCGACATCCACTGATGGACCTCGACCACCTGCCGCTGCATCTCGGGCAGGATAGTATTGCCGCCACCGAATGCGAGCAGCGAAAGCTGGCTGAAAATGGCTGCAAGCGAAACGAGATCATGATTCATCGCACTCACCGCTGCACCTCCCGGTTCACCTTCGACGCGATGAAAATCGACACCGGCGTGAGCACGAGCATGACCGGCAACAAGGGCAGGCGCAGCAGCGCGATCGCGACGAACGCCAGCGCTGCGATGAGCGCCATCCACAGTTTGCGACGCAGGGGCCACGCCACTTTGATCGCCATCGACACCAGCAAACCTGCCGCAGCAGCAGCCAGTCCCGCGAATAAATGACGGATGTGCGGGTCCTGGTGAGTGCGCTGATACAGCACCCCGAGTCCGATCACGATCAGCGAAGGCCCGCCGATCAGCCCGAGCAAACCAGCCAGCGCGCCCGCTAGGCCGCGAAATTTCATGCCGACCGCAACCGAGAGGTTGATCACGTTGCCGCCCGGCAGAAACTGGCACAGGCCGAGCAGATCGGTGAATTCGTCGGGGCTGAGCCACTTGCGCCGCTCGACGAGCTCGCGCCGTGCGAGCGGCAGCGCGCCGCCGAACGCAGTCAGTCCGAGCGTCAGGAAACCGATGAAAATTTCCGCGACAGTGGGCGGAGCGAGCGGCTCTTGCAAGACATGTTCATGCATGGTTCGGCGAACGTTGCTTTTGGAAAGCGCAAAGCGTAACGCTTTATGGCTGCTGCTTCAAAGCATTGAACCTGGCATGGGGATTCTTTTAAGCGACGAGATGCTATGCCGGCATCCATCCCGTCGTCATCATCGCCGGTTTCGTCTTACGAAGCCTTCACGCCGCCACGTTCGCGACGCGATTCGTAAGCTTTCAAATGCGTGTAGGCCGTCGAGAGGATCGGCGTTTCTACCGCGCCTTGTGCGCCTTTGGCACGCGCGATCAGATCGCCCACGACATGGTCCGCTTCGATCCGCGCGCCGTTTTCCAGATCGCGCAGCATAGACGCGGTGATCGTGGAGCCGGTCTCGGTGAACATCGCGCGGGCGCGCGCGACGGCCGCTTCTCCCGGCGTAAAACCGTTTGCCGCTGCGATTGCGCGGGTTTCATCGAAGAGATCGAGAATCAGTCTCTGTCCGCCCGGTGCCGCGATGATGTCGCCGACCGGCGCACGCATCAGGCACGTGCCGGCCGCGAGCGTCGCGAGGAACACCCACTTTTCCCACATCGACTGGATGATGTCGGGACTGGCGACGGCATCGAAATTCGCGCCCGACAACTGCGCCGAGATGGCTTCGATGCGCGCCGGGATGCCGCCGGCACGCTCGCCGAACGCCATGGAATGCACGTTGTTCAAGTGAACGACCGTGCCGTCCGCGTCCAGCGTCACGGCTGCGATGCACTGCCCGCCGAGCACGCGGTCCGCGCCGAATTGCGCTTCGAGCACGTCCAGGTGATGCATGCCGTTGAGCATCGGCAGGATGGCGGTGTTGGGTCCGACCGACGTTTTTATCGACTCGATTGCGCCGTCAAGATCGTAAGCCTTGCAACTGAGCAGGATCAGGTCAAACGGCTCGCGCACGTCTTTCGCCAGTACGACGGGCGATTTTGCTATCGACAGATCGCCGTTCGGGCTGCGTATGTTGAGGCCCGTTTGCGCCAGTTGCGCGGCACGCCGTTCACGCACGAGAAACGTCACGTCGCGGCCGGCGTCGAGTAACCGCCCGCCGAAGTAGCCGCCTATCGCACCTGCACCCACCACCAGAATCCGCATGTCCTGCTCCTTGCATTTAGTCTGATAAGAACACCCGGCGCGAGTAGCGCCGGCGCCGCCTTGTTTAAGCCTGCCTTGATTTACGCTTGCCAGACGCCGTACCCGGCTTCTCGCAAGCCGATTGCCAATTCCACTTCCATCTCCCGCGCGCCTTCGTACGGCATCGGGTTATACAGTTCGTAGAGCCGCGGCAACAGGCGCAGCCCGAATTCCCGCGCATACCGGTTCGACTGGATGCCGGCCTTGTGTTTGTCGAAACGAACGTCCGGATCGATGCCCGTCATGCCCACGTACACGAACGGCATGCCCAGCACGTAATCCGGATTCGCGCGCCGGAAACGCGCTTCGTTCCAGACCGTATCGGCGAGTTCGATCACGTAGACGTGGTAATGGTGGGACTTTGGGTGAGTCTTCTTCCGAAGCGCCATGCGGTTGCCCTGTTTTTTCTCCTGGTCGAAGCGAGTCGCGCCACGCCTGAAACGGGCTGCGGACGCTCATTCTAGACCGGCGCCGAATGTGCTGCCCGCGCGCTGCCCGGTCGTGCGCAAGCGCGCGATGTCTGCCAGCCCCGTGTCAAAGTGGTAATCTCGCTCCGTCTGCGCGTTCCGCGCGGCGTTCACGCGAGGAAGCCAGCCGGGCCGCGGAAACGCGTGTTTTCCGTGCGGCTTTTGCCAGCGTTTCCTCGCGCGAAAGCCTGTCTGGAACGCCGTCGCGGGCACCGCCCCAATTGACAAATCGCATCCGTCGCGTGTGCTGCCACGAGCCCGCCCGCGCTTCGGTCATTCGGAGAGAAACATGAGCAAACAAGCAATCGGCGTTGTCGGCCTCGCCGTCATGGGACGCAACCTGGCGTTGAACATCGAGAGCCGCGGGCATGCGGTTTCCGTGTACAACCGCAGCCGCGAGAAAACCGACGACCTGATGGCCGAGCATCCCGACAAGAAGCTTGTGCCTTCGTACACGCTGGAAGAATTCGTCGAATCTCTCGAAAAACCGCGCCGCATCCTGCTGATGGTGAAGGCCGGCCAGGGCACCGACGCCACCATCGACTCGCTGCGTCCGCTGCTCGACAAGGGCGACATCCTGATCGACGGCGGCAACACCCATTTCACCGATACCATCCGCCGCAACACCGACCTCGCGAAGTCGGGGCTGCACTTCATCGGCACGGGTGTGTCGGGTGGTGAAGAAGGCGCGTTGAAAGGTCCGTCGATCATGCCGGGCGGCCAGAAGGAAGCGTACGACCTGGTAGCCCCGATCCTCACCGAGATCGCCGCGAAAGCGCCGGATGGCGAGCCGTGCGTGGCGTACATGGGCCCGGATGGCGCGGGACATTACGTGAAGATGGTGCACAACGGGATCGAGTACGGCGACATGCAGTTGATCGCCGAAAGCTACGACGTGCTGAAGCGCGTGGCAGGCTTGACGAATGAAGAGCTGGGAAAAGTTTATGTCGAGTGGAACAAGGGTGAACTGGATAGTTACCTGATCGAGATCACCTCGAAGATTTTCTCGAAGAAGGACGAGGAAACGGGCAAGTATCTCGTTGATGTGATTCTCGACCGCGCCGCGCAAAAAGGCACGGGCAAGTGGACGAGCCAGAACGCGCTTGATCTCGGCGCACCGCTGCCGCTGATTACGGAAGCCGTGTTTGCGCGCGTGCTGTCTTCGCTCAAGGATCAGCGCGTTGAGGCGAGCAAGCAGTTGACGGGACCTTCGCCGAAGTTCGATGGTGACCGCGATGCGTTCGTGGAAGCCGTGCGACGTGCGTTGTTCCTGAGCAAGATTGTTTCGTATGCACAAGGGTTTGCGCAGTTGCGCGCGGCGTCGGAGGAGTACAAGTGGGATCTGCAGTATGGGCAGATCGCGAAGATCTTCCGGGCGGGTTGCATCATTCGTGCGGGCTTTTTGCAGAAGATCACGGACGCGTATAAGACCAACGCCGACTTGCATAACTTGCTGCTCGATCCGTATTTCAGCGACATCGCGACGAAGTATCAGGGCGCGTTGCGGGATGTGGTCGTGGCGGCGGTGAAGGCAGGTGTGCCGGTGCCGGCGTTCTCGTCGGCGGTGGCTTATTACGATAGTTACCGGTCGGAAACGCTGCCGGCTAATCTGGTGCAGGCGCAGCGCGATTTCTTCGGTGCGCATACGTTCGAACGCGTGGACAAGAAGGGAAGTTTCCACGCGGATTGGTCGTAAGTCGCTGAGAGGCGAGCGGTGTTTTAGGTAGTTTGCGCCGACGCTTTAGCGTCGGCGTTTTCATTTTCCTTGAGTCGAATTATCAAATTTTGTCGCGGCGAATTTTTCCACAAGTCGAATAACCGTCTTTGCCACTATCCTTTCCTGTCGATGGACAACAGAATCGCGGGAAGACCATGGCAACAACGCTGTCAGCATTAAATCGGGAATCGGAGTTGAGCTACGCTTACCTCCATGCCATTGCATCCCATGCGGGCGTCAACTGCAAGACGAGCAACCGACACGACGACAATGCCGGGATCGATGCCGTGCTCACCGGTTGGGAGCCGTTTCCGAATGGCGGCTGCCTGACCGAAGTCGACGTCAAGGTCCAGTTGAAGGCAAGCGTCAAGACACCGTTCGACGACGGCGAATCACTGTCCTATTTCCTGTTCGGGACCCAGCAATACGACGATTTGCGCCGTGTAACGCACGCGTCGCCGCAGATACTGGCCGTGTTGTTCCTGCCGCCGAAAGCGGAAGACTGGCTAACACACTCACAGGAGCAGCTCGTGCTGCGAAAATGCGCGTACTGGGTCAGTCTGCGCGGCGCTCCACCAACCAACAACCACGCAGGCGTCACGGTAAGAATTCCAAAGAACCAAGTGTTCGACGGAGCGGGTCTCATGCAACTCATGGCGAGCATCTCGCGCCACGAAATTCCTGCTTATCGAGCGCTTGCTCATCGGGTTCCTCATGGCGCTTAAAGGCTTGTCACCGGCTAGCCTGCGTGACTTCGTGAAATCGCTGGGCTGGCAGTCGCTGCCCGATGGCACTGTGGACGGTCTTTAGGTCCTGCAGCACGCGGCCTTGCCGCGGCGGCAGATCGTCATTCCCATGGATCAAGATGCGCCAGACTACGCCGAGGCGTGTGAGCTCGCCTTGTCCAAGCTCGCAGACCTGCAGGGTATGAAGCTGGCCGATCTGATTCAACTCGCTGCCATCTCGCGCGACGACTCCATGTACTATCGCGTGACGAGCTGCGGCTCTGTGGATGACGGCCTGCCATTGTCGTTTGCCGCTTCGTTGCTGCTAGGCGCGGAGCAGGTCCTGCTCGCTTCGGCATGTACTGTATTGCGTCCGCAGACCCATCATCCGCGTCTGCACAGGGGGAAGCCACGCAGCTTGCAGGCCATGCGCGGTTCGGGCATACCGAGCGAGGCAGCTTCGTGGTCCGCGTGTCGTGTCCCGTCGACGCTATGGAAACGCCTTCCGCACTCACCCATATGAACGAGTCGTTCGTTCGCATGACCATGCTAACCGCCAGAAATGGCGTGCGCCAACTCGTTGATGCCATTGAATCGGACACGCTAACCAGCTTTGTAGACTCGCAAAAGCTGGCGGATTCGCCTATCGTTTCGTCAAATCTTTGCGAAGCGCTCACCCGTCTTCACAATGACGACATGCGCAACAACATCGATATGTCGTTTCGGTGGGCAACAACTGTGGCGTTACCGCAGAACGTCGCGGCCGGTGAGAACATCAGGATTCAAAGCGATTACTTCGGGCGGATCGACGAAGTGCGCCGCGAATTACGTGCGGTCGAGCGTGACCGCGACGACGTATTCATCGGAACGGTCGAGCATCTGAACGGGGAATTCGATATTGAAGGAAATCGGGCCGGCGAGGTAGTCGTGGCGCTGCTCTTGCGCGACGACGAGACCATCAAGGCACGCGTCGTACCCGATCAGGAACAGTATGCGAGAGCAGTTGCCACCCACCTTGACGATCGCACCTTCGTTCGGATCGCGGGGCGCCTGCGTCCAGGTCGCCAACCGCGTACGCTGATCGACGTGACGAGCTTTAGCCTGATCGGTCCCAGTTAGCCCAGCTCGCCCGTGAAACAAACTATATGGGCGATCGTTTAACGGTCTATCCCCAACAGCTCCCGTATCTCCTCACCGTTCGCGCTGCTGCCAGCGAAATCATCGAAGGCGCGATCCGCCACGCGAATAATATGCTCGCGGATATACGCCGCTCCTTCCCGCGCGCCATCCTCAGGATGCTTCAACGCACATTCCCATTCAAGCACTGCCCAGCCTGGAAAGTCGTATTGCGCCATCTTCGAGAAGATCGCGCCAAAGTCGATCTGCCCGTCGCCAAGCGATCGGAACCGCCCCGCCCGATCCACCCAGCCGGAATAACCGCCGTACGCGCCTTGTCGGCCGTTGGGGCGAAACTCCGCGTCCTTCACATGGAAGGCCTTGATGCGCTCATGATAGATATCGATGAACTGAAGGTAGTCCAGTTGCTGCAGCATGAAGTGACTGGGGTCGAAGAGAATGTTTGCGCGCGGATGATTGTCCACTGCGGCGAGAAAACGATCAAACGTCACGCCGTCATGCAAATCTTCACCGGGATGCAACTCATAGCAAACATCCACGCCAGCCTGGTCGAAGGCATCCAGCAGCGGACGCCAGCGCCGCGCCAGCTCATCGAACGCAGCTTCCACCAGACCTTGCGGCCGCTGC
The DNA here is from genome assembly GCF_001028175.1 of Caballeronia mineralivorans PML1(12). Lineage (GTDB taxonomy): Bacteria > Pseudomonadota > Gammaproteobacteria > Burkholderiales > Burkholderiaceae > Caballeronia > Caballeronia mineralivorans. Next base: position 116,905 of record NZ_AEJF01000085.1, read on the forward strand.
GGCCAAGGATACAAATAAGGCCACGCCAGCGCGCCTGAGAACGTCACATGCGCGCGCAACCCCAAGCGCTTCGACGCCACCGCCGCGAACCCGACCTGCTCGATCGCCCAAGCCGTGCGCGCCTTGGGATCGCCGCGAACGTGCGCTGCGGCGAAGCCGTCGAAGAGCGTGTCGTAAGCGGGATGAACCGCGACGAGTTGCCCCTGCAAATGCGTCGATAACTCCGTGATGCACACGCCAGCGTCATCCACTACACGACGCAGATCGTTGCAATAGGCATCGCTCTTCGCAGCTTGCTCGAGGTCGATCAGCCGCGGATCGCACGGCACCTGAATGCCTTCGTAACCCAGTCCCTTCGCCCAACCCGCGAGATGCGCGAGATTGTCGAAGGGCAACGTGTCGCCGAGAAACTGCGCCAGGAAAATGGCCGGGCCTTTGATGGTTTTCATGAGCGTCGATCCGCAAACATATCTGTCTTCAAGCGCCAAGAACTCAGAACGGCGAGTTCGGATAGTAGAACTGTTTGGCGTTCTCCTTCGTGATCAACACCGAAGGAATAATGGTCGTAGCCGGCAAATTCTCTCCCTTCAAACGCGCTTCGGCGGTGAGCTTGATGGCGTCGTAGATGAACTTGGGCGAGTACGAAACATCCGCCTGGACCAGCTTGTCGCCGTCCATGATCCGCTTGACCGCCTCCTTCGATCCCGCGCCGCCGAAGACCTGCTTGATGTCCGTACGCTTCGCCTGATCGATGGCCTTCAGCACGCCGATCATCATGTCGTCGTCGGCCGCCCAAACTGCATCGATATGCTTGAAGCGCGTGAGGTAATCCTGCATCACCTTGAACGCATCGTCGCGATTCCAGTTGGCGTATTTCGCGTCGAGGACCTTCATGTCGGGATGCTGCTTGATCACCGATTCAAACGCGGCCCAGCGTTCGTTATCAAGCGTGGTCGGGATGCCGCGCAACGCGACAATATCGCCTTTGCCGTCCATCGTCTTCGCCAGATACTCCGCCGGCAACTTGCCGAATGCGGTGTTGTCGCCCGCTACGTACGCGTCTTGCGCGCTCGTATCAGTCAGCCCGCGATCCACCACCGTCACGTACACGCCCTTCTTCTTGACCTGCGCCACCGGCTGCGTCAGCGACGCCGATTCGAACGGGAAAATCACCAGCGCGTTGATCTTGTTCACCGTCACAAGATCCTGCAACTGGTTGGCTTGTTCCGGCGCGCCGCCCGCCGTCTTGATGATGATCTTCAGGTCGGGATGCGCCTTTTCGAGTTCTTTTTTAGCCTCGTTGGCCCACCACACAATGCCGCCGGTAAAGCCATGCGTGGCGGTTGGAATCGCTACGCCGAGCGTGACTTTATCGGCGGCGATAGCCGAGACGGCGCTCGCCGCCAACGTTAATGCGCCGAGTGCGCGAAGAATGTTTTTCATGCTGTGTCTCCATTGTTATGACGGGCGCCCGACAGTATTTCGAGGGCACGGTTCGAACACACTTCAACGACGTCCACGCTGCAAAAACGCTACGAAGATAATCACGGCGCCCTGCACTGCCGCATTGAGATACACGCTGATAATGCTGGTGAGATTCAAGATGTTTGCTATCACCGACAACAAAATCGCGCCGATCACCGTGCCGATCACACGCCCTTCCCCACCCCTGAGCGCGGTCCCGCCAACGACCACCGCCGCGATCGCTTCAAGCTCCCATAGCAGGCCGGTAGTAGGCGTTGCAGATCCGAGGCGCGGCACGTACAGCACCGTTGCAACACCCACGCAAAGCCCGAGCAGCACGTACGTGACGATCTTCACGGTATCCACGCGAATAGCCGCATAACGCGCCACCTGTTCATTCGAGCCGATGGCCTGCACATGCCGCCCGAACACCGTGCGATTCAGCACGACCACACCGCCCGCCGCGACGATGAGAAACACCCAGATAGGCACAGGTATGCCGAAGAGACTCGCGTAATACACGGGGCCATAGAGATCGGACAAATTGTTGTCGAGCGTCAGCGCGCCACCGTCTGCGAGCCAGGTCAGCACTGCACGAAAAATTCCGAGCGTCCCCAGTGTCACGATGAATGGTTCTATGCGTCCCTTGGTCACGAGCAGGCCATGAGCCCAACCGAAAAGACCTCCTAAAACAAGGGCTAAAACGATCCCGATCGCGATGATGGCGAGTGGCGCGAAAGTAAATCCGCCCATGCCGTGCGCGAGCGCATTCATGATCCAGATCATGCTGCCCGCGATCAGCGCGGCCATCGACCCGACCGACAAATCGATGCCGCCCGAGATGATCACGAAGGTCATCCCCACCGAGATGATGCCGATGAAGGAGGTTCGCGTGAGAACGTTCATCGCGTTGTCGAAGGTGGCGAAATCCGGGTTCAGCAGCGTGCCGCCAATGCACAGCGCGACCAGCCCGAGCAGTGGCCCGACGCCGTGCAGCCGCCGCGCGAAACCGCCTAAGCGGCTCGATCCTTCAACGCCTTCAGTGTGTGCCGGTCGCATGCGCGATCAACCTCTCTTCAGTCAGATGGTTTTCGCCGAGCGTGGCGACTAGCTGGCCTCCGCGCATCACCGCCACGCGATGGCACAGGCCGATCAGCTCAATCAGTTCTGATGAAATGACGATCACCGCACGGCCTTCGGCTGCAAGCGCGTGGATCAGGAAATAGATGTCACGTTTTGCACCGACGTCGACACCGCGAGTGGGTTCGTCGAGGACCACCACACGCGGGTCGGGATGCAGGAACTTGGCGAGCGCGAGCTTTTGCTGGTTGCCGCCCGATAACATCCGCGCGCGGCTCGCCAGATTGCCGGTGCGGATACCGAAGTCGCCGACCGCCTTTTTCAGCGCATCGCGTTCCGCTTGAGCGTCGAGTAGTGGATGCGCGTAGCGTTCGAGCGTCATCATCGTGAGGTTGTCTTTCAAGGCCATGTCGACGTGAAGGCCGCGCCCCTTCCGGTCCTCGCTCAAGTAAGTGATGCCGTGTTTCATCGCGTCACGGGGATTGCGCGGGTTGATGTGCTCGCCGTCGAGCGTAATGCGTCCCGCAGTGCGTGGCCGCAGGCCGATTAAGCCCTCGAAGAGTTCCGTGCGCCCCGCACCCACGAGTCCCGCGAAGCCGAACACTTCGCCCGCCCGCACCGAGAAACTCACGTTCTCGGCCCAGCCCGGCACGTAGGCGTTATCGACCTTGAACGCGACGCGAGCGTCGGCGGCAAGCGCGGGTTTGTCGGGGAACATGTCGGACACTTCGCGCCCAACCATCAGGTTCGCCATCTGCTGGCGCGTGGTCGCCGCAGTGGGCCCGCGTGCGACGAAGCGGCCGTCGCGCATCACGATGATCTCGTCGGTTACGCGCTCGACTTCGTCTAGCTTGTGCGAGATATAAACGATGGTCACGCCGTCTTCTTTCAACCGCGCCATCAAGGCGAACAGACGTTGCGTTTCAGCGGGCGTAAGCGTGGCTGTCGGCTCGTCCATGATCAGCAGGCGTGCATCGCGCAGCATCGCCTTGGCGATTTCAACGAGCTGTTTTTCCGCGACAATCAGGTCGCGTCGCGCACTCTTGTATCCGGGTGCTTGTGCAGGCCAACATCGGCGAGACGCGCGCTTGCCGCTTCGCGCATGGCGGGTTCATCGAGGAAGAGACCGCGCCGCTTTTCATGACCGAGAAACATGTTCTGCACGATGCTCAAATGATCCGCGAGGTTCAGTTCCTGATGGATCAGCACAATGCCCTTGGCTTCGGCATCGCGGGAACTGTCGAAGGTCTTGAGCACGCCGTCGATGGACACCGTGCCCGCCGTCGGGCGTTCATAGCCGGCCAGGATCTTCATCAGCGTCGACTTGCCCGCGCCGTTCTCGCCAAGCAGCCCGTAGATGCGCCCGGGGACGAGATCGAAGCTCACGCCATGCAGCACGCGAACCGGTCCGAACTGTTTTTCGATGTTATCGAAGCTGACGGCCAGGCTCATGATCACGCGCTCCTTCGTATCATCAGCTTGTGCGGCAGGAGCACGCCGGGCACATGCGCGTTCGGTTCGCGCAGGCGTTTGAGCAGCAGGCGCGCGGCCGTTTCTCCGAGTTCGCGCATGGGTTGGGCAACCGTGGTGAGCGGTGGATCGATTTGCGCGGCGACGGCGATATCGTCGAAACCCATCACCGCCATGTCGTCCGGCACGCGCAGGCCCGCGCCGCGCAGGCCGTTGATCACGCCGATGGCGAGCGTGTCGGATACGGCGAACACTGCCGTTGGCCGGTTACGGCGCAGACGTGTCAGCTTGCGTGCGGCGCTTTCGCCGGCTGCGTAATCGAGGGTATCGAGATCAATGTGCCAGGCAGGATCGGCGTCGACACCGGCTGCGCTCAGCGCATCGCGATACCCTTCTGCGCGCTGGCGGCTATATAAATATCCGTGGCCCGAATTGATCAGCGCGATTTTCCGGTGGCCCCGGCTGAGCAAGTGGCGTACGGCGTCGCCGGCGGCTTGAAAGTTATCTATGCCTACGTACGGCACGCCCGCCGCGGGGTCGAATTCGCAGCACGCGACCCAGGGCAACGTGGCCGCTTCTTCGGCGAGTGCTTGTTGGACGGCGGCGGGATCGAGGCAGATTGCGCCGTCGGCGCGGCGGCCGCGGAGTAGATCGAAGTAACTGCGTTCGCGGCCGGGGTCGGCGCCGGTATCGCATAGCAGCATGAAATAGCCGTTCTGGCGGGCGACGCTGTCGATGCCGCGCACGATGGCCGCGTAGAACGGATTGCCGAAGTCGGGGACCATGGTGAGCAACATGCGGCTTTCCGCAGTGCGCAAATTGCGGGCGAGTTCATTGACGCGATAGCCGCTGGCCGCGACTGCCGCGAGAACCTTGTCGCGGGTTGGTTCGCGGACATTGGTGTGACCGTTGAGGACGCGGGACACTGTGGCGACGGAGACGCCCGCTTTCAACGCGACGTCGGAGATCGAGATTTCATCGGCGGTGCGAAACGAATCTGTCATTTGTTTCAACCCGCTGCCCGCGAATGTAATGGATTACATTATTGAAGTGAGCGCGGGGCGTTTGCGATAGGGACAAACGCGGAGGGGGCGTTCGCCCACTACTCAGCGCCGCGCGAAATCCCTGCCCGAGCGCGAACGAAACCGAAAAGAGCGCATACTATCCCCCCTTCCCCCAGCGCGACCCAACACCGCGCGCCCTTAATGCCCGGTTACCTGACCAAGCAACAAACATCGCCGTCGCGGGCGTCGACGACCTGATCATCCGCTCGCTGCTAGACCTTCAGCAATTCTCCGATCCCACCGGCGACGCCGAACGAATCGGCATCTCTTCGGCCATGTGGCCGCTGTTCGGCATGCTGTGGCCGTCCGGCGCACACCTCGCCGCACGCCTCGCCTTACGGCCAGTCCTGGTCGGTGAACGAATTCTCGAAATCGGCTGCGGACTGGCGCTGGCAAGTCTCGTCGGACACCGGCGCGGTGCAGATGTGACCGCCAGCGATTGTCATCCATTGACCGCGGACTTCCTGAAAGAAAACCTGCGCCTGAACCATCTGCCGCCCATGAAATACCGGCACGGCAACTGGTCCATCCCCGAGCTCGAAGACACACTGAAAGACGAAGCAGGACGCCATATCGTCGACGGTCGCTTCGACCTGATCATGGGCAGCGACCTGCTCTATGAACGCGATGCCAACGCGACGCTCGCGGCGTTCATCGGACTGCATGCATCGTCCACAGCCGAGGTCTGGATCGTAGACCCCGACCGGGGTAATCGTGCCGCGTTCAACCGCCAAATGGGCGAACGCGGTTTTCAAATGCGCGAGGAACGGCTGGATCGCATCGCCTTCGACGATACCGCCGCATATAAAGGCCGCCTGCTGATCTATCGTTTCAACGACGCATGAAGCCGCAAGCGCACTGAATCACCCAAACGTGAACGCATACGCCTCGACACCGGGGTCCAGGAATTCAATGGTGAAGGTGCGATCCTTTACGTCACCTGTCTGGCGCACCAGCTGATATAAGCGCTGCTCAGTCACCGTGCCGGTGCCGTCGGCCTTCACATCCGTACCGTGCGCGTCGCCCGGCGCAGCGCCGTCTATGCTGACGCGAAACCTCACCGGCTTGTTGTCCTTTCCAGGTCCCAGCACGAGATGCAGGTCGCGTGCATGAAATCGATACACAATGGTCCCCGTCGATGCCGCGAGCGTCGCTTGCTCCGCGCCCACTTTCCATGCACCCGCAAGGCCCCAGTTGTTGAGCGCGAGTTGCGCCGGTGCGGCATACGCGTGAACCCGGTCATGCGGCTCGCCTCCCCGACCAGCAAAGTTCTCGGCGCGTTCGTAGCCCACATAGGTTTCCGGTGACAGCATGTCGGTGTTATCGGCGGCCATTTGCACGCCCTTTGCCGAGGTGTCGCTGACCATCGCCGCGGCGCTCGCGTGACCGGCTTCTGCCAATAACTGCTGGATCACCTGTTCCGAATGCGCATAGTCGCCTTCGCCAAAGTGGTGGAAGCGAATCTGCCCCTTGGCATCGACGAAATAATGCGCCGGCCAGTACTGGTTGCCGAACGCACGCCAGATGGCGTAGTTGTTATCGATCGCAACCGGATAGTCGATACCGAGATCGTGCGTCGCCCGCTTGACGTTGTCCACGTTGCGCTCAAATGCAAACTCCGGTGCGTGCACGCCGATCACCACTAGCCCTTGATCGCGATACTTCTGCGCCCACGCTTTCACGTAAGGCAGCGAGCGCAAACAGTTGATGCACGAGTAAGTCCAGAAGTCGACGAGCACCACCTTGCCACGCAGATCCTGTGCCGTCAGCGGCGACGAATTGAGCCACTGAATGGCGCCGGACAGCGGCGGCAATTCGCCTTCCACGGGCAGCGGCGCCTCGACGCTCGCAGCTGCACGCATCATCGCGGGTGCGGCGGCGGCATCGGTTGCCGTGGTGGTCTGGGCAGGCGTGGCCGCGTCATTGTTCACCGGCTTCGCAGGCATCGAACCGCCTGAAAGACGGTCCACCAGTTTCTGTTCGATGCCACCCGTTGCAACCGTCGATACACGCGCCAGCACGCCGGTGTCCAGTCCCAATGAGATCGCGACAACACCCAGCAACATCGCAGCGCCAATACCCCGGCGAATCCACTCGCCCGCGCCAAGCGAGCGTTTCATCGCGGCAAACACGCGGCCGCCGATCAGCAAGGCCACCGCCAGCGATGTCGCTGCACCGACCGCGTAAGCGACCAGCAGTAGCGTCGTGCCGACGCTTGCGCCGCGCAGTGCTGCACCCGTCAGCACGAGGCCGAGAATCGGGCCGGCGCACGGCGCCCACAGCAAACCGGTGGCAATACCCAGCAGAAACGATGAGCTCGCGCGCACTTGTTGTCCGTCGGCTTGGGCAAATTCGGAGAGCCGGTTGCCGGCGCTGACCAGCGGGCGCATCAGGCGCTCGGCGAAGCTAGGCAACAGCAAGGTCAGGCCGAAGATGCCCAGCAAGGCGACAGCAAGCCAGCGGCCATACTGGTTCGCTTGCGTCACCCAGCCGCCACCTACCGCGGCGAGCGTCGCGACTACCGCGAAGGTGATGGCCATGCCGGCAAGCAGAGGCAGGCCGCTACGCACGAACGGTTGATCCGCCCGCGAGAACACGAAGGGGAGCACAGGCAGGATGCAGGGGCTCAGGATGGTGAGCGCGCCGCCAAGATAAGCCAGGACGATGAGTAACATGAGCGTGAGGTTTCTTAGGGGTTTTAGCTTCGCGTATTTAGACCGCGGCAGGTTTGAAAGTCATCGCCAGACCGTTCATGCAATAACGCAGTCCGGTAGGTTTGGGGCCGTCATCGAAGACATGACCGAGGTGGCCGCCGCATCGCCGGCAATGCACCTCCGTGCGCGATACGCCGAAAGACAAGTCCTCGTGCGTGCCGACCGCGTGGTCGAGCGGCGCCCAGAAGCTGGGCCAGCCGGTATGGCTGTCGAACTTCGTGCGCGACGAAAAGAGGTCGAGCTGGCAACCAGCGCACGCAAACGTGCCACTGCGATGTTCATCGTTCAAAGGGCTGCTGTAGGGACGTTCAGTGCCTTCGTGCCGCAACACGTTGTACTGCGCGGGAGTCAACATGCGACGCCACTCGCCATCGGGATGAACGACTTCGAACGATTCATCGGCCTTGCCGCTGCTTGGCCCGGTCGCGCCTGACACGCGCCGTTGATTGAACGTGGCAAACGTTGCTGCGGCCAGGACGCTTCCTGCTAATAGAAACTGGCGCCGGGTGTGCATGATGTGCTCCTGAACAAAACTAGCTCTTTTAGGAATGCCTTACTTTGTACGGGCGGCTTCCGGGTCGCTGCAGTGAACCGCGATTTTGCATCTGCATGTGCATCTGGATAGGCAAACACTTCGATCACAGCTTTAATCCGTCGGAGCGTGAAAATCGTGAGGAATATCGAAGTTGTGTGGCCTATTTCAACCGGGTCTTGAATGCGGCGAGGTTTTAGCACCGCCAACGTTCTCTGCGCGTCTGTTAGCTAGTTCGTCTTGGGGCCGCGGCGGGTTACACGTGGTTAGTCAAATTCCCTGATCGGCATTCGGATGCGTGTCCATGAACGCCCGTATCGTATTGTTTTCGCCGCTATATTTATTGAAATATAGCGTAACGCGGTTGACATCGACTTGACATGCTTAGGGCGCGGACACCATCAAACCCGATGGATCTGGTGGCGCGCTTTGGCGGCAAGGAAAGAGACGATGCCCCGAACAGGGCATCGGTAATAGACGCAAGTCGTGGCGACTTCAAGAGGCTTCAGCAGCTTGTACAGCGAATCCCATACCCCGGCACCAGGAAACGCTTCACGTGCCCTTGAGCACTGAGGCCCCCCTCACCGCACCATATACCCGCGATCTGTCATGCATTCGCTATACGAGCGCCAGTACTGGACCATCGGTGGCTCGGGCGGAGGCAGCGCGGGCATCGGGGCATCGGCGGAAGTCGAACTCGCGTGCGCGGCAGCGCGAGCGTCTGCAGCCACGCCGGGCGTCGGGGTTCCTGACGTTGCCACCATCGATGCCGCAACCGGTGCAGACCCCGGCGCCATCGCCGATGGCAACGGCGTCGCCACCGCGACCTGGTGCACCGCAGCAGGCTTCGTGGTCGTCGGCTTTTCAGGCGCCTGGGACTGACGCGCCATATTCACGCCGGTGTGTTGATTGGCGTAGCTGTAACACATGGCGGTGTCGATGCTGGTTTGCGCCGGGCTTTGGCTGCGCATCGGAAAGGCGAGCGGCGGCTGCGCCAGCGCGCTTGCGCTCAAGAACAGGACGGCAATGCCGGCGGATAGGGGGATTATTCTCATAGCTCGTGCACTCCTGGAAACAGGAATGACGACGCCCGGATCGGAAGCCAATTCCGAAGCGCCGCCAAACGAGCTTTCACCTTACTGTCCGCGTCTCGCACCCATGCGAAAGACTATCGCTCTAATCCGCCAACTTCTCGCATTATTCTCCTGCTTAGCGCGCTGGACCGCGTTTTTTCGAAGGTATTGATCGATTTAAAAACGCTCGAAGCCACGACCTGCGATTCGAGAATCAGCATGACGCATCGCACCACAAAATCATCCGCTTCGCGACGATGCCGCGATGTTTGTACTATCCGGGGCATCGCCATGTTCCGGCGGGCTTGCGCACGTTCATCGATGTGATTCGCGAGTTCAACCCGCCCGTGCAACCAGCCTGACTCAAAGGCTTTCCAGCGCCAGCGCAATACCCTGCCCGCCGCCGATACACAGCGTGACCATCGCTCTTTTCAAGCCGTCGCGTTTCATTGCGTGGGCGAGGCGCGTGACCAGCACCGCACCGGTTGCGCCGATAGCGTGACCGTGGGCAATCGCGCCGCCTTCGGGGTTCACCACATCGTCAGGCAAGCCCAATTTGCGCGCGACCGCAATCGGCACCGCGGCGAACGCTTCGTTGATCTCGATGCGCTCGAGATCACCTAATTTCCAGCCCGCGCGATCCAGCGCTTGCTGCACGGCAGGCACCGGTCCGAGGCCGAACATGCCCGGCTCGACCGCCGCGATGCCGTAAGCCACCAGCCGCACCGAAGGCTCGATCCCATTGCGCTCGGCGAACGCGCGGTCTGCTACCAGCATCGCCGCTGCACCGCTGTTCAAACCCGGCGCATTGCCCGCCGTGATCGTGCCGTCCGGGCGAAATGCGGGACGCAGCTTTGCCAGCATCGCGAGCGTGGTGTCGGGGCGCGGCTGTTCGTCGGTATCGAAGACGATGGTTTGTTTGCCCGCCTTCACCTCCACGCCGACAATCTCCGCCTTGAACAAACCCTTCGCTTGCGCCGCGGCGAAACGTTGCTGCGAACGCTCGGCGAATCGATCCTGCGCCTCGCGCGTGATGTCCACCTGCGTCACGAGATCTTCCGTATGCCAGCCGGAATGTTTACCGGAGAAGGCGTCGTCGAGACCATCGCGCAACATGCTGTCGTGGATTTCCGCATTGCCCATCCGATACCCGAAGCGGCCGTTATCGAGCAGATACGGCGCACGGTCCATGTTTTCCATGCCGCCGGCCACCGCGAGTTGCGTGAAGCCAGCGGTTATCTCATTCGCCGCCGAGACGATCGCCTGCGCGCCCGATCCGCACACGCGGTTCACGGTCAGCGCGGGTACCGAGACTGGCAAACCGCCATTCACGGCCGCCTGGCGCGCGGGATTCATGCGATTGCCGGCCTGGATCACGTTGCCGAATGTGACCGAATCCACGCTCTGCCCCGCCACGCCGGCACGCCGCAGCGTTTCACGGATGACGGCGGCTCCAAGGTCCGTCGCGGGCGTGCCTTTCAGCGTCCCGTTGAAAGCGCCGATCGCGGTTCTGACCGGCTCGCACAGCACGATTTCACGTTGTTGGCTCATGATTCGTCCTTTCAATGTTAATGAGCGGGCGTGAGACAAGCAGGCGTTGCCGACAACAGTGACGCCTTCACATTGCGCCCGACTTCATCGATGATAATCTCTTTCGTGCATATGCACTTTGTGCGGAAAAAAACGCCCGGCATGGCACCAGGCGCTTGATTTATTCCATCGATGTCAATTCGAACAGCGACTTCCTCAGTTCCCCGGCGCGTTCCCGGCCGAACTTTTCCTCGAATTCCCTTTGCGCCTCGCGCCATTGCAACGAGGCTTCCCCGAGCGTTTTCCTGCCGGCGTCAGACAGGCGCAGCGCTACGGCACGCGTGCTGGCGTCTTGCTGCTCGGCGGCGACAAGGCCATCGCGCTGCAACGGTTTCAGTGCGCGGACCAGCGTGGTGCGCTCCATGACCATCGCGTCTGCGAGTTCGGCCATGGTCACGCCCGGACGCCTGTGGATTGCCGCGAGCAGCGTGAATTGCGCCGCCGTCACGCCCGCCTGGCTGACATGGCGTTCATACAACTGCGACACAAAACGCGCCGCCTGACGGATGGCGAAACAGTTGCAATCGAGATAGGAGAGATTCGGGGTAGTCATAAAATCCATAGTATTTGTGCATATGCACTTTGTCAAGCTCGAGAGTTTGGGCTTCGACGACAACCGGCCCTATTTCTCTATTTACCCTTTGGGATAAGCCACGACATCGCCTTCGACCGACAGCGAGATGCGCTCGCCGACACGCGGATGCGAATGCCCCGCCACGCGAATCTGCACACCGCGCGCGCCGGTGACGGACCGCAGCATGACGCTGGCATCGTGGCCGTAGAACACGACTTTCTCCACCACCGCCTCTACACCGTCGCCTTCCCCACGACGATCCGAAACAATCCGGATCTGCTCCGGCCGGATCATCACGTCGACATCGATATCGTTCGCGGTCATCGCACGCGCGATCGGCAAGGTGCCGAACTCACACACCACCTGCTTCGAATTCGCGCGATGGATCGATCCGGGCACGATCACCGCATCGCCGACAAAACTCGCCAGCTCCCGCGACACGGGCCGCCGATACACCGCTTCCGGCGAATCCGTCTGCACCAACCGGCCGCGCCACAACACCGCGACTTCGTGCCCGAGCGACAACGCCTCGGCCTGATCGTGCGTGACGAGCACCGCGGTTGCACCGGTGGCCGCTAGCGCGTTTGCCACGGCCTCGCGGGTTTCGATCCGCAACGCGGCATCGAGGGAAGAAAACGGCTCGTCGAGCATGACAAGCGATGGCGACGGCGCAAGTGCGCGCGCCAGCGCGACGCGTTGCTGCTGTCCGCCAGATAACGCCTGCGGCGGCCGGTCGCCATACGCGGCAGGCAGACCGACGAGCGCGAGCAATTCGTCCACCCGATACCGCGCCCGCCGCTGCTGCCGCGGCAAGCCGAAGACAATGTTATCGGCGACGGAAAGGTGGGGGAACAGCGCGCCTTCCTGCGGCACATAGCCGATCCGGCGCGCTTCCGACGGCACATGAACGCCCGGCCCGGCCACGCGCACGCCGTCGATCTCGACCGTGCCGCCGTCTGCTCGTTCGAAGCCGCAAAGCACCCGCAACAACGTGGTCTTGCCACTGCCGGACGGCCCGAGCAGGGCTAACAGGGTGCCCCGTTCCACCGATAAATCGACGCCATGAAGCACGGGTTGACCATCGAAGGATTTCGTCAGGCTGGTAACGCGAAGTTCGCTCATATCGATTTACTTGTCAGGCGGCGAACCGGCCTGTAGTCCTGCTTTTAAATCCGCCGCACGCCCCTCTACCGCCGATCTCCCCAGCAACGTGAACAGCCCGATGGATGCCGCCAGCGAGATGCCCACGAGCAACGCGGCATACGGCGCGGCAGCGGCAAATGCGAGCGTGGAGGTATCGATCCAGACTTGAGTGGCGAGCGTACGCGTGCCGCTCGGCGAAAGCAGCAGCGTGGAGTTGAGTTCGGTGACGACCGAGATGAAGACCATCGTTGCGCCCGCCCCGAGGCCGGGACCCGCCAGCGGCAAGAGTACACGCCGCACGGTTTCGCGCCAGCTCAGGCCAAGCGATCGCGCAGTTTCTTCCAGACGCGGCTGCGCTTGCGTGAATGCCGCGCGCACGCTGACCAGCGCGAGCGGCAAAAAGAGAATGGCGTAGGCGACTACCAGCAGCGCGGCGCTTTGATACAGCGGCCTCAGCGCATGCACGGCCAGCGACACGATCGCCAGCGCGACCACGAGACTCGGCAAGCCTTGCGCGAGGAACACGATGCGTTCGAACGTCGTCGCAATCCGGCTGGGAAAACGCACCAGCAAGAACGCCAGGGGCACGCACGCAAGCGTAGTGACAACCGCCGCCGCGCAGCCATAACCGATCGATGAGAACGTCGATTCAAGCAGCAGTTCCGGCGACACTTCCGCCGGCGTGATGGCGGCAGCACCGCTTTGCGTCAGCCAGAAACCGATCATGCCGATAGGCACGCCCAGCGTCACGATCGCCAACACGACAAAGGCGGCGACAACCGCCCAACGCCACGCACCGAGTTCATAACGCAGCGCCGCGCGCCTCACGCCGCGATCGATGCGTTCATACCGCGCCCTGCCGCGCACGCGCATTTCCAGCGCCAGGCAGAAGAGGCACATCGCGATAAGAATGCACGCGAATACCGACGCGCCGCTGCTGTCGAAGCTGGTCCTGTATTCGGCGTAGATCTGCGTGGTGAAGGTGCGAAAACGCAGCAGCGTGAACGCGCCGAATTCCGACAGCACGCCCAGCGCCACCAGCAGCATTCCGCCGAACAGAGCGGGCCGCAATTGCGGCAACACCACGCGCACGAACACGCCAAGACGCTCGCAACCCAGCGAACGCGCGCTTTCTTCGAGCGCCGGGTCCATGCCGCGCAAAGCAGCGGCGACCGGCAAATAGACGAGCGGAAAATAGGCGGTGGAAATGACCAGCAACGCCCCCGCGAAGTCCTGCAAATCCAGACTCAGCGACACCCACGCGTAACTGGTGATGAACGCGGGCATGGCGAGCGGCGCGACGGTGAGCGCGGCCCAAAGACGCCGCCCAGGCAAGCGCGTTCGTTCGATAAACCACGCCGCCGCCGTACCCACCACGCCCGCCACGAGCGTCGCGCTCACGGTGATGGACAGTGTATTGATGAGCAGCTCGCCCACCAGCGGCCTGAAAATCAGCTCGATGGCGTCATCCCAGCCGAACGTCACCGCGCGATACACCGTGAAGGCGAGCGGCATCAGCACCAGCAGCGCGCACAATCCCGCCGCCACGAGCAAACCCCGCGGCGCGCGTTTGCGGCTGCGGGGTTTGGGAAGCGCGGACACGCCAACCGCCTTCGCTACATCGCTCATACGTTCATACGCTTGTTCAACCGCTTAGAGTAATCCTGCCTGACGCATCAGCTTCGCGGCTTTGCTGTCGTCGCCGAGTTGTTCGATGGTAAGCGACGGCGGGCTCAACTGATCGAAAGGCTTGAGCATCGGGTCAGGTGCGACACCTGCATGCAACGGATATTCGTACGCGATCTTGCCCTTCGCAATCAACTCCTGCGCACGTTCGCTGACAAGATACGCGAGGAATTGCTGCGCGGCCTGCTGGTTCTTGCTCGACTTCAAAACCGCTGCGCCCGATATGTTCACGAGCGCGCCTACATCGCCGTTACCGAAGTGATACATCGCGCTGCGGGTGGCACTGTCGCCGAGTTGCGTATGCAGGCGCGCCCAGTAGTAGTTGTTCACTACGCCCGTTGCCACGCCGCCGCGATTCACAGCCGCCACCACACCTTCGTCATCGTCGAAGATCTGCGCATTTTTCTTCAGGCCCTTGAGCCATGCCAGCGCATCCGCTTCGCCCTTCATCGCGATCACGGCGCTCACCACCGGCAGGAAATCGCCATCGCTCGGTGCAATACCGACCTTGCCTTTCCATTCCGGCTTGGCCAGATCCATCAACGATGCCGGCAGTTGCGCCGCGTCGATCTTCTTCGTGTTATAGACCAGCACGTTTTCACGCGCGAGCACGCCGACCCAGTCGCCCTGCGGGGAGTTGTAGCGGGAAGGAATAGTGGAGAGCGTGGACGCATCGGTTTTCGCAAGCAGGCCCTTTTCGTCCAGCAACATCAGTTCGGGCGAGTTCTCGGTGAAGTAAATATCGGCGGGAGAAGCCGATCCTTCCGCGACCAGTTGCGCGGCCATGGCAGGACCTTCGCCGTTGCGGATCTTCATCGAGATGCCGGATTGCTTCTCGAAGTCCTTCGCCAACGCGGCCACGACCTGTTCGTGTTGCGCGTTGTACAAGGTCAGCGTCGCCGCTTCCGAGTTCAGCGGTAACGCCGCGGCGGCAGTCAGCACCGCGATGCCGCAGAGCGTGCGCAGCACGGGCAGGGAGCGTGTCGTCTTCATTGCAGTCATTCCTTTTGTTGTGATGCGCCGGCTTATCGCCGGCGTGTGCTCTATTGCTTCAGCGTGCTTGAGCTTACTTAAGCCTTCTTCCGATCAGGCTTCGAACAGCCCCGCGCCAATAAACGAACCCGGCCGCACGCCCGGCGGGCACGCGAACACCGCGCTGCCCACATGCGTGGTGAACTGATTCATCATGTCGAACTTCGCGAGCCGGTCGTTGATCGGAATAAAACCGGTGCGCGGATCGCTTTGATGCGCGACGAAAATCAGCCCCGCGTCGTACTCGGTTTCCTGGCGCCACGGCGGCCAGCGTTCGATATAAAAATCGGTGCCGTCGTTGTACGAATAAGAACGGCGCAGGATCTGCGCACCATTGTTCGTCGCCTGGTTCGACAAACGCACATGCGAGTTTTCAGGGATCACCTGATTGCCATCTTTATCGGCGGCGTCGAGATCGAGTGCATCGAATTCGTTCTTCTTGCCGATCGGCGCACCGCTGTATTTCTCGCGGCCCATCACCTGTTCCTGGAAACCGCGCTCCATGGTGTCCCAGTGTTCCAGCGTGATGCGGATACGGCGCACGACAGTGTACGTGCCGCCATTCATCCACGGCGCATCGGGCGCGTTGGCCCAGACGAACTGGTTCATCAACGCGGGTTGCGCCGTCGAAGGATTGTTCGTGCCGTCCTTGAAACCCATCAGGTTACGCGGCGTCTGGCCACGCGGACCGGAGAGGAAACCCGCCTGACCCCAGCGCATTGCCACGATGCCGTAGCCCATGCGCGCGAGTTGGCGAACCGCGTGGAACGCGACTTGTGCGTCGTTGGCACAGGCCTGGATCAGGATGTCGCCACCGGTTTTCTGCGGCAGCAACTGGTCGCCATTGAAGCGCGGTAGGTCGACCAGCGCGGCCGGCCGGCGCTTCTCCAACCCGTAGCGGTCGCGGCCTTCGTGCGTGAACAGCCCCGGACCGAAACCGAACGTGATCGTCAGGCCCGCCGCACCCAGGCCGAGAATATCGCCGGAATCGGGTGCGGCTTTGTCGTCGGCAGGCAGAGGCTTGGCCGTGTCTCCACGCGACATGCGCGCGGCCGCGTCCGTCCATGTTTTCAGAAGACCGATCACGTCGTCGCGTTTATCCGTCGTGAGATCGAGCGCCGCCACATACGTGTGGCTCTGCTGGGGCGTCACGATGCCCGCCTGATGCTCGCCGAAAAACGGTTCGACCATGAGCATCGGGTCGACGGGTTGCTTCAATTGCTTGAGTGGGGTATTGGTTGCGGCGTGCGCGACAGAACCCGCGCCTAATGCCGCGCCCGCAGCAACGCCTGCTTTGAGAAAACGCCGGCGCGGTGGATCTTGATCGATTGCCATTGTGTCGCCTTGCTTTACTTTATTTCGCCAGAACCAGCGTGTTTACATCGTCTTGCACGTAATAGAAACCGTCGCCTTCCGGTGTCATCGCAATGCCGAACAGGTCGCCATTGCCCGGCGGCGATTGCGCCTTGTCGGTATCGATCCAGCGTGCGTAGAGTTGCTTGCCCGTCGCCGGATCGATCTCCACGACCTGGCCGTTCAACGCGTTCGTCACCAGCAGGTGACCATTGGGCGCCGTCACCATCGCGAGCGGACGATGCAGGAAACCATCGGCGGTCAACTGGCGGCCAACGCCCGCGCTGGTATCGCGCGTCATGGGGTCGTCGATTTCCGTCACGCGGTTACCAATGGCATCGGACGCATACAACAGCTTCTGATCCGGCGACAACGCCAGGCCGGTCGGACCAACCAGGAACACGCCCTTGTCGGCCTGCGCGCCGAAGCCGCTGGCGATCACGGTTTCCTGCTTCACCACCGGCGGCTTGCCTTGCGGGATATCGAGGTCGAGGCGCAGGATCGTGGCCTGCTTGAACACCGGCGGATTGCCGTCCGCACCGCCCACACCAAAGCCCGCGTTGCTCACGAACAGCGTGGCGTGATCGCCGTTATCCACCACGGCCATGTTGCCCCACGGGTCATTGATGTTAGGACTCACGATGGTCGATGCAACCTTGCCCTGGCTGTCGAGCACGATCAGGCAGCCCGCGCCCTTGGTGTTGGTCGTGCCGTCATTACTCGGCGTGCTGCCGACGATCACCCAGCCCGACTTGAGCATGGTCATCGCGGTGGAGAGGCCGATGCCGCCCGGACATTCCTTCAGATCGCGCGGCACGGTGGCGAACACCGACATCTCTTTGGTGTCGGGGTGATAGTTGACGATCGTGCTGCCCGTGCCCTGCAAATTCGCGGCGTTGTTGAAGTTGCCGACCAGCACGTCGCCCTGCTTGACCGTTCCCGCCGACACCGGCGCGACCACGAGCGCATACGGGTTCTGGTCACCGTTGGACGGCACCGTGTTGATGAGCGTGGTGTTTTTATGCAGCGTCTCGAGAAAGCCGATCGGCGCTGCGTGCGCGATGCTGCCTGCAAGGCCGCTTGCGAACACAGCGGCTGACGCAATGGTGCGAATAAGGTGTTTCATGCAAATGCCCCGGGTGCGTGCGTTCAGGTTCATGGTCACGAGTCCCGTCGATCAAAAGGTGATAGTGGTGCGCACGCCGACCACGAAGGTATTGCGCAACGGTTGGGTGGCGTCGCTCGGATTCTGGCCGGCGCCCGCGTTGAAGGTGTATTGCAGGTCGCCCTGCATGACCCACCACGGGGTGACCTGGTACTGATAGGTCGCTTCAACCGCGGTTTCGCTGGTGCGTATGCCATACGGGCCGCCGCTCAGCGCTGCGTTTGCGACATCGAGGTCGTGCGCATGGCTACCGACCTTGATGTACGCGAGGCCAATGCCGACGCTGTCGTTGTCGCGGCCGGCGAACGGCGCTTTCATCACGATGCCCGCGTTGGCGCTCACGCTCACCAGATTGCGGTCGCCAGGCGCACCCATCACGCGTGCGAACACGCCGATGCTGCGCGGTTCATCGGGGTCGGGTCGCCAGATCATCTGGTCGGCGACCGCGTAGAAGCTGTAGTTGCCGTGGTGCGATTGCGCCGTGCCGGTGCTCAGCGGATTGGCAAGTGACAGGCCAGTATTGTCGGTGCTCAGGTCATCGAAACGTTCGTTGTTGTACCAGACACCGATCTTGTACGTGCCCGGCAAACCGCTTTGCGGCACGCCGACCATCTGACCGTCGGACGGCTGGTTGATGGCGTACTGCAACTCGCCGATATACAGCGCGCCGTTATGCAGGTTGAAGTTCGTGCCGCTGATATTGTTGGGATTGTTGCCGAGCGGATTGCCGTCGAACACGCCGGCGAGCGCCGTCAATGACGGCGTGATCTGCCCGCGCACGCGCACGCCGAGTGCGGACAGCGGATACGCCGGACCGCCCGACGGCATGTCGTACGACGGCAAGCCGGGCCAGCCGAACATGGTATTGACGAAGGTGGCCGCGTAGGAGCTGACCATGAACTCCTGGTCGATACTTTGTTGCCCGACCTTCACGTCCACGCGCTTGTTCAGGAAAGACTGCTGATACCAGAGTTCCCAAAGGCGCGTGGTGTCCTGCGCTTCAATCCCGCTCGCGGTATTCAGCGTCCCGAGGTTGTACTGGCTCAGGTTACGGCCATGAATTTGCAGCGCGCTCACGTTGAACGTACCGCCTTCCCAACCGAAGGCCTTTTGGGTATCGAGGCCGAGGGTAACCGTGGTCAACCCGTCGTAGGTGCCGCCGGTTTTCAGACCGCCGCGCACGTTGTCGAGATATTCAGATACTTCGGTCGCCTGCAGCGTCACGCCGTATTTGCCGAGCCACGAGCGCACGCCGCCCATGTCGCCGAGCAGGGTCGAGCGGGTCCATACGCCGGTCCATTGACCCGCCGGTTGCGCCTGGATATTCAAGTCGGCTTCGGGGGTGTCCGATGGCGTTGCGTCTGGGTTGGCCGCACCCGCAGCGAATGCCGCCGATGACACCAGCGCAAACCACGCCAGGCTGGTACCGAGCACCGCCCGGCGAAAAGGCGCAGCACGGCGCTTGATGGCAGCGCGCAGGGTCGCGCCAGGGCGTGAATCGTATCGCGATTCACCGCGCGGTTCGCGCAGGGCGAGCTGGACGGGTTGCATCAAAATCCTCTGTCTTGTTGCGACGGCTGCTGACACGTCGCGTTGATTGTTCTAAAGACGTTACGACGATACGCGTGGTCACCGCGCATCCACCCCGAAACGTCCTCCGGGCCACCATCCAGAAGCACCGGCGAAGCGAATCGTACCCACGCCATCTTTGAACGTCAATATAAATGAGAACGATTCTCATTATAATTACAGGCAGATGAAGCGACCCTTACAAAATCAATTTCTTACAGCTTTTGTTCTATTAAATTTGAAATTATTTTGTAATGTTTTGGATATATTCCGATTGCAAAGCAATGGTCTGTAAGCATTGATTAACCCCGTCAAGTCTGTGCCGCAATCTTCAGGATCAAACGCGGGGCATAAGCGTGCACATCCGGGTAATTGCGGAGCATGTCAATAGAGACGGCAGTGCCAGCTAAGCGAGCTTCGACAATTGGCTTAAACCCGCTATGCCGAAATCCGCATCGCCGATGCGACGAACTGCCAAGACGCCGCTAATTTGGCTTTCTAAATTGCATCTGCCCGCTGGTCACCAGCGAGTTCGTACAACGGCCTCAACCCGTTTTTTCGTCCACACGATAATGACGGCGCGCACGGGCAAATCCCGTCTTGCTCGCAGCGTGCTCGCCGTGGTGCAGTCGTGCATCGGGAAACGGAGTTGAAAAACGTGTAGCTAAAACCAAAACGCGAAAGCAAAACCCAACCGCGCTGCTCGCCGGACCTGTCCAACCCGAAGGAGAATAAAAAATGCATCTTCGAACAAGCCTCAAACCGCTTGCCTGGATTCTCGCGTGCGCTGCAACCGCCTTGAGCGCGTTGCCGCTGTCCGCCGCGGCCGACACGCTTGATATCAAGGTCGGCTTCGCCGCGCCGCTCACGGGCGCGAACGCTGGTTATGGGAAGGATTTGCAGAACGGCGTGCAACTCGCGCTGGATGAAGCGAATGCGAAGAAGATCCAGATCGGCGGCAAGACCGCCAACTTCGTGATCCAGGCTGAAGACGACCAGGCCGACCCGCGGATCGGTGTGCAGGCGGCGCAAAAACTTGTCGATGCGGGCGTGGCCGTTGTGGTCGGCCACTTCAATTCGGGCACGACGATTCCGGCGTCGCAGGTCTATCAGACCGCCGGCATTCCGATCATCGATCCTGCCGCGACCAACCCGACCATCACGCAGCGAGGTTTCGACAACGTCTTCACCGTCATTTCCAGCGACGCCCAGAACGCCGGCACCGCAGGGACCTACGCGGTGACCGTGACGAAGGCGAAGAAGATCTCGATCATCGACGACCGCACAGCCTTCGGCCAGGGCGAAGCCGACGAGTTCGAGAAAGCCGTGAAAGCGGCGGGCGGTTCGATTGTCGCGCGTCAATACAGTGACAACCAGACCGTCGATTTCAGCGCGCAACTCACGGCGCTGAAGGGTGTGGGCACCGATCTGATCTTCTTCGGCGGCCTCGACCGGCAAGCGGCTGCGGTGGGGAAAAGGATGAAGCAGCTTGGCATCAATGCGCAGTTCGTGGGCGGCGGCGGCGTGATGGACGCGGACTTCCTGAAGCTTGCCGGCGATGCAGCCGAAGGTGCGATGGCGTGGGAATACGGCAGTCCGCTCGAGAAACTGCCGCAAGGCAAGGCGTTCTCCGAGAAATTCCAGAAGCGTTTCGGCGTGGCGATTCTCTCGTATGCGCCGTTCGGTTATGACGCTGCGTGGGCAGCGATCAACGCCATGCAGAAGGCTAATTCCGTCGACCCGAAGGTGTATCGTCCGGTGCTGAAGACTATTTCGTTCCCGGGCATTACGGGTACGATTGCCTTCGACAGTACCGGCGCGTTGAAGAATGCTTCGTCGACGATGTATCAGGTCAAGAGCGGCGCATGGGTGCCGGTCGTGACCAAAAGCGGAACGTAATTTTTGACCGGCGCGCGGCGCACGTTTGCGCTGCGCGCATTCAGGAGACAACACGTTGAAGTCGCAGCACGTAGTGGTAGTGGGGGGCGGCGTGATCGGCAGTGCGATCGCGTATTTCTTGCGGGCGGCGGATCAGGGAGTCGGCGTGACGGTGATCGAGCGCGACCCGAGTTACGCGCGGGCTTCGTCGGCGTTATCGGCGGCGTCGATCCGGCAGCAATTTTCCACGCCGCTGTCCGTGCAGATGTCGCTGTATGGGATCGAGTTCTTGCGGTCCATCGGCGAGCGGCTGGCAGTGGATGGGGTTGCGCCTTCCATCGATTTGCATGAAGGCGGTTATCTGTTTCTCGCCACACCCCCCGGTCTCCAAACGCTGCGCGAGAATCACGCGCTGCAGACGAGCCTTGGCGCGGACATTCGTTTCCTAGATAAACCCTCGCTGAAAGCCACCTTCCCGTGGCTTCATACCGATGACCTCGCGGCCGGCGCGTACGGCGCGAGCGGAGAAGGCTGGTTCGACGGTTATGGTCTCGTGCAGGCGTTTCGCAAGAAAGCGCAATCGTTGGGTGCGCGTTATGTGGCGGCTGATGTGACCGGGATCGTGCGGGACGGCGATCGTGTCCAGGCGGTGCTCACGCACGATGGCCAGCGCTTCGATTGCGACATGATGGTCAATGCGGCCGGCGCGTGGTCGCGCAAGATTGCGGAGATGCTGGGTATCGATTTGCCGGTTTATGCGCGACGCCGGAGCATTTTCAATTTCAAATCGCCGGCGCGGCTGGCGCGCTGTCCGTTGGTCATTGATCCTGGCGGCGTGTATTGGCGGCCGGAGGGTGAGACTTATATTTGCGGGGTATCGCCGGGGGCGGATCGTGATTTTGATGATCTGCCATTATCGGAGGTGGATCACGAGCTTTTTGACGATGTCATTTGGCCTGCGCTCGCTGCTCGGGTACCGGAGTTTGAAGCATTGCGGGTGCAGACTTCGTGGTCGGGGTATTACGAATACAACGTGCTGGATCAGAACGCGATTATTGGGCGCCATCCGGCGGTGTCGAATTGTGTTTTTGCTAATGGGTTTAGTGGGCACGGATTGCAGCAAGGTCCCGCGACCGGGCGCGGCGTGAGTGAGCTGATTTTGCACGGCAGGTATACGACGCTGGATTTGTCCGCGTTGAGCTTTGATCGCGTGTTGGCGAATGAGCCGATTGTGGAGAAGAATGTGGTTTGAAGAGTGGATTTCGTTGGTGCCCGGTTTTGCCGAGGAGTCTACGTAAAACCCGGCACTCTGGCGATTTGTGTCAACCTCTACGCCCAGTTGCAAAAAGTTATTCGATGTAGAGTCGCTGTTAATATGCGAAGCCGTCTGAAATAATCTAAAACAAGATGAATGAGACCCATACGCCGCCTTTAGCGGCTTTTGCGTAGATCTCGAAACACAGGTTTGCACGCACCATTTTAAGTAAAAAAACAGCAATCTCCGGGGAAATTGAATGACAAAAGCTATCGGTGCACTCAGGACTACGCGCGAGAAATTGTATCAACCGGCTATGGTCGGTATTGGCATATGCATCTGGATCGCCGTTGCTTTGGCTGTAAAAGCGCACTGGAATGATCCCAAGACAGGCTCCATCGTCCGCCTCTATGTCGGATACGGCGTGGCGTTTATGGTTTTCTACTGGATCGCAGCAGCCGTCTATCGCGCGTCGGCCTTCGGTAACATGATCCTTCTTGGACCCAGGCAATTTCCAGAATTGCACGCAATGGTGGTCGAGGGTGCGCGGGAAATAGGATTGTCCGAGACGCCGCAGACATTTCTGTACAACTCGCATGGCAATTTCAATGCGTTCGCTCGGCGCCTGCTAGGCGGACGCTACGTGTTCCTGACTTCTGCTCTCGTTGAAGCAAGCAGCGACGCACAGGTACGCTTTGTTATCGGCCACGAACTTGGACACCATGCCGCCGGGCATCTGAACCCATGGATAAATGCAGTGAAGTTGCCAGCGCATTTTGTACCGTTCCTGGGAAAGGCCTATTCCCGCTCACGCGAATACACCTGCGACAACATCGGCGCATATCTCTCGAAGGACTTCAACGCGTCTCGCGGCGCCCTGCAGATGCTCGGCTGCGGCTGCCGCCGCCTGAACGACGCTATGGATTGTGACGCCTTCGTGGCCCAGGAAAACATGGTGCCGCCGATCTTCGGATTTCTTACCGAAATAGGTCGCTCTCACCCACGTCTCACACGCAGGGTGGCGGCGATCAAGTCTGGGGTAGCGGGCGCGCTGGATAACGGTCATACCGATGAGTGGCGCGAACCGGAGTTCAAGGCTCCTGTGGCCGAACTTGATCGATGACTTGATCGATGACTTGATCGATGAGCAGGATGGCGAGAGTAGCAGCGCTCCGATCTTGCAGTAGCGCTTCAGAACGCGGGGGTATGACGGTAGGCTTTCAACCTGCCCCCAGATACGTAGAAAGATTCGCCCGCGTCTGCGCAGCCTCCCCTTCAAGCCACTCAGCAAATTCCTGCAAAACCGGCGACGGCGCCGGCCGCTCCGGATAGATCAGATAATACGAAGCCCCGCTAGGCACACACAGCGAAAACGGCGTAATGATCCGCTGCGCCTGCAAATCCTCCTCGATCAGCGACAAATCCCCGATCGTCACGCCCAACCCCTGCATCGCAGACGAAATAGCGAGATCGAGCGTATCGAAGTGCTGCGCTTTCGCCGATGGCAATCCGCGATACCCATACGCCTCCAGCCACCTCAGCCAGTCCCGCCGGTCACGCGTGGGATGCAACAACGTCTGATCGGCAAGATCGTCCGGTGTAGCCGCGCCAGCCCGCCGCTCCTTCCACAAACCCGGAGCACACACTGGCGTCAGCACCTCGTCGAACAGATGATGCGAACTCACGCCCTTCAGCGTCGGCTGCCCGAACACAATGGCGGCATCGAACTGCTCGGCGTTGAACTCCACCCCATGCGACACCGCCGCCGTCACCTCGATCACCAGTTCCGGCCGCTCATTCTGCAACCGGATCACGCGCGGCAAGATCCAGCGCATCGCGCACGTAGGGCATTTCACCCGCAACGTACCGGACTGTGCCCCACTACGCTCCAGCGCCTCGGTAATCTGTGCCAGCGCCTGCTGCAAAGGCGCAAGCAGCATGGCGCCATTCGGCGTAAGCGCAAGACCGCGCGGCTGGCGCACGAACAGCGCATAACCAAGATGCTCCTCCAGACCGGAAATCTGCCGGCTGACGGCACCCTGCGTGATGTTGAGAACATCGGCGGCGCGGGTAAAGTTCAGTCGCTGTGCCACGACCGCGAAGGTTTTGAGCACATCCAAAGACGGTAGCGGTTTCATTGTCGGATCTCGTAAGCCATGACCTGGATTCATGGCGAGTATGACAAACTTTCGATTGTCCGCGCTTTATTGCTGCGGTCGAATGACAATCGATATTCGAATTCAGTCTTCCGGAGACCATCGTCGTGAAAAGTGCCTGGACCCCCGCGTCGAAGCTACCTAATGTTGGCACGACCATATTTACCGTGATCGGCCAGCTCGCCGAGGAACACCAAGCGCTGAATCTCTCGCAAGGCGCGCCCAATTTCGCGTGCGATCCGAAACTCGTGGAAAGCGCTGCCCAAGCCATGCGTGCCGGGCATAACCAGTACGCCCCCATGTCCGGCGTGCTCGCGCTGCGCGAAGCCCTCGCACAGAAAACGGAGCAGCTCTACGGCGCCACCTACGATCCGGACAGTGAAATCACCGTGGTCGCAAGCGCGAGCGAAGGGCTGTACGCGTCGATCAGCGCGCTCGTCCATCCCGGTGACGAAGTGATCTACTTCGAACCTTCATTCGATAGCTACGGCCCCATCGTGCAATTGCAGGGCGCCACGCCCATCGCGATCAAGCTCTCGCCGGTGGACTTTCATATCGACTGGGACGAGGTCGCCGCGGCCATCACGCCGCGCACGCGGATGATCATCGTCAATTCGCCGCACAACCCATCCGGCAGCGCATTCACGGCTGAAGACATCAACCGCCTCACGGCGCTGACGCACGATTCGAAGATCATCGTGTTGTCGGACGAGGTGTATGAGCACGTCGTCTTCGACGGCGCCTTGCATCACAGCATGGCGCGTTATCCGGCGCTGGCTGAGCGCAGCGTGATCGTGTCGTCGTTCGGCAAGTCGTATCACGTGACAGGGTGGCGCGTCGGCTTCACGCTCGCCCCCGCCGAGCTGACCAACGAGATCCGCAAGGTCCATCAGTTCATGACCTTCTCCGCCGATACCCCCATGCAGATCGCGTTCGCTGAAGCGCTCGGCGACGCATCGAGCTATCTCGGGCTCGGCGAGTTCTATCAGAAGAAACGCGATCTCCTCGCTGAAGCACTTAGCGGTTCACGCTTCGAACTCTTGCCGAGCGCGGGCAGCTTTTTCATACTGGCGCGCTTCGGCGCGTTCTCCGATGAATCCGACAGCGACTTCGTGCTGCGCCTGATCCGCGAAACCCAGGTCGCGACCATTCCGTTGTCGGCGTTCTACACCGACGGCACGGACAACCGCATCATCCGCCTCAGCTTCGCCAAGGACGACGACACCCTGCGAGAAGGCGCCCGCCGCTTGTGCGCGGTTTGACGCTGGTTAGAAGCCATTCCAACTTATAGAGACACACGCCATGAAAAAAACCGCTCACGTTTTGTCGGCCGCACTGCTGCTGGCCGCCTCGGTCTGCACCACCGCCGCGTACGCCGCCGAATCCGATACCTTGCGCTACGGGGTGGAAGCGCAGTATCCACCGTTCGAATCGAAGGCGGCATCGGGTGAATTGCAAGGCCTGGATATCGATGTCGGCAACGCCATCTGCGCCACAGCGAAGATGAAATGCGCGTGGGTGGAGACCTCGTTCGACGGCCTGATTCCCGCGCTGCAGGGCCGCAAATTCGACGCGATCAATTCCGCGATGAACGCAACCGATCAGCGCCGTCAGGCCATCGATTTCACGACCGTGGTGTATCGCGTGCCGACCCAACTGATCGCGAAAACTGGCAGTGGGCTCGAGCCGACGGCGGCATCGCTGAAGGGCAAGAACATCGGCGTGTTGCAGGGTTCGATCCAGGAAAGTTTCGCCAAGGCGCACTGGGCCAACGCAGGCGTGAACGTCGTACCGTACCAGGACCAGAACCAGGCTTACACCGACCTGAAGGCCGGGCGTCTTGACGGCACGCTGGTGCTCTCGGCAGCCGGACAAAGCGGCTTCTTGTCGAAGCCGGACGGCGCGGGTTACAGCTTTGTCGGCGGCCCGGTCAGCGATGACAAGATCCTGGGCAGCGGTATCGCGTTCGGGATTCGCAAGGGCGACGATGCGTTGAAGCAGCGCCTGAACACAGCAATCGCGAAGCTCAAAGCGGATGGCACGATTGCGGCGTTCGCGAAGAAGTATCTCGGCGATATCGACGTGTCGGCCAAATGAGCGAGGCTTAAAACCGGGGTTTCCGGAACGGCGAACGAGCCGATTGGGCCGATCAAGGCCGCGGTGTGATCAGCGAGGATTTTTGAACGCTGGCACACTGCGGCCTTCGTTGTTGGCACAATCGGCCGCCACGTTTCATTGCGTGGCCGCTGCTTTATCCGGATCTCCCATGAGCACTGCGCCTGCCGCACCCTCCGCGCCGCCGCCGTTAAAGGGCGGACAACTGGTTCTCGCGACCATCGCCGTGGCACTCGCCACGTTCATGA
Organism: Caballeronia mineralivorans PML1(12); assembly: GCF_001028175.1. GTDB lineage: Bacteria > Pseudomonadota > Gammaproteobacteria > Burkholderiales > Burkholderiaceae > Caballeronia > Caballeronia mineralivorans. Next base: position 144,066 of record NZ_AEJF01000085.1, read on the forward strand.
ACGTGCTCGATTCATCGATCGCGAACGTCGCCATCCCGACTATTTCCGGCAATCTCGGCGTTTCCGTCGATGAAGGCACGTGGGTCGTGACCGTGTTCGCGGCGGCCAACGCGGTGTCGATTCCGCTGACCGGCTGGCTGACGCAGCGCATCGGGCAGATCAAGCTGTTTGTCGGCGCTATCTTGTTGTTCGTGATTTCTTCGTGGCTCTGCGGACTTGCGCCGACTTTGCCGGTGCTGCTTGCCGCGCGGGTTTTGCAAGGCGCCGTTGCCGGGCCGCTGATTCCGCTGTCGCAGGCTATCTTGCTGGGTTCGTACCCGAAGGAGAAAGCGTCTATGGCGCTTTCCTTATGGGCGATGACCGCCGTTGTCGGGCCGATCGCCGGACCGGCTTTAGGCGGCTGGATTACCGATAGCTACAGCTGGTCGTGGATCTTCTATATCAACATTCCTGTCGGCTTGTTTGCCGCCAGCGTGACGTGGTTTATTTACCGGAAACGTGAATCCGCCACGCGTAAAGCGCCCATCGATACGGTCGGGCTCGCATTGCTGATTGCGTGGGTTGCATCGCTGCAGATTATGCTCGACAAGGGTCGTGACCTCGACTGGTTTTCATCGCCGCTGATCGTGTGGCTGGGAATCATTGCGTTGATTGCCTTTGCACTATTTGTGGTGTGGGAACTGACCGATGCGAATCCCGTTGTCGATTTGCGGTTGTTTGCCGGGCGGAATTTCTTTGGCGGGACAGTCGCCATTTCCGTCGCTTACGGGGTGTTCTTCGGCAATCTCGTTTTATTGCCGCAATGGATGCAACAATATCTGAATTACCGTTCCGTCGATGCCGGCCTGGTGACTGCGCCATTGGGTATTTTTGCGGTGATTCTCGCGCCGGTCATGGGTCGGGTCTTGCCTCGCACCGATGCGCGCGTAGTCGCGACGATGGCGTTTATCGGTTTCGCGATTGTGTTTTTTATGCGCTCTAACTATGTGATCGAGATCGATACCTGGCACCTGGTTTTGCCCACGCTTTTACAGGGCATTCCGATGGCGCTGTTTTTCGTGCCGTTGACGTCGATTATCTTGTCCGGGCTGGCGCCGTCGAAGATTCCGGCTGCCGCGGGGTTATCGAATTTTGCGCGGGTGTTTTGCGGGGCGGTGGGGACATCGCTTGCGGGGAATGCCTGGACGGATCGGATTGCCTTGCATCATGAGCGGCTGACTGAGCAGGCTAATGCGAATAACCCGGCGTTTATGCAGTCATTGCAGGCGTCGCAGAGTGCGCTCAATGTCAGCGAGGCTCAAGCTCGGGGGTTGTTCGATTTCACGGTCAATACGCAAGCCGCGATGATGGGGCTGAACGATATCTTTTTTGCTTCCGCGGTTATTTTCATCCTGATTATTCCGCTGATCTGGATTACCAAGCGGGCGAAGGGCGGAGGCGGTGGAGCGGCGGCAGGAGCACACTAATATCAGCGCGGTTTCGTTCGCACCAGTGTTCAGGAGCGAACGAAACCGCGTCCCCTACCCCTTGCGAAACGTAATGTGCGACACCCTTCGCACCATCAGCACCGCCGACAACGCCGCCACCGCGGTCAGCGCCACGCCAATGTGAATCGACTGCACGAGCACCTCTCGTGCGCTCTCGATCAGCGCCGGGCCATCCAGCCCGGCCGGCACCAGATCGGCCAGCAACTTCCCCCGCAACGCCGAATCGATCAGGATCCGTGGATCGTCGAACCTCGGCAGCCACGCCGAACTCGCCGGTTCGCCGAGCACTCTCAACGTGCGCGTGATGACATCCCGGTAATGATGCTGCACGATCGTCGCGACCACGCTGGTCCCCAGCATCCCGCCGACCATACGCGTCGATTGCAACAACGCCGTAGTAATGCCAAACCGCTCACGCCCGGCAATCTCCTGCCCGAAGACATTCAGGTTATTCAGCACGAAACCCAGGCCAATACCAATCCCGGCCATCGGAATCTCGATCCAGATATGCGGCGTGGAGGCACTGGCAAACGCCAGCGCAATACACGCGAACATCAACAACGTGAATCCAATCGACAAGATGAACGTCGGCTTGCGCAAATGAATCACGATGCGCGTATTGATAAAACTGCCGATGGCAATAAACATCGCGATCGGCGTGGCCAATAAACCCGCCTCCTGCGGCGATAAACCGAAACCGCCCTGCAGTAAAAGCGGCGCAAAAAAGATCAGCGAAAACATCACGAAACCCGACAGCGTGGACAACGTGAATAACGTGACGAGCTGCGGATCCTTGAACAGATCGAGCGGGATGATCGGATGCGTCGCACGACGCTCGCACATCAGCAACGCCACCGCGCCAACAGTCACACAGGCGGCAAGCACCAGATTCCCGGTGGTCAGCCCGCTCTTTGGCACAGCTTCGATGAATGCCTGCAAGCCACCCAGCACCAACGCAACCAGCCCCGCGCCCAACCAGTCGATCTTCACCGCGCCCTCACGCGGCCGATGAAAGTTCGGCAAATGCACCCAGATGAAATAAAACGCGGCAATCCCCACCGGCAGGTTGATCAGGAAGGTCGAGCGCCATCCCCAATGCTCGCTCATCCAGCCGCCCAGCGACGGCCCCGCGGCGGTTCCAATGCCGTATGACGCCGCCATCACGACCTGCCAGCGCACCCGCAAACGCGGATCGGGGAAGAGATCGGGGATTGACGCGAACGCGGTTCCGACCATCATGCCGCCGCCTATCCCCTGCAAACCGCGCGCGATGACCAGGAACAGCATGTCGTTGGCCACACCGCACAGCACGGAAGCCGCCGTGAACGTAAGCACCGCGGCAATCACGAAACGCTTGCGGCCGAAATAATCGCCGAGCCGGCCGAATACCGGCACGGTCACCACCGACGCCAGCAAATACGCGCTCGCAATCCATGCGTAATACTCGAAGCCATGCAATTCCGCGACGATCGACGGCAGCGCCGTGCTGACCACGGTCTGATCGAGTGCGACCAGCATATTGACCAGACCGATGCCGAGCATCGCGAGGAGGGCGTTACGGAAAGGCAGAGGGGTTGCGGATTCGGGAGGAGACGTAGCAGCGGACTGGGACACGGGCTGGGTGAGTTAGGAAAGTGAAAAGAGGGATTAAATACCAACATCAAGCCCCGGATTGTATGACGGGATTATTTTGTCCGGTTGGTCAGGATCGGCCCCGCATCGACAAAAGAGGAACATTAATCAGATTGGTACGGTCGTAAATTTGTAAGCTCGGTAATCAGGCGCGACTGTTTTCATCGATAAAAATGTCGCATGCACGTCGCGTGCGTTTCAACCGCTGAAGGAGAACCGTATGTTCAAACGAATCGTCGTGGCCATCGACGGCAGCCGCACTTCGCACCGCGCATTCGAGTCCGCGCTGGAACTCGCCGCCACGCATGGTGCGGTGCTGCAACCGTATTACGTGGTGGAAAACGCGCCGGTTTATTACGACGTGCCGGGCTACGATCCCTCGGTCCTGCGCGACGAACTCGCCGCCCAGGGCGCCAAACTCGGCGACGAAGCGCTCGCCGCGATGAAACAGCGCGGCGTAGAAGGCGCAATGGCGATAGCTGAGGCTTCCTCCGTGGACGACGTGGCCGATCTGGTGCTCAAGGCCGCCGCGGCGTTCAGCGCGGATCTGCTCGTGATGGGCACGCACGGCCGCAAGGGTTTCCAGCGGCTGATACTCGGCAGTGTCGCGGAAAGGTGTTTGCGGCAGGCGACGCTACCGGTGCTGCTGATTCCTTCCGCTGCCGGCGGCGACGAAGCGCCGGCTTCGTAAAGGCCTTTATCGCGCGACGTTTTGCCACCCGGGGGCGCATGGCATCGATGGGACAATTTCCTTGTTCCAGATCAAAACGAACTAAAAAGCGAGCGAACCATGCCAACCGTCCACGGGACTTCCGCCCCACTCTCGAACGCGCCCTCGCGTCACGCCGCCCATTGTTCGACCTGCGCCTTGCGGCACTACTGCCTGCCGCAAGGTTTGTCCTCCGACGACGTCAACACGCTCCAGAAGGTCATCGTCAACGCTCGCACGATCAAGCGCGGCGAAACGCTGTTTCGCGTCGGCGACACCTTCGACACCCTCTACGCCGTTCGCTCGGGCTCGCTCAAAACGGTGGTATCAACGCCGAACGGCAGCGGCCGCGAGCAGGTCATGGGCCTCCATCTCGGCGGCGACGCACTCGGTCTCGAAGGTTTCGACAACGGCCGGCACGCATGTCACGCCGTCGCGCTCGAAGACAGTTCGGTCTGCCTGATTCCGTACGTGCATTTCGAACGCGCGTGCCGCGAAACCAGCGCCCTGCAGCGCCGGTTGCTGCAGTTGCTGAGCCGCGAAGTCGTGCGGAAGTCGACGCAAACCCTGATCCTCGGCACCTTGCGCGCCGACGAGCGTGTCGCCGCCCTGCTGCTCGATCTCTCCGCCCGGTTGAAACACCGCGGTTACGCCAGCAACGAATTCAACCTGCGTTTCACGCGCGACGACATGGGCAGTTTTCTCGGCATCACGCTTGAAACGGTCAGCCGGACGCTGTCGCGTTTTCAGGCGAAGGGTCTCATCGATGCAAATGGCAAGCTCATCCAGATCCTCGACTTCGACGGTCTGCGCGCGATCTAGCTCGCGGCGCGCTGGCGGTCCAAGCGCACTTGGCATGCCCTCTGCTACGATTAATCGTTTTGCATCGGCCCATGCCCGGAGACAAGAGCGAAATGAATCGCGAACCTACCCCGCTGCATCCGCTGCTCGCCCGCCTGCGCGAAGCGCGCCAGACCACCGACACGCTGTTCTCCATCGTCAAACCCGAATTCCTGTATGAGCGCCCGATTGCCGAGCGGCATCGGATCGTGTTCTACATTGGGCATCTGGACGCCTTCGACCGGAATCTGTTCGATCAGCGCCTCTTCGACCTGCCCAGCCCCAATCCCGAGTTCGATCAGTTATTTGCATTCGGCATCGATCCGGTCGGTGGCGGCCTGCCAAGCGATCAGCCGCACGACTGGCCGACGCTTGCCGCTATTCACGCCTATGTTCAGCGGATTCGCGATGACATCGATGCGCGTTTCGACCCCGTCGAAATTACAAAGCGTGAAGATAAGCGTGCCAATCCCGGCGCTTTGGAAGACGCGCCCGAGACGCTGCTGGAGGTCGCGATCGAGCATCGGCTGATGCACGCGGAAACGCTCGCGTACATGCTGCATCAATTGCCGCTGCACCAGAAAACCGGGCCAGCGGTCACGGAAAACACCGCGGCACATCCGCTCGACAAGACCCTCGCGCGCGAAATGGTCCGCGTGCCCGCCGGCGTAGCAACGCTCGGCCTCGCACGCGACAGCGGCACGTTCGGCTGGGACAACGAGTTCGGTGAACATCGTGTGGAGGTGCCCTCGTTCGAGATGGACCGCTATATGGTCACGAATGCGGACTGGCTGGATTTCATTAATGCCGGCGGCTACAGGCATCGCGATTACTGGCGCGAGAGCGACTGGGCTTGGAAGGAACGTGATGGCATTGACAAGCCGGCGTTCTGGGTACGTGATAAGTCATCCGAAGAATCGAACGGCTCCGGCTGGAAGCTGCGAACCATGTTTGCCGAGATCGCGCTGCCTGCAGACTGGCCGGTGTATGTGAGCCACGCCGAAGCCAGCGCCTACGCGAAATGGGCGGGAAAATCGTTGCCGACGGAAGCACAATGGCAATGCGCCGCCGAGTTTGCCCCGAATGCCCCGCACGCTCGGCAAGGCAATTTCGATTTCCGCCGATGGGAGCCGTCACCGGTCCATGCCCACCCGGAGAATCGCAGCGCGGCGGGCGTGGTCGGGCAATTCGGCAACGGTTGGGAATGGACATCGACGACCTTCGGGCCGTTACCCGGATTCGAGCCGTTTCCGTTCTACCTGGGTTACTCCGCGAACTTCTATGACGACCAGCATTACGTGCTCAAAGGTGGTTCGCCACGCACGGCGGCATGCATGCTGAGACCGAGTTTTCGCAACTGGTTCCAGGCGCATTACCAGTATGTGTATGCGGGATTTCGCTGCGTGCGGGGTTTTGACAAATAAGGCATAAGTTGGTCACCAGAGCTGCCCTATGGTTTATTGCGAAAACCGGTGAACTTGTGCCTTATTTTACCGATGCATGGCACCAGACCGGGCGTAGGCAGCATACTGATTATGCTACGAGACAAGACTGACCCGTGCTGGCTAGAGTTTTCCCTTCTGCACCAATTTAAGTATCCGGCGGTTCTCAGTTTCAGGCCAGAAAGCAATATCGGTCCTGGCCCGAGCGACGCGCTCAGTAAAGCGGCCACCGGAAGCCTCCACCCCTTTATCGCGCTTCACGCGCCTCATGGTCGACGCTTTTGTCGCTTTTCGCCACAGGCCGTCGCCGACTGGAAGCGGGAGTAATCTGCAGCAGCATCGAGGCGCCGGCAAAGACAATCCCAACGCAGCACACGCCCGCCCAATGCCACACGCTCCATGCATAGTTGCCAAGCGTCGCGCCGATTGCCCCGCCCGCAAAGCGGATCGTCATATAAAGCGTGTTGGCGCGGCTCATCGCAGTGCTCCGAACCGCCAGGTTGCGCGCCATGTTTGAGACATGCGAGCTTTGCAAGCCGAGGTCTAGCAGGATCACGCCGACGATTAACCCGCCGATGCTCGCGCCTTTCCAGGCAAGCAGCCCATACGAGGCGATGAAGACAATGCTGGCGGCGAGAATCACACGACGCGGATCGTGCGCATCGACCAGCTTTCCGACGGCATAGGACGCGCTCGCGCCGGCGACACCGACGAGCCCGAACAATCCAGCTGTCTCGCTGCCGTAACGAGGGTCGAGGCCGTGCAGGTGAAACGCGAGCGTCGTCCAGAAGGCACTGAATGCGGCAAACTGCAACGCCGCGATCGAAGCAGTCTGCCTTACGACGGGCTCCTCGCGCAGCAACACAAACAGGGAACGCATCAACACGCCATAGCTGCCCGAGAAAGTCGGCTCGACGCGTGGAAGCACGCGCGCAAGCATGGCGGCAACGGCCACCATCGCGACTGCCGCGAAGGCGTAGACGGCGCGCCATCCGAAATACGCAGCGATCACGCCCGATACCGTGCGAGAGACGAGGATGCCGCAAAGCAGGCCCAACATCACGATTCCGACGGCCTTGCCGCGGCCCTGAGGTCCTGCAATCTGAGCCGCAAGAGGCGTGAGCAATTGCGGTGCCACACTAGCCATGCCCGCGGCAAAACTCGCCGCCACGGCCCAAGGCAGCGTGGGCGCCGCCGCCATCGCGACAAGCGCGACGACGGACGCCGTCAACGTGAACGCGAAGAGCTTGCGAAGCTCCACCTTGTCGCCAAGCGGAATGAAGAAGAGCAGGCCCAGCGCATATCCAGCCTGCGCGGCGACGGAAATCACGCCAGCCTGACCTTCAGTAACCCTGAACGTATGCGCGAAATCGACGAGCAGCGGCTGGTTGTAATAGTTATTGGCGACGACGAGCCCGGCTGCGAGTGCCATCACCCAGTAGATCGATTGCTTCATCTGCGCCCACCCTTTGCCGGAAATTGTCGATGTGCTCGCGCGCTCGAGCCTAGGCGTGGCGCACGGGCTTTTGCGGTTTGCTCAAAGGGAAATGTAGACTATTCCTTGATTCGGGAGTACGGTCCTAAATCGGTAATGACTCTTCCGTTTTGGGGAAAGGTGACTCATGGACCGATTCGATGCAATGAATGTGTTCGTCCGAGTGGTGGAAGCCGGCAGTCTGTCTGCCGCCGCCCGAGCGATCCCGATGTCGTTGACTTCGGTGAGTCGCCACTTGTCGGCGCTCGAGACGCAATTTGGCATGCAGTTGCTGCGCCGCACGACACGGCACATTGCGCTGACAAACGAGGGGCGCGTCTTTTTCGAGCGTGCGAAGTCGATCCTCGCGGATCTGGATGAAGTGGGCGCGCTGCTCAGCGCGGGCCGCAGCGAGCCAGCGGGCCGTTTGTGTATTGCTACGCCTACGCTGCTAGGTCGAACCGTCATCGCGCCGCTCCTGCCGTGCTTCCTTGCGCGCCACCCCGCAGTTTCAATCGAGCTGCTGCTGATCGACCGCGCTGTGAATCTCGTCGAGGAGGACATCCACCTCGCGATTCGCGTGGGCCGCCTGCCCGATTCAGCGCTCGTGGCACGCAAGCTCGGTGACGTGCGCATGATCGTGTGCGCCGCGCCGTCTTATATCGAGCGCCGCGGCGCGCCTTGCTCGCCTGACGAGCTGCGCCGGCACGACTGCCTCGTTTTCTCCGACCAGCCTGGCCCCGTCGATTGGCACTTCAAGTCCGCAGGCACTCGTCGTTCCGCCCGCATTACAGGCCGCCTCTGGGCCAACGCGCTCGACGTGCTCGCGGCCGCGGCGATCGACGGTGCGGGTATTGTGCGTGCCCCGTCGTGGCAAGTGGCGAACGACATCGAGCATGGCCGGCTGCGTCGCATCCTTCAAGACTACGAACCAATGCATGCGCCAGTGAATGCGCTCTTCGAACGTGCGCGACGCACGTCGCCCTCTGTGCGTGCCTTCCTCGACTACCTGGTCGAATCGACGAAAACGGGGCCGCTCGCAGGCATGTCCCGCTTCGGCGAAGCACTTGGTGCGACAAACGGGTGATACCGCATTGCGCCGGGCGCCTATGCGGCGCTCACGTCCCCACTATAAGATTGGTTCTCGCCAGACTCACATTCGCCACGCAGATAGCTGCCATACGCATCAGCCTGCAGCGTGCCGTCGGACGACTTGCGGGGACCTTGTCGATTTCGGGATTCAGGTGCGATGGGCAGGAACGATCAATCCAGTCAATAGACTTGAACTATTGTCGAGAGCGAATCGCCACGTACTACCAGATTTCGCTCGATGAACTGCTGCGCGAGCAGCGCGCGCTAGATCGAGCGGGCCGCGACGACGTCCGAACGACCGCTTGCGGCTTTCAATGGGTCGTTGGGAGCTGATTGGTCAGCGGCTGCTCGT
>NZ_AEJF01000086.1 GCF_001028175.1 Caballeronia mineralivorans PML1(12)
GGACGAGATGTTTTAGCAATTTAAAAAGGTGTTTTGACACACTCTGGGCCGGCATGTGCCTGACGCGGTCGGCTCAGGCTGCTTTCAGGACGGCGATTTCAGCCAGCGCAGACTCGAGAGCGCGCTGCCGTTGCTCAGGACCTTGGTTGACCCCTTCGGCACGGACAAACGTAATGTCGGTGACACCGATGAAACCGAAAAAGCTCGTCAGGAATGTCTCCTGGTGATCCATGAAGGCCATAGGCGACGGCGCGGAGTAGAACCCGCCACGCGAGGACGCAACGATCACCCTCTTACTGCCGGCGAGGCCTTCCACGCCCGTCGCGGTGTAGCTGAAGGTCTTGCCCGGCGCGGCCAAGCAGTCGATCCAGGCCTTTAGTTGGCTCGGAATGCCGAAGTTGTACATTGGTGCGCCAATGACGACGATATCGGCGGCAAGGAACTCGTCGAGGGCCACGTTAGTTGCCGCAACTTCATCCTGCGCCGAAGCATCGACCGGCGCACCACCCCGCATGGCGGCAGCTACCACCTCCCCAATTTTGCCGTCCAGCGCGCCAGCCTCGTATAGTGATTTCAGTTTGGCGAACCGGGTGGCCGGTGACTGATGCGGCACAGGGTCGGCCACCAGATCACGATAGCTGACCCCGAGACCCGGCAAGGTGTCCTTGAAGCGGATCACGATACTGGCTGACAGTTGGCGACTGACAGACTCGGCGCCTGAGATACTCGAATCAATATGCAAGAGTTTCAAATTTCTTCTCCAGAATCTGAGGATGAGGCAGCACAGGGATCTCCCGCGCCGTCCCGAGCCTCACAGTAAGGAACAATTTGTTCGTTACACTATGATAGAGGCTGAAAAAGTTCGCACAAGGAGGCACTTCTTTGTCTGATACGAACATTCCTGTTCGCGCCACTGAGACCTCGGATCCCCACGAGGGGTGTCGGGCAGTGGTCCCTACGCTCGCCCGCATCGGCGACAAATGGACGGTGATGGTGGTGGGCACGTTGTCAAACGGGCCGATGCGTTACAACCAGATCGCGCGCCTGATCGAAGGCATTTCGCAGCGCATGCTCACACTCACCCTGAAAGGTCTGGAGCAGGACGGCTTGGTTAGCCGGACGATGTATCCGACCATTCCACCGCGTGTGGACTATGAATTGACGGGCCTCGGAAGGTCACTGATCGTGCCACTACGGTCACTCCACAAATGGGCCGTGGAACACCAGCCTGCGATGCTGGCAGCACGCGAGGCATTTGCAAAGCGGGAGCAACAAAGCGGGTTGCGGCAGGCGCGCTTCACCGATCCGAAGTAGCGTTTAGCGGGGAGGCTGGGGCTAAAATGAGCGTTAGCATCAGGCGCTTCTGACGCATTCATAGAGCGGACGCGGATCACAGATTGCCAACTCGTGAACGACTGCCCGCACTGCCAATTGAAAACGATCTAAACACCGGTATCGAATGTCCGAAGTTGGCCGATTCTGTTTTGCAAGGACTTCCCCCGAGAGTCAAGTTTGGGGTCGAGTTTTCTCGCGCTGGCAGTTCCGTAGTGATGTCCATGCAGGTGGCCCAGTCGTTTGCGCGGTCGGCTCTGTTCGACCCACTAGTGCCGTACGGGCAAGATCCCCGACCGACCGTTCCCGGGCAGATTTGAGACAGTGCCCGTTCGCAAGGAGGAGATGGCGAACGCCGTTTTGTGCCGCTGCCCTATTGAACCAAGCGGTCGTTCGCGTAGCTGGATAGAGCACAGGGTTGTGCGTCCAGTTTAGCGGCGCTCTCTGAAAGCAACGTTGAGAGCGGTCTTCTCCGTCCGCCTGGTATTCCCGGCGCGACTGGATAAATCTACCCCCCGCCTGGCCGGACCGGCAACACCGTCTTGTACTGCACACGCCGCAGGGTGATTGACGTGCTGACGTCTCGGACACCATCGATAGTCGCGAGCCGCGTCATAACAAAACGTTCGATGCCTGCAATGTCGCTGGCAACTACGCGCACGATGTAATCGAACGCACCGGTCATCAGATAGCACTCCATCACCTCCTCGCAACTCAGGATGGCGCGCTCGAAAGCGGCAAGCTTTTCGGCGGATTTCTCGATAGCGACTGACACATAGGCGTTGATCGGGAACCCCACCTTCTCTTGATCCAGCAGCGACACATATTTCGTAATGACGCCCGCCTCCTCGAGCAATCGAATTCGCCGATACAGCGGCGAAAGAGATATGTCGAGCGATTCAGCCAGATCCGCAGTCTTGACATGAGCGTCACGCTGCAGCGCCTGCAAGATATCAACGTCAACCCGATCGAATTTCATTGGCTTTTTCTACCATAAAAATCAATTAAATCATCTATTTTTGCCACTAAATACCAGATATTTGGCTCAGTTTGGCACAGACCGCCGCTGCAAACTAGCTAAAATTATCTCGTATCGCGCTGCAGCAGAACGGCTTGGCGTGCTTGCGCAGCAAGCCCCTGAAGATGTTTCAACTTCCCCGAATGTCGAATCGCGGCGTCACCGTGGCCCGTTTCCGAGGTGAACGGAAGACGCAATTGAAAGGAGTAGACGTGACTTTTTCGAATAGAAAACTGGATGGCAAAGTGGCTTTTGTGACAGGCGGTTCCCGCGGTATAGGAGCGGCAATCGCAAGGCGTCTCGCGAGCGAAGGCGCAGCTGTGTCGATAACCTACTCAAGCTCGAGTGATGACGCAGAGGGTGTCATCCGGGACATCGCCCGACTGGGGGGACGGGGCGTGGCGATCCGCGCGGACAGTGCGGACACGGCAGCGGTAAAGGCCGCGGTCGGATCGACGGCGAACCGCTTCGGAAGACTGGATATTCTCGTGAACAACGCCGCGATGTTCCGCGTCGGCCTGATCGACGATTTTTCGCTGGAACATATCGATCAGATGCTGGCAATCAACGTCAAGAGCCTGTTCATCGCCATTCAGGAATCGCTGCGCTTTATGGAGAAAGGCGGGAGGATCATCAACATTGGAAGCGTCAGCAGCGACTATATGCCGATTCCGGGCGTGTCCGTGTACGCCGCGACGAAAGGCGCCGTAGCGAGCATGACACGTGCGTTGGCGAGGGATCTCGGTAGCCGGGAAATTACGATCAATAACGTCCAGCCTGGAAGAATAGATACGTTGATGAATCCAGCCAACGGTCCGATGGCCGACCAGATCCGGAACTCAATCGCACTGGGTCGCTACGGATCAGGCGACGATGTCGCGGGTCTTGTCGCTTGGTTGGCAAGCCCGGAAGCGGCGTTCGTAACGGGTACGAGCCTGAAAGTCGATGGCGGCACGAGTGCTTGACGGTTGCCTTCGAGCCCGCGAAGGCGCTCAGTATCATGAGCAGACCACGCAGGGCCTGATGGTCGATTCGATTGCGGTGAAACGCAAGGCTCGACATAAGCGGGCGATATCGAAAGGCAACGGCGCAGCGTGAATGTCGGCCATTGCAGTCATCGAGATGGTCAAAATCAACAATAGGGGTCGCCCCGTGGCCGCTCAAGAACGGATGGCTGTGAATCTTCTTCGTGCGACTGAACCTGGCCGACCAGAGACGGATGACGATCGTCTCTGGTCGACCCAACTCGGCCAATGGACTTTCTACAAAGCGAACTTGGTTTCCGCTCACCCAGGCGGGATGAGCCAGCGGGTGTTGTCCTGCTTCAACTGAACATCAAACGGTAGCCCGTTGCGCTTTCTTATACCCCAGCCAACCGGGAACGATGCATGGACAGCACGAGTCTTCGCCGTCTGCGGAATAACAAGGACCAGTCGCGTGTTCCATTTAAGTACGCCAGAAAACGGCGCCGTCTGATGCAGATGCGGGATGTGAAATGCGACAGCAAGTTCGAGCAGATACCCACTTAGCAGAGCCGTCGAAAAAGTCACCGGACGCCCTACGGATGCGTATGCCAGAGCCGGACTCCCTCGTCTCGGATTTGGCGCCGGAGGGCAATGGCGAGCGGGAACATAGTTCGGATACCCTCATGGCTACCCGACCCCGGCACCCAAACGGGCGTGATAAGCACCAAACGGGCAAACAGACTCGACGAGACAGGCTGCCCCCCGGCCTCCATCTCGCGATGCAACCGATCATGTCTATAACCGCGCCCTCCGAGTCATTGGATTTCGAAGTATTGCTGCGCGTTCGCGCGCCCAACGGATCTGTGCAAGCGGCGGGCAAGTTGATCGCGACTGCGGAGCAATCCGGCGATATCGCTGCCATCGACACATGGGTAATGACCACCGTCCTCGAATGGTTCAGGAAGCATCGCACGGCGCTCATAAATACACGCTTCATCTGCGTGAACTTGAGCGCCAACTCAATCAACGACGCGCACTTTCTTGAAGAAACCTTTTCGCTTTTCGTGCGCTTTCAGGACGTTGTGCCTTACCTGTGCCTCCAAATCAGCGAGAGTGTCGCGCTGAACAACCTGGCAAGCACTCAGCACTTCATCTCTCGGGTGCACCACATGGGCGGCAAGATCGCGCTGGACAACTTTGGTTCGGGCTACAGCTCGTTCAAATATGTGAGGCATCTATCCATCGACGTGCTCAAGATCGACGGCGAATTGGTTCGCACCATGCACGCGCATCCGACCGATATCGCGATTGTCGAGGCGATGGTCATACTCGCGCGCAACCTCGGCATGCGCAGCATTGCGTCGCAGGTAGAGAACATTAATACGCTTCGTGTGCTGACGGAACTCGGCGTGGACTATGTGCAGGGCTTCCTGGTGGCGAGGCCGCAGGAAGCGATGGCAATCCTCGGTGCTTCTTCGACCACGAGCTTCGTCGAGGACCCGGCCGTGGCGAAATTCATACAAGGCATGGGCAATACGGATAAGCAATCCACACCCACACTCGCCCCCAAACAAAAGTCGCAGCTTCACTAGTGACGGCGCATTTCGGGAGCACCGAGCGTAAGACCATATTTGCCCCGTGCTGTGTCGCACTCCCATGGCGAGACCGTTCTCGAACTGACTACGGATTTTCATGGAGCGGTTGATCACTATCTTGAGGATTGCGCGAAGACAGGTCGCGATCCGCAAAAGCCGGCATCGGGAAAGCTGATGCTACGGATTCGACCGGAAGTGCATGCCGCTGACCACAGTAATCAGCAACACCGATCCGATCAGCGTCAGCGTATGAACGATCGACAGCAGAAAGGCTGGATCGGTGGCCAAGAATTCATAGTTATCGAGACCGGCAAATCCTTTGACATTGGGGTTGAGCAGGTCGTATCGAGAGATACAAATACCGGATGATCATCGCGAGCGGGATGGCCATCCACAGGAACAGTACCACGGCCGACGGCATGATGAGCCAGCGGACCGGCTTCGCCCGCTTCCTGTCGCGCGTTGCGGCAGGTTCCGCGTAACCGTCTGTGAGGGGGATTAAGTTGACTCATGATCGTGTCACCTCTCGATGCGCGGGCCACGCCTCGTACGTCACGCGGCCCGCTCTGCCGCGCCGGATTGCAGCGCGTGCATTACTTGAGGTAACCGGCCTGGCGTACCGCCCGATCAGTTATCGCCTGCCCGGACTGCAGCGCCTGATCGACGGTCATTTGCCCAGCGACCGCGCCCGAGATGCTTTGGCCCACTACCGTGCCGAACGACTGGAACTCCGGAATGCCAACGAACTGCACGCCGGTATATGGCACCGGCTTCGCCGTCGGATGATCTGGATCCGCCGTCTCGATCGCGTTCCTTACGAACTCTGAAAACGGAGCAGCAGCTTTGTATTCAGGCAACTGGTAGGTCGAGAGTCTGGTGCCGGGTGGGAGGGATGCCCAGCCGATATCGGCTCCGACCAGCTTGATGTATTCCTTCGAAGTGGCCCACGCAATGAACCTCTTTGCTGCATCCTGCGATCTCGACGTCTTTGGGATCGCGAGCGCCCAAGACCACAGCCAATGAGAGCCCTTAACTGTATCCTGTACTGGCGCCGCCGCGAATCCCACCTTGTCTGCCACCGAAGATTCCTTTTTGTTGTACAGGATGCCGGCAGCGGAGGTTGCATCAACCCAGATGGCACACTTGCCGCTTGTCATCAAGGAGAGATTTTCGTTGAATCCGTTCGAACTGGCTCCGGGGGCACCGTATTTCTGCAAGAGGTTTACATAGAATCCGATTGCGCGCTTCCATTCAGGAGAGGTGAGCTGTGCATGCCATTGCTCGTCAAACCATCGGCCGCCAAACGTGTTAACGAGGGTACCGACGTAAGCCATGTTCTCTCCCCAACCTGCCTTGCCGCGAAGGCAAATGCCATATACGCCGTTCCCCTTGTCCGTCAATTTTTCAGCAAATCCCTGGATCTGTTCGTAGGTGGGGTGGTCGGGCATTGTCAGACCCTTTGCCGCGAACAAATCCTTGCGATAGAACGTCATCGAACTTTCTGCGTTGAACGGAAGCGCGTAAAGCTTGCCGTCATTAGATAACCCGTCGCGCACGGTCTTGAACAGGTCGTTGAGGTCGTAGTCCGCCGGTAGGTCTTTCACTGGAACGAGCCACCCTCGCTTCCCCCACAACGGCGCCTCGTATGTTCCGATCGCCAGAACATCAAACTGGCCACCGTTGGTCGTGATGTCCGTTGTCAGGCGCTGACGAAGGACATTTTCTTCAAGCACCACCCATTTCAACTGAATGTCAGGGTTAGCCTTTTCAAAAGCTAGTGACAGCTTCTTGAGCTCAATCTGATCATTATTATTGGGTACGCCGATCGTCACGGTGGTGGCGTGTGTAACGCTGCATACACCCAAGATGCCGCACGCGGACGCAATCACGGTGAACCGACGGCATAACGCGCGCATGGTCCCCTGGCTACGGTAGAGCTTTGCTTTCATTTCTGTCTCCTTAATATTAATCAAGCATCGAAATTGGGCGGAGCGGTTTAGTCATGAATGAAATGCTCGCAGCCGAATTACCATATAAGCGGAAAGATAGTGACGCAGATAACTCTTAATTCTGTCGAAACGTCGAGTGCTGCATTTAATGAGCCCTGCCGGGAACTGAAAACCTGATTCCGAACCGGTGCCACGCCACCGTAAAATGCCGTTCAGTATTTCTTCTTGACTATTTACCCAGCAAACCGGCGGATCTCGTCCTTTACACGAACCAACGCACGACAGGATTTACGATTCGTCGGTCGCTCCCTCGCATGACGAAGCCCGTGCTGCATTGCCCCGTTCACTTAATGTGCGTAAGACTTAGGTGATGGTGTAACCTCCGTCGACCATCAGGTTTGCGCCATTTATCATGGCCGCTTCCGTGCTCGCCAGGTACATGATGGCGGACGCTATCTCGGCAGGCTTCGCAAACCGGCGAGTTGGTATTGCGGCTCGGGCTCGCTCCCCTATTTCTCCCGCCCACCCGCTTAGACCAAGCTCGGTCTCAACCACCGTTGGTGAAATGGCATTGACCGTCACTCCCCTAGGTGCCCATTCGAGCGCCATGCAATTTGTCATTCCGATGATTCCGGCCTTGCTCGCGCAGTAGGCAAGGTGCCCCTCGATGCCGATGACTGCGGCTTGCGACGCCAAGTTTATGATCCTTCCGCTTTTCCGCGCGAGCATGAGTGGCGCGAACGCTCGGGCGACCAAAAATGGTCCGGTTAAGTTCACGGCGATCGTTTTGTCCCACGTCTCCAACGGGAAATTTTCCGCCGGCGCAAGGGGTCCGATGCCAGCGTTATTGACTAACACGTCCACGCGACCACATAACGCCAAAATCTCATTCGCCGCCGCGGTTACCGACTCGGCGTCAGTGACATCAACGATCCAACCGGTATGTTTGGAGCCCAAACCTGCGGCCACGTCTTTGACCGACTCTGCGCGGTCCAAGAGCGCCAAAGTGGCGCCCGCGTCTGCAAATAGCTCCGCAGCCATGCGCCCGATCCCGGCCGCTGCGCCCGTGATCACAACGACAGCATTCGTAAAATCATAAGAGGTATTTGACCTGGAGACCATGACTGTTCCTTGACCGTGCGTTTCTATAAATGCCTCCGATCAGATGTGACCGGTTCGGCAGCGATTGATCGACCAATGCGGGTCTTGAATGGTTGATTTGAGCGCCTGTCCTAACGTTGAAATTCAACTCCGGCGGGAATCCCGCGACGTCATCCCCGGTGTATTCCGATTACAGCGCCAATAACGATGGAGACCTTTTCTTTCAGCCGCAGGATTTTCACCGGCCAGGCGCGCCACGATCTGATGCATCGGGTCGCTCCCCAGTCTTCGCAATGAATTCGTCGAGTTCGGCAAGTGTCGCTGTCCCTTCCATCGGCCCACGGAAAGTGACGGCCCGTGCACCGCTCGCGCATGCGTAGCGCAACGCTTTATCTGCACCGAATCCCTGCAAGCGGCAGGCTATATACGTTGCGCCGAAGCAATCGCCGGCGCCCGTCGGATCCATTTCCTGCACTCGAAAGCCGGGAGTATGGATTTCATTCAGCCCATCATAGAAGCTGCATCCATCCTTGCCGCGCTTGATGACGACTTCGCGAATCCCGCGCTTTAGCAGTTCTTCAATAGCCCCGTGCTCGGTGCTTGCGCTGGCAAGCAGCGTCACTTCATGTCCGCTGGGCAGAAAGACGTCCGTGTAATCGAGAATGAAGTCCAGCGCCTCCCGCATTTCCGGAATGCGCAGCATTTCTTTGCGGATGTTCGGGTCAAAGCTCACCGTCCCGCCGTGCCCCTTGACAATCTCAATAACCTTTTTCATCGCTTCAATGATGCGAAACGAGAATAGTGACGACCCCATCACATGGAAATGTTTGCAATCCTTCAGAAGGTCGTCCCGGACATTGCCGACAGACAATTGCCCCGAAGCGCTGTTAGCAATGTTAAAGATAAAATCGCGTTCGCCGTCCTCCCGGTATGTGACAAAAGCGCTACCCGTCGTGGCGGATTTGACGACCGAAATACCCGATACGTCGACACCGTCTGAGCGCAGGCGTTCGACGTTGAGCGCGCCGAAATCGTCGCCGCCTACGCAACCGATAATCGCGCAGCGGCTGCCTATGTGCGCGACCTGGTCAATGAAAATCGCGGGAGCACCACTCGCATACGGACCGATCAGGGTGCCCGGACTGCGGAACGACTGCCCGCGCTCCGTCGCCATAATTTCGACGAGAATCTCACCCATCGTCAGGATATAGCCGGCCTCGCCGGATTTGTGCAGTTCAGTATTAGCCATGGCACTTTAAGTCAACAGGCGAAATCACAATGACATGGAAGGCGATAGCAGCCAGCGCTGCGACGATGGTGGTTTGCTTCAAATTCATGGTGTGTCTTCCTTTGACAGTGGACTAGGCTGTGGATTTGCGAAACTCAAGAATTCCGCTTTCCCTTCTGTGGAACTGGAGGCCCTTGCTCTGCATCAGCTCCATTGTCTCCGGGTCAATTCCGTCGTCGAGCAAAAGAGCGTCAATGTCAGAAACGTTCCCGAAAACTTCTCCGTCGTGCTCACCCAGTTGCGGCTGATACGCAACTACGATCGTGCGGGCGGCAGCTCGCCTAGCCGCTTCAGATACGCGCGCAACTGCGGGATCTGCGCAAAGAAGATTGCCGTCCCGATCAAGACCCGACGCTTCCAGGATGCACAGGTCGATTGATCTGCGCGTCACTGACGCTTCCGCATCGGGACCAGTCAGCGTCGTGGCGCCTTGCTCAAGCTGCCCGCCTGTCAGCAGTAGCTCGCAGTGAACGAAGCGCTGCGCGGTCTGTGCCATTCCAATGTCTTGCAACAGCAGCGCGAGATTTGCCCTGTCCGAAAGAAATGGCAGGATTTTGTGGACTATGTCACCCGCGCCCAACATCAGCGATTGATGGTCGTCGACGGCCTCTGCCGCGAAACGGGCGATCGCTGTCTCCCAAGCCTTTCGCGCAGCACCGTCGACCTCCGGGATGACGACGTTATTTCCCGAGCGCTGCGCAAGGTAGCAAGCTTTCCCGAAAGAGCGGACGAGGTAACGTTGCTCCTCGAGATAGGTGAGGTCAGTGCGAATCGTCACGCTCGACACGTCGAACGCCTGGCTGAGCTCCTCGACCGAAACCTCGCCGCGCTTGCGGACCAGTTCAACGATCTGCAGGCGCCGCTTCAGGGAACTCTTGTTTGCGAGCATGTCTTCGATCTCGAAAGTAATTCCTCTGTTTCGAAAGATTATAGTTTCGAATCGAAAGACAACCTAGTGATTCTTGTGGGGTGAAGGTAGTGATTTTCCCTAGCGTGTGAACTGGCGCGATTTACCGGTCCAAGGATGTCGGAGTGATGATGTAACCCGCTGCTCTGGGTATCGTGCTGTCAGAATCCGATCGCTGTGCAGACCAGCGGGGATGCGGTAGGTAGCTTGAATACATGCATTCGCGTCAAGACCACCAGTGAGAGCCGCTGAGTGGGCCGGAGAGCCAATTCATGGACAGTAGAACGAAGTAAAGCTGCCGCAACTTCACGTATAAAAGTGACAACTTCGGCAGAGCCTTCGACCATACTGCAGCGCGACAGGATCGTGTCGTCGGCATCGTGGATACGGTTGGTCGTCGTGAACAGCAGGCGGCTGAAATACTCGAGCGCGCAGGAATTCCACCACGATTGCGTTGTGCTCGAGATCGCTATCGCGACGACGGATGTAGACGTCAGCCTTGTCCGGCAGCCGGATCGCGTCCCAACGCGCCGCCTAATGAAATACTAGAAATACGGGCTGCTTCATAGCGAGCCCGGTTCGCCTCGTTGGGCGGGTAGAGACCTGGCAAAGCGGCGCCAGTTTCCACCTCGCTCATGATCCAATTCTCCAATAGCTCCTGTTCAACCGACGCAGCAACCACGTCGTCAAGGAGCGCGGCCGGAATAAGCACTGCACCATCCCGATCGACCACGATTACGTCGTTTGGAAATACCGCAACGCCACCGCAGTCGATAGGCTCCTGCCAACCTACGAAGGTCAAGCCGGCCACGGATGGCGGCGATGCTGTGCCCTGACACCAGACTGGAAGGCCGGTATTCAGCACGCCCGCAATATCCCGGACCACACCATCTGTGACAAGGGCTGCCACTCCGCGCTTGTGCATCCGTGCGCAGAGAATGTCGCCGAAGATTCCGGCATCGGTGACGCCCAGTGCGCCTACTACGGCAATACAGCCACTTGGCATTGCTTCAATCGCAGCGCGGGTTGAAATGGGCGAGCCCCACGAAGCGGGCGTCGCAAGGTCTTCCCGGGCAGGCACGAAACGCAGGGTGAATGCACGGCCGACGAGTCGCGGTTGACCTTCCGCTATCGGGCGGGTACCGCGAAGCCACACGTTGCGAAGGCCATGCTTGAGCAGGACAGTCGTAAGTGTGGCCGTCGATACGCCAGAGAGGGCAGCTACGATCTTTTCGTCAAGCTGAAGGGAGTCGATGGTCATGGTTAGCCTTTCCAAAAAATAATCAGATGCTGGCGATGAGGCCGCCATCGATCCGGACTGTCGAGCCGGTAATGTATGAAGCGCGAGGACTTGCAAGGAAGGTCACTACATCTGCGTACTCCTGCGGCTCGCCATACCGCCCCACCGGAATCGATCCCGTGCTTTCGGCAGCAACGTCCTCGATCGATCGCCCTTCGCGCTTGGCTTTAGCGTCATCAAGGAAGCGAATGCGATCCGTGGCGATACGCCCTGGCAAGACGATGTTGCAGGTAACGCCGTCGCGGCCAACTTCCCGCGCCAGCGTTTTCGACCAGCCAACCAGGGACATTCGCAGCGCGTTTGACAATCCGAGGTTCGCTATGGGTGAGACCACACCCGATGACGTGCTGGTGATAATCCTGCCAAAACCACGTTGGCGCATTCCCGGAAGTACCCGGTCGGTGATGGATACCACCGACAAGACCATGCTCTCGAAATGCTTGCGCCAGAGCGCTGCATCCTGTCCATGCGCCGGCGTCGGTGGCGGCCCTCCGGTATTGTTCACCAGTACGTCGATAGGCCCGAGATCCTGCTCGATCCGGGCGACATGACTGTCTACGACAGACAGATCTCCGAGATCCCACTGAAGGGCGATCGCTTGCGAACCCGCTTCTCTCACCGCTTTCGCAGTCTTTTCGGCCGCATCCAGATCGATGTCGGCAACGGCAACACGCACTCCCTCGGCCGCGAGCGTTCGGGCGATTACGCTACCGAGGCCACCACCGCCGCCGAGCACGAGGGCGGTCTTATCTTTTAGCTGTAGGTCCATCTTCTTTCCCTGTGAGAAACCGGTATCCCGGTTACTACTGTGCGTTGATCGGACCGTCTCCGGGTTCCGCAACAGCATCGATTTCGACACGCACGCCGTTGAGCGCGCATCCGATGGTGGTTCGTACGGGGGCGGCACTGCCCATCACTTTGGCGTACACGGCGTTGAAACGCTGAAATTCGCTGATGTCGGACAAATACGCCTGGACGCGAACAAGCCGGCTGAAATCAGTGCCCGCATCTTCCAGAACAAGGCGCAAATTGTTGAGCACCGCGGTCGTTTGCTCTTCGATCGTGTCGCCGAGAATGTTTCGCTCAGGATCTCGCGGGACCTGACCCGCCACAAAAATCAAACCGCCCGCGCGACGCCAGAGACTGTAGTGGCCGCCCTTGGACGGTTGCTTGCTGGATTCGGTCATGGGTGAAGTCTCACGCTGGAAGGGAATCTCTTGGCGATCATCGCGTCAACGCGACAACCGAACGTTCGTTGCCGAGCTGATCGCGATATTCCCACTGTCCGTCCAGGGATCGAACCAGGGCATTGCTGTACAGGTAGGCAGTGGTACACGTGTGTTCCGGGACCAACAAGAGCCGGTCACCTGTGTCTAGCGAGTCACTACGGATCACGGTGTGCTCTTCGTTCATCATCACAACTTCGTCAGCGCCTTGAAAACGCTGCCGCAGCGGCTTGTCCGGCGAAATGGCCTTGGCTCCGGCATCCAGCGTAGCCGTGCCATTGCGTGTAGAAACAACAGTCGTCAACACAAACCCGGCCGCCACCCAATCGTGATGGGCTAGCTCCCTCAGGTGCTGGGCGTTCGAATACACCCATGTGCCGGGCGACACGTGACGCATCACGGAACGCGGCCACAGGTCGAACGTATAGCTGCAGGCTCCGACCACGTCAACGTCGATGCCGTCTTCGCGCAGGCGCGACTGCAGTACCTCCAGCGTATCGGCAAGCTTTTTCACCCCGGCTTTGCGCTCGTCGTACTCGCCCCGGACGTTACCGTCGTAAAGATGCCACCCGGCAAGCCGCCCGAGTCGGGCAACCTCGCGCGCGAGGTCGAGTGCTGCCTCGTCCATAACGACTCCCGTGCGCCCCATTCCCGGATCAAGGTCGACCCGAAGGCGAATCGCAGGCGAGGCACCGTCGAGTAGCCGGGTCCACAGGTCCAGTCCGTGGTGGGAATCGATGAGACCCGTGAGTTCGGCCTTCGGAAACACGGCGGCCAATTCGATAAAACGGCCGATGTTTTGTGGATTGACGGTCGGAAACGCCCAGACGACGCGCGTGGCGCCCGCGGCCAGTACCATTTCGACCTCGGCGAGCGTGCTGGCTTTGAAAGCGTCGACGCCATTGGCCAGCAGTAACTTAACGAGCCACGCAGCGCGGTGAGTCTTCACATGCGGCATCAGGCGCTCGACACCGCCGCATGCTTGCGCGGTGACCTTCAGGTTGTGCAGGACGCGGTCTTCCATCACCACAAAGCAAGGTGTTGAGACTGCCGGTACCAGGTCCTCGGCAATTGGGTTGATCATGTTGCGTGTTGTCGTAGAGTGATAGTTATGGTGGATGGGAGCTGTCCGGCTGGCATGGCTCTCTCAGAGAGCATTCGCATCGAGGACGGTTGGTTAGTGGCGCAAGTCGGACAGGAATGCCTGCGCACGCGGGTGCTCGGGCGACCGAAAGAACGTTTGCGGATCGGCCACTTCAAGAATCGCGCCGCGGTCCATGAACCAGACGCTGTCACTCACTTCGCGTGCGAATCCCATCTCGTGGGTCACGCACATCATCGTCATGCCATCTCTGGCCAGCGACTTCATGACGTTGAGCACTTCGCCAACCATTTCCGGATCGAGCGCGCTCGTCGGCTCGTCGAACAGCATCACCGGCGGTTCCATCGCCAATGCGCGCGCAATCGCGACGCGTTGCTGTTGCCCTCCCGACAACTGCTGTGGATATGAATTCGCCTTGTTCGCCAATCCCACGCGATCGAGCAGCGCCAATGCCTGCCGCTTCGCATCCTTGCGGTTTTTCCCAGCCGCCTTCATCGGCGCGAGGCATACGTTGTCGAGCGCCGATAAATGAGGAAACAGGTTGAACTGCTGAAACACGAAGCCGACCCGGCTGCGAAACCGGTTCAGATTTAACGTAGCCTGATGGACGCTTGTTCCGTCGACCATGATCTCGCCCTCCTGAATCGCCTCGAGGCGGTTGACGGTACGAATCAGCGTCGACTTGCCCGACCCCGAAGGGCCGCACACGACCACCACCTCACCTCGCTTTACTTCGGCGCTCACGTTGACGAGCGCCTGATACTCGCCATACCATTTACTAACTTTGGAGAACTGAATCATTGATGAGGCTCCTGACATTAGACATCTTCCCCGTAGCGCGCCGGCGCGAAATACGCCGTTCGACACCCTGCACGCATCGGGTGAGCGTGTAACACACCGCAAAGTAAGCCAGCGCGAGAATCAGGAAGACCTGAAACGGCTTTGTGAGAAGACTAGCGTTAATCTGCTGGGCCGAAAACGTCAGTTCCTGGACGCTGATCACATAGCCGATCGACGTGTCTTTCACCGTCGATACGCATTGGCTGAGAATGCTCGGCAGCATGTTGTACAGCGCCTGCGGCAAAATCACGTGGCGCATCGTCGACCCGTAACTCATCCCGAGCGAGCGTGCAGACTCGGTCTGCCCCTTGGGCAGCGACTCGATGCCCGCACGGACGATCTCGCTCAGGTAAGCCGCCTGATAGATCACCAGCGTGACGACCAGGGTCGTGAACGCGCTGACGAGATGGCCGATCAACCCCGGCACGAGGAAATAACTCCAGAACACCAGCATCACGAGCGGCACACCACGCACGATATAAACGAGCACCGTCGAGGGCACGCTCAGCACCCTGTATGGCGAAACCCGGCACAGGGCCAGCAGCAAGCTAAGTGGAACGGCAAAAGCGAGACCGAGCAGCGCGAGAATCAGCGTGAGCGCCAGACCGCCAATTGGTCCGCTCGGGTATTGTCCGAGCAGCAGGAAATGCGCGTTGTGAATGAGTATGTCGAGCATCGCTTATTTCGCCGGGAAACGGGTGTGGCGCGCGAGCGCTGCCCCCACACCCATCAGGCCCAATGAAATGGCCAGGTAGATGACCGTTCCAACGAGATAGATTTCAAAGGTTCGAAAAGTCTGGTTCTCAATGTCACGCACCGTGTATGTCAGCTCGGCAACACCGATTGCCATCGCCAGGCTGGTGTTCTTGAAGAGCACCACCGTATGGTTGATGAACGGCGGCATTGCGATGCGGAAGCTCTGCGGCAGGATCACGTATCGCATCGACTTTGCAAAGCTCAACCCCAGCGAGCGGGCTGCCTCATGTTGGCCTGCCGATACCGCCCGCAGGCCGCTTCTAATATCCTCCGAGTAGTACGCCGCCATGCACAGGCCAATAGCTATAGACGCGAAGATGAATTCGCCCCCATGCGCATTGATCCATCCTTGCGCACTTTCCGGCAGCAGTGTCGGAAACCCGAAGTACCAGAGGAATAGCTGGGCGAGCATCGGCACGTTCTGATGGTATGCAACGTAGCTGGCGACGAGCCTCTCGATGAACGGGTTACCCATCGCGCGCAGCGTCGCCATCACCGTGCCTAGTGCGACCGCGAGCACCCAGCTCGTCAGCGTGAGCAGCGCGGTGTACTGCACTCCCCACATCAGGTGTTTCAGATTCGGGGCCGCGAATATGCTCGCAAAGTCGAGATGTAACAACATGAGCAATCCTCATCACACAGAACGGCTTGAAGATCAGCCTTTGATCGACCCGATCTTGAAATCGCGGTGCATCTGATAGATCGTTTTGGGACCGAGCCACGTGTCGAATATCTGCTGGGCTTCGCCAGTTTTTTCCATTCCGTCCAGCGCGTTGTTCACCGCGTCGAGCAATGCCGGTTCGCCCTTCTTGATACCGAGTCCCCAGTATTCGAGGCCCACCGGCGGCGACAGCGCTGCAACATTGGTGTCAGGGCCGAGTTTGGCGGCAAAGCGATGCATGATCGGTTCCGAGACGACAAAACCATTGACCTTGCCTTGCACCATGGCCAGGAACGCCGATGGCGAGTCGTCATAGCTGACGAGTTGCACGCTCGGCATGACCCGACCCATGATTGCGATATTGCTGGAGCCTTTGATCGTACTGACGCGCTTGCCGTCGAGATCGTCCCGTGCTTTGAACGGGCCGCTGGTCTTCACTGCAATGATCTGCTTGGCGACATAGTACTGATGCGTGAATGCGAGTTGCTCGGCCCGCGCCGGAGAGTAGCCGAGCACTGCGGCGAGCACATCGACACGGCCTTGCAGCAGTTCAGGAATCCGTGCTTCCATCGAGACCACCTGCAACACGGGCTTGACGCCCAGCGCCTTCGCAACGCCCTTGCAATAGTCGACGTCGTAACCAACGATTTCTCGCGAAGACGGATCCTGGAAGCCGAATGGCTCGAAGTTGGCCAATACCCCGCACACGAGCGTTCCGCGCGCCTTGATGTCCGCGAGTTGGTCGGCCCGTGCGGTACCCGCCAGCAGGGCCAGGGTCAACCCAAGCAATGCTGCCGTTAGTTTGTTAGACGATTTCATGCGTTTCTCCGTAGACGGGTGCTTCAAAACGCAACCTCGAGCTGTTGATGGGCTCGATCTGCATTGCGGGGGACTTGGAGGTCGTATTCTTCGTTGAAAAAAATACCAAATAAAGAGATATTTGCGCATAATTATCTATTCCAAAATTAGATTGATCCGAGGGGGCCGCGTGGCGCACCAGATCACTTTCCTGCAACTCGAAGCACTGGTTGCAATCGCGGACATGGGTTCGTTCGAGGCGGCCGGGCGCAAGCTGGGCAGCGTTCAGTCCGGCGTGTCGCGCCACGTTCGCGAACTGGAGGGTCAATTCCCGAAGCCGCTATTCGACCGTGGTTCACGATCGGCACGGCTGACCGTCGACGGCCTCGAGGTACTCGCGCAAGCGCGCACGATTCTTCAGCAACGCGACGCCCTGTTGAGTCAGTATGCGAGCGAGAAAATATTGCGGCGGTCGTTGAGGCTGGGCGTGACTGAGCTCGCGGCGCTCACGTGGTTGCCTGGCTTCATCGAGGCACTGCGTTCTACCTACCCGCTGGTGAACGTCGAACTGGAAGTGGGCGGTGTTGCTGCGGATCTATACGAAAAGCTCAGACTGGCGCAGTTGGATCTGGCCATCGTGCCCGACACGCCTCGCTGGGCGGACATGTTGAGATTTCCGCTCGCCAACGTGCGTAACGGCTGGTTCTGCAGTCCCACGTTCAGCCTGAAGCGACGCAGGCTCAGCGTATCTGAGCTTGGCCAGTTCACATTGCTGTCGCAGTCTGGCGACTCGGCGGCAGGACATGTCATGAGCAAATGGCTCGAGCGCCACGGCGTGCAACCGCGCAGCATCCTGACCTGTAACAACTTCGCGGCGCTTGGTGGCATGGCGAGCGCCGGGCTGGGTGTCGCCTGTCTGCCGAACGCCATTTCAGATGAACTCGTGACGCTGGGTATGTTGCGCGAAGTCCATGTGGGGCCGGTGATGCCACCGGTGCGTTATGTCGCCGTCGCGCGGCAAGACGCGTTGACACCGTTCCACCGCAAAGTCATTACGCTCGCACGCGCGACGTGCAACTATGGGACGCGCTATCAGGACGTCGGCGCCCGCGAACCGCTCGTCAACGAGGCCAAATAGCGATGCTGACTGTCAAACAGATCGAGACGTTCTACTGGGTAGCGAAACTCGGTACCGTTCAACGTGCAGCCGATAAGCTCCATATCACGCAGTCCGCCGCAACCAAGCGCCTGCAGGATGTCGAAGCGAAGTCCGCTGCACGTTTGTTCGAAGGGAGCGGCAAGAAAGCAAGGTTGTCCGCGAAAGGGCACGAGATGTTCGCGCTGTGCGAGGGCTTGCTGGACAGCATTGGGCGACTGGAGGCCTACCAGGACGCCGACCGGCATATGGCCCGCGTGCTGCATATCGGCCTGACGGAGCTGGTTGCGTTGACCTGGTTCTCAGCGTTCCTGCAGCAGATGCGCGAACTTTTTCCGAATCTCATCCTGCAGCCACATGTCGACATGTCCGGGCCGCTGCAAGAACAGGTGTTTGACGGACGCCTCGACCTTGCGATCCTGCCCGAGCCAGAGCTGCCAGCATCGGTCGCGCGAGTGACGCTCGGGAGTGCCAGCTTCGCCTGGTTCTGCCGCCCGGGCGAGTTCGACAGCAAGCGCACGGTGCCGCTGCGTGAACTGGGCACCGTTCCTGTCATCGAGCAGACTCCCATATCCATCATTACGATCCTGAGTTCAAGGGGCTTCGAGAGCGCGGGTGTCAATCCCGAGCGTATTTGCGGCGGCAACAATGCGGTCGTAGTGGGCGGCCTCGTGGCAGCTGGGGTTGGCGTGAGTTTGCTGCCCGTCGATCTTTTCAGGCAGCAAATCGAGAACCAGTTGATGCAAATCGTGATTACCGAACCGCCGGCGCCGCCGGTTCGCTACGACGCTATTTTTTTGAAGCACTCACATTCCGCGCTGGGGTACATGGTTGCCGATGTCGCACGGCGTTGTTGCGACTTCAGTTCAGGTGGTCAGCAACCGACAGCTCGTTAGGTGCAACCAACTGCATCGAACGGTCATCGCTTTCCGGCTGCAGTTATCAGCTGTGCCGTGCACTGGTATTTCCGGTTTCAACTCAGCCTTCGTGATATCGAGGAGTTTCCCTTCGAGCGCGGCGTGATTGTGAGCTATAAGACGATCCAGCGCTGGTTCGACAAATTCGGCGCGGGCTTTGCGCGTCGTGTCAAAGCTGTGCGTCGCAGGCCTAGCACCACGTGATCTGGACGAAGTGTTCGTGACGCTACGCGGCGAGCCTTATCTGCTGTAGCGAGCAGTCGATCAACACGGCACCGAGCTCGATATCCTGCTGCAGAAGTGTCGCGACAAGGCTGCAGCCAAGCGGTTTTTCAAGCGCGTGCTGGCCTCGTGTCCCGAAGTGCCGCACAAGATCGTGACAGACCAACTCCGTAGTTATCCGGCGGCGAAGGCCGACATTCCCGAACTGGCCAACATCAAGCACATCTTTGTCAAAGCGAGTGCCCGGCTAAACAATCGTGCCAAAAATAGCCACCAGCCTACGCGCGAAGGCGAGCGCCGCATGCGTGGCTTCCGCGATGCCAACCGTACGCAGGCGTTCCTGTCGAGCTTCGGTCCGATCCGACAGCACTTAGCACTCAAGCGACATCTGCTGCGTGCCCCGCTCTACCGAAAACAGCTCGCCGCGTGGCATCGCTTCACTGAGTTCACTCAAAATCCGTCCGTTTTCTGAGCAAACGCGCATCCTATCCGCTATTGCGTCACTAACTCCTCAACGTGACAGCGCCAGAGTCGGTCAATTCAACTCGAAGTATTCCAGCGTACCGCTGCCGACAATTGGCGCTCCGCCCGGCAGACTGAGTGAGATCGGACTTTCGAATCGCGTGTACCACGGATGCAACCCGAGAGCGTGAGCGGCTAACCTGACCGCGAAGGACTTACTTTCAAGCAAATCGGACGATGTCAGCATACGCGGCGAAATGCTAAACCGCACACTGCTTCCGTCGCTCATCGCGAAGTTTATGGTGGAGCTTATTGGACGAACGTGTTTGTGATCAGGATGTGGGGTAAGACTACCTGCACTGACAACCACTGCATCGCCATGCGCTTCGACTTCCTCCTTCTGCTCATTGGCGACAAATACAAGGGGGACGAAGTTGCCACCAACATCCGGTTTAGCGCGAATGACTGATGCGATGACAGTGTGCTGACCGACGCGACCTCGGCCCCACCACCAGTTGTCAAAGATATCGGTCGGCGACACGTTGCCCCAGTTATGGTCGTGATAGCCACTACCTGTCACCTTCTTTACCGTGTTGTCCAATGTCAACGTGCCGCTTACTTCGCCTTCGGGGACGGCAACTAGCCAAGCAAAGAACTTGTCGCCTGCAGCAATATAGCCTGTCCCCGGGCGATACGATGGAACACGCCGATGCAAAGTGAGGTCACAGCCCATGCCACCTGTTGTCGCAGCGTCGACGTGGATTGTATAGGTGTCCAAGTTGCCCTCGAACGTGTCGGGGCCGATACGGATGGCCGCATGATCTCGTGCAAACGCGCCAGGCTCGTCAAAATTTTTCATGATTTTGCGTGTGGGACTACCCGGCGGTGTGACTTCAATACTGACTGTACGTTGGTGCGAGCCATACAGCCAATTATCGCCAAACCAGACTACTACAACGGTACCATCGTCAAGTAGGCCATCGAAATACCACCATTCAAAGTATTTGGACGATTGGGGAGTGCGCCTGCCGTCTTCTCGCTTTTCAATGGTTGTACCTATACCGAGTTCAGCGAAGTCGTTTGCAGAAGCACGCAGATGAAGTCTCTGGTCTGCGCTGAGCGATGTGGGTGTTGTAGCGCACGCTGCGAGACTGATCACGACGAAGCAGATAGCGAGGCGCACATTGCTGAACAACGGTGTGATCGACGAGAACATGGTAGTCGCAGCTCCAGATGAAAACATGTCGGTTCATACAGCGTCAAGGTAAGGCAATCGCGGCCTCGGAATTCAGCCGTATGGAGGTCCATGACATCGACTTCTTGCCCCGCCCGCAAAAGTCCTGTCGGACAACACAAGGCAGGAAGCGAGCACCGACCGGGAAAAGTTAAACAGACCCTATGGGCAACTCCGCAACAACTTCTTAGTTAGTGGCTCGATCGGCTCTGGTCAGGGTCAAGATTTCTCATTTACGTGGATGCGAACGGACCGTTCTCCTTTGACGGCAGCCCCAGCAGGTCGCACACGAGGTTCACGGTCTTTTCGACTTCCGCGGGCGAACGCGGATCCAGGCCGGTCATCCGGCTGTACTCGTTCGCGAACACGATGCTGGTCGTGACGATGCCGATTACCGCATAGTGAAGACGCCCGGGGTCTCCTGCGCGCACCACGCCCGCCTGCTGCCCCGCCTGAATCGCCCGAATTGAAATTTCGTAGTACGGACGGATATAGGTTTCGATCAGCCAGTTGAACCGGTCGCTGTTCGTCTGCCCTTCGAACGACAGCAATCGATGGAATTCCGGATGCTGCGCAGTGAACATGGCGAACGCATGAAACATCTCGCGCAACACGCTGGCCGGTTCTTCCGTGACGGCTTTCTCCGCCCAGTCCGCGACGCTTCGTTCCTGCATGCTTTCTTCGAAGATCGACATGACGACTGCGTGCCATAGCGCGTCTTTAGTCTTGAAGTGGTAGACGACCAACTGATGCGTTTCGCCGGCGTGGCTGGCAATCTGCCGCAGGCTCGAACCCTCGAAGCCCGAGGAGGCGAAGACCTGCAGGGCCGCGGCCAGGATGCGGGTGCGGCCGTCAGGCGCGTTGCCCGGTTTGGAAGGATTCATGCTGATGGCCTGCTGTGTCCGTAAAACGAGATAGTTGACTTTCCGAGTGGAAAGTATATCATCGCCCTAACTTTCCGATCGGAAAGTTAATACGGAAAGTCCATGAATGAGGACGTGATGAAAAGAGTGATCATCGTAGGAGGCGGTTATGCGGGCGCGAATCTCGCGAGAGCGCTCGACTCGCGGGCGGAGGTTTGTTTAGTCGAGGCCCGTGAGCATTTCGTTCATAACGTCGCGGCGATCCGCAGCGTGGTGGACCCGTCGCTGCTCGCGAAGATCGTGATTCCGTATGATCGTTTGCTGCGTCGCGGCCGGGTCCGGCAAGGTATTGTCGCGAGCGCGTTCGACGGCGGCGTCATGCTGGCGGATGGCGCGACCATCGAGGGCGATATTGTGATTGTTGCGACCGGCTCGCACTATGCGAGGCCGTTCAAGCCCACCTTGCACGGTGCGCGGGCGTTCGAGGACGGCGTAAAGGCAGCCCATGCGAGCCTGCTCGCGACAGATCGCGTCACGATTGTGGGCGCCGGCGCGGTGGGTGTCGAACTGGCCGGGGAGATCTCCACGGCGCATCCGCGCAAGCGTGTCACGCTGGTGTCCGGCGCATCCACCTTGATGCCCGGTTATTCGGCGAAGCTGGCCCGCTCGCTCGAAGCGCAACTTCGGGCCAAAGGCGTGGCTATCCACCTCAGCACGCGGGTCGAGTCGCTGGACGCGACCGACTCACCCTATCTCGGCACACTGCCAGGTATGCCTTACGCTGCCGAAAACCAACTCATCTTCCCGGCCCTCGGCGCACGGCCGATCACGGCTATATTCCGCCACATGCCGGCTGCCTATTTCGACGCGCAAGGCCGCGTCAGGGTCGATGCATGGCTGCGGCCTGCGGGCGCGCAACGCCTCTTTGCACTCGGCGATGCCGCCGCCACGGGCGACCCCATGACGATCGTCGCCATCACCCGCCAGGTGCCGTGGCTCGCAAAAATCATTGCGGCCACGCTTGCAGGCGAATCGCCCAAATCGCTGCCTGCCTATGTTCCCTGGTCGTCGCGCGGCATCCTGGTGCCGCTCGGTCCGCGCGACGGGGCGAGCATGCTGCCACTCATGCGCGACGGCGTGCTGGTCGGCAACTGGACCACCGCGTTGATCAAGGGCCGCGAATTGTTCATCCCCCGTTACCGGAAAGAATTTGGCTACGCGAGGAAGTGCGCATGAAAGTCCTGCAAGCCACGCACCCGAAGGCCGGCGCACAGTGGATCTCGCCCGCGCTATGGGTTTTCGCGGCCGCAAGCGTACTGTCCCACGTCGCGTCTGTGTTGTTGCACTTGCCGACGGTTGTCGGCGGAGCAATGCTCGCGTTGTCGTTGCTCATGTTCGGTTTGCTGCACGGCGCATCAACCTACGGCTGGCGCGCGATCCTGTTCTTCATCGCGATCTGCCTGGGCTTCAGCAACGCCTTCGAGAATCTGAGCATCGTCACTGGCTTTCCGTTCGGCTCATATCATTACAGCGACACGATAGGCCCGAAACTGTTCCTCGTGCCACTGCTGATCGGCCCGGCGTACTTCGGTGTCGGCTATCTGTCATGGACACTCGCACGGGCGATCCTTGGCGATACCTCCGGCAGGCTGCGCGGCTCGTTGGCGGTGCAAACGCCCGTCATCGCGAGCTTCATCATGGTGAGCTGGGACCTGACCATTGATCCAATGATGTCGACAATCACCGGCAACTGGATCTGGCATCACGGCGGCAGCTATTTCGGCGTACCGTTCGTCAACTTTCTCGGCTGGTATCTGACTGTCTACGTGTTCTTCCAGGTATTCGCACTCTATGCGCGGCGTCTGAAGGGCCCGCGTCCGGATATGGCGGGTTACTGGATCAAACCGCTGTTTGCCTATACGTCGATCATCGCCGCGCCTATCCTCAGCCTGCTGTTCGACACGCAGGCCGGCGGAGTGACCGATCCCTCCGGTGCGGTGTGGCAGCTCCACGACATCAGAGCGGCGACTGCACTCGTGGGCCTGTTTACCGTACTTCCGTTCTGGTTGCTGGCCGTATTCCGTTCGCTCGCACGTGTAGGGGAATAGGCGAGGCCGGCGCAACCCGAAACTCTCATACGAGAAACCGACGACAGATCCCCCTCTATTTCGGATTCGATGCAGCCACGACGGCAAGCGACGTGCTTGCCGGCGAGCACGTGATGGTTATGCTGCTTCGCACCGGGCGGTGCGAGAAATGAAGGCCGATGGCTCGCTGCCTGAGGACACGAAGGTTCAGTCCTCGAAGTACCTGAACAATCTGATCGAAGTGCGACACGAGGTCGCTTACAGAAGTTGTTCTCACTTCTCGCGGCATAGAAGGAGTGAACCACCGGTGTCACCCGGTGAATCTAGGATCCTGAATCAAGAGCGGGTCTGACAACGTAACGAAGCGCCGCAAGGCGCGGGGTATCAATCGCGAGAGGCGTACCCTTCTGGCAGCCATACGCCGGATGAGTGCCAGATAGTCGGTATGGTGAAAACATTTGAATCTGCAATAGGGTCGTTAGATTGAACGAGCGGAAATGGCTATTGCGCTCGAACCAAAACGGTACCGGAGGTGGGAACAGCGTTTTTCGATTACGCTCTCGTGACCCATATACCTCCCGGCTCAGAGCAGGCACCTAACCCGACGTACTTCCATAAGCGGAACGTGGAAACCCCGTATCGCTCCTCTCGGGGACAGCAGGCTGCGAGGTCTGCCCATGGCGGTGCGGGCACAGGAACGGGGAAAAAGCGAATGCCCGGCTGTAATGGACGGGATACGGGTTGCAACATCACCCGACGCGAAAGCGGGCAGACTTCCTCATGGTCTCTCCTCACCAGAGAGTTTGCAGAACCATCTATACGGGAGGAAAGCAAATGAGTGCAGCAACACGGGCGCGTGCGCCTTCCGGCGTGACGTGGGACGGCATCAATTGGGCCAATGTTCAACGCCAAGTAAGAGGGCTACAAACGCGTATGGTGAAGGCGGTACAGGCCGGCCGCCATAGCAGGGTGAAAGCCCTGCAATGGCTGCTGACCCACTCGTTCAGCGGCCGTGCATTAGCCGTGAAGCGGGTGACTGAAAACAAAGGCAGGAACACCCCCGGTGTGGACAAGGTAACGTGGAAAACACCGGCGGCAAAGACCAACGCGATTGCGTCGTTGAAGAGGCGGGGTTACTCGCCCCTTCCGCTTCGGAGGGTTTTTATTCTGAAGAAAAACGGCAGGCCGAGGCCCCTCGGCATACCCGTGATGCGGTGCAGGGCAATGCAAGCTTTACATTTGCTAGCGCTCGAACCCGTTGCGGAAACCACCGCCGATCTGAATTCTTATGGGTTCAGGCCGGAACGCTCTACGGCTGACGCCGGAGGACAATGCTTCAATTCTCTGGCAAAAAAGGCGAGTGCGGAATGGGTGCTAGAGGCCGACATCCAAGGCTGTTTCGACAAAATTTCCCACGACTGGATGATCGCCAATATCCCCACGGACAAGGTGATTCTAAAGAAGTGGCTCAAAGCTGGATATGTGTATCAAAACGAACTCTTCCCCACTGATGCCGGCACCCCGCAAGGGGGAATTATTTCACCGGTGGCAGCCAACATGACGCTCGATGGCCTCGAAGCGATGCTAGCGGAAAAATTCCCGCGAGCGAAACCGAGGGGACTGAAAATGACCATGGTGCGTTACGCGGACGATTTCATTATTACTGGCCACTCGAAAGAGTGGCTGGAACATGAGGTCAGGCCCGCAGTGGTCGAATTTCTGGCGGAACGCGGGTTGGTCTTATCGCCAGAAAAGACCAGAATAACGCACATCAAGGATGGGTTTGATTTCCTCTGATGGAACATTCGCAAGTACAACGGCAAGCTATTGATGAAACCGTCGAAAGCGAACGTCAAGGCGCATCTTGACAAAATTCGTGAAATCATCAAGGCCAACAAGACGGCTAAACAGGCGAACCTGATAAGGCTGCTCAATCCTGTTCTTCGAGGATGGGCGAATTACCACAGTCATGTAGTCGCCAAGAAAGCCTTCGATCGAGTTGATCACGAGGTCTGGTCAATGCTATGGCGATGGGGGGTAAGAAGGCACCCTAAAAAAGGAGCCCGATGGGTGAAGATCAAATACTTCAAGACCAAAGGTTTCCGGGACTGGGTATTTGCCGCCACAGAAAACAAAGAAGATGGCACGACAAGAGAGGTCATCTTGCTCAAGGAATCGGATACGCCGATAAAACGGCATATCAAGATCAAAGCGGGCGCCAATCCGCACGATCCGCAATGGGCGTCGTACTTCGAATCCCGATGGGGTAAGAAGATGCTGAACTCGGTACGAGGTCGCAGTAAGCTGTACCGTGTCTGGCTAAGGCAAGATGGCCTGTGTTCTAACTGTCAGCAGCCCATCACAATGAACACCCGCTGGGATGTTACGCATATTGTGAAGCAAACTGATGGCGGGACGGATGCAGCCAGCAACCTCCAAGTGCACCATCTCAATTGCCGTAGAAATCCGCAGTATGCCGGAAAATAAAGTTGTACTACCGGGTGTCGACAGATGCCTTTGTAGAGGCTTGA
>NZ_AEJF01000087.1 GCF_001028175.1 Caballeronia mineralivorans PML1(12)
CAACAGCGCAGCAATGCGCTGTTGCTACCCGACCAGGACCATCGAAACATTAAGTCCAGAACGGACGTGATGCTTGGCTTCAAACGGCTCAGGAGCGCCGCGACCACGATTGCCGGTATCGAGTTGGTGCACCGCATTCGCAAGGGCCAGTTTAACCTCTCAATTCCCGGGCATCAAAGATGCTGCTGCGCCTGGGGTCTGGAATTCTGTCCTATTCAATCGCTAAGGTATCCGTAAATATAGGTATCTCCTCGGCCTGTGGAACGCACGAGCCGTACGGCGCTTCATAGCGGCATGCAGGTACTCGAGTGGGAAGTGAGAGATTGCTAGCCGCCGCGCCTTGGCGGACCTCAGCCAGTTGGCAACAAGCGTAAGCGCATTAATGCTACGGCTCGAATTGGCTTTCGTTTCACGGCCTGGTGCAAGAGGCGGCTGACAGCCGGCGACCGGGCCAACGTGAACGCTGATGCCATAGGCATATGACTCCTGGTTGTACGGCGCACCCGCATATAGGATGGCGTCAGAGTCCTTTTCAAGCTCCTTATACAGAGCATTTTCGGTGCCGCAACTATAGAGAAACGCAACGCGCAGCACGGCTTCCTCGCTGGTTGCGACCACTTTCATATAAAGCGCTCTCTCGTCTGGCTCGCCGAGCCTTGATGCTCCAGCTTGCTCTCCGCAGAGGACGCACCAGTTCCTTGACGCCCCTGCTCATAGGATCTAGTGGAAAAGCTTTCTATTTGACGGGCACAAAAAGTATGAGCGAACAGCTCCACTCAATCCACCGTCAGCGACTTTGCCAGATTCCATGTCTTGTCGACATACGCCTTGATGCGATCGCAGCGATGGAGGTGTGCAACGAAGCGAATGCGGTCGGAGCTATTTCCCCGGCAAAGCAGTTTGCGGGACAGACTGCTGCCGAAATAAACTGCTCACACCACAGGAGATCGTCGTCGCGCCACGCTGCCGCGCAAGAAGAGTATCGGCAGATGTCGCTCCGACCAGCGCTATGCGACCTCTTGGGTGCATCACCTTATGCTTAGCTATTTGACGAGCACTTCCGGCTTGAGCGTGACGGCAATGAAATGCTCATCATTTGGTTTATACAGCGATTCTTTTGTCAAAAAATTCTATTAAAATCGATGAACTATGTCACTCATCAAACGAACTCAGCTTTTGCTTTATTTCCGCGAAAGATTGCGCACTTTTGCTTTACTAACCGCAGACTGTCCCAGACCGCAAGCCCGACCTGACGTTCAAATTATGATTTATATTTTTTCAGCTTTTGCATTATTCGACAGGGTTGACGAATAATGCATAAGTTGACGCGAAAAAATCAGCTAATGCTTTATTCCCGGGGAAATCATCTATCGGCTTATGCTGCAAACAATGTCGGCTATCGCTCCAATCTTTCCCGTAGATTCCTGAAGGTTTATCCAGGGCTGCCACTAAATCCCGCGCGTTACACTACGCCCCAGTCCAACGGGGAACCCTCAAGTGGCAAAAGTACCCACGATTCGCGATGTCGCCGAACTGGCCGATGTGTCGAAGGCAACCGTTTCGCGCTACCTGAACGGTAGCCTCGCGCTGCCGCCGGAAACCGCCAAGCGCGTCGACGACGCCGTCGTCGCGCTCAACTATCGCCAAAACAGTCTGGCCCGGCGCCTGAGTCTGGGCAGTAGCGAGACCATCGGCCTGGCCATGCCGGAGGTCGCCAATCCGTTCTTCGCCGAACTGGCGGATGCCGTCGAGGAAGCCGCTTCCGAAAGCGGCTATGGTCTCGCCCTGTGTATCACGCGCAACAAGCTCGAGCGCGAAGCGCTCTATCTGCGCTGGCTCGATACGCGCCACCTCGACGGCCTGATCTTCGCGACCAATCGCCCGGACGACGGCTCGCTGCGCAGCCTAATGGGCGAGCGCGCCAACATCGTGCTGGTCGATGAGGACGTGCCGGGCGCCGACGTGCCGAAGGTCTTCGTCGACAACGTCGAGGGCGGTTATCTGGCGACACGCCATCTGCTCGACGCGGGGCATCGGCGGATCGCGCACGTGACCGGCCCCGAAACGCTGTTCACCGTGCGGGAACGGCTGGAGGGCTATCGGCGAGCACTTGCCGAGGCACAGGTTCCCTTCGACTCGGGACTCGTGCACTTCGGCTCCTACGATCGCAGCTTTGGGCGCGCGGTCGGCGCTGAGCTGATTGCGGGCGCCCATCCGCCCACGGCCCTGTTCGCCACCAGCGACTACATCGCGGTGGGCGTGCTCGACGCACTGCGCGAGCGCTCACTGGACGTGCCCGGCTACATGTCGATTGTCGGCTTCGACGACATGGAATTCGCCAGCCTCCTGATGCCGCCGATCACCACGGTGCGCCAGTCGGCGGCAGAGCTTGGCCGGACCGGCGTCGCCCTGCTGGTCGCGATGCTGACGGGACAGGCCGCCTCTCCACCTACCGTGCGCCGCCTGCCGGTCGAACTGATCGAACGCGCGTCGGTGGGACCGCCTCGCGCCGGTTCATAGACCCACCTGGCAATTCCCCCTCTACGTATTTTCCCGCGCCTTTTTTTGAAACGGTTGACAGCCCAATACTCTCGGATTAATTTTTATAAACCGGTTTACAAGCGAGCGGCGCAATGTCGGTTGCGCCCATGAAGTCTTCCTTTAATTCACCGGTCGCGCGGCTTTAATGGACCGCACGAACAGCGTCCGGACCAACCAGAAAAGGGATTCCGATGAGCGCAGCATTGCATTTCCGCCGCATGACCGCCGTATTGCTGAGCGTGTCCTTGCTTGCCGTCGCAGGCACTGCCGCTGCAGCCGGCAAGAAGATCGCCATGGTGCAGATCAACCAGGAGGCGCTCTTCTTCACGCAGATGGACCAGGGCGCCCAGGCGGCCGCAAAAGCAGCCGGCGTCGAGCTGGCCATCTTCAACTCGAACAACGACCCGAGCGCACAAAACAACGCGATCGAAACGTATATCCAGCAAAAGGTCGATGCCATCCTGGTGGTCGCCATCGATGTGAACGGCATCAAACCCGCAATCACCGAAGCCAAGAAAGCGGGTATTCCGGTGGTGACCATCGACGCCATTGTCGACGGCGACAACTCGGTGCAAGTCGGCGTCGACAACAAGAAGGTCGGCGAAGATATCGGCAAATACACGGCCGCGTACATCAAGACGAATCTTGGCGGGAAGGCAAACATCGGCGTGGTCGGCGCGCTGAATTCGTTCATCCAGAACGTGCGTCTGGATGGCTTCAAGGCGGGCATCGCGACGGTGCCGAGTGCGAAGATCGTCGCCACCGTCGATGGACAAAACGTGCAGGACCAGGCGCAAACCGCCGCGGAGAACCTGATCTCCGCCCACCCGGATCTCCAGATCGTGTATGCAACCGGTGAACCCGCGCTGATCGGTCTGGTTGCGGCAACGTCGGCTCAGGACGCTACAGGGCGCGTGAAGATTGTCGGCTGGGACTTGAGCGCGCAAGCTATCAAGGGCATCGACGCAGGCTTTGTGACAGCCGTGGTGCAGCAGGACCCGGAAGGCGAAGGCCGCGCCGCAGTGAATGCCGCGATGAAGCTCCTCAACAAGCAGCCGGTCGAGAAAAACATCTCGGTGCCGGTGACGATCGTAACCAAGGCGAACGTCGGCAAATACCGGGCCGTATTTAAGTAAGCCCACCTCCACGTTGCCGGGAGAACCGCTATGCAAAATGATGCTGCAACGCCGCGCGTGCGCATGCAAAACATCACCAAGAGCTACGGCGCCGTGCAGTCGCTGCGCGGCGTCGACCTGCACGTGATGCCGGGTGAAGTGCTCGGGCTCGTCGGCGACAACGGCGCGGGCAAGTCGACGGTTTCGAAGGTGCTGTCGGGCGCGGTGATACCGGACAGCGGCAGCATTGAGATCGACGGCAAGCCGGTCCAGTTCGCGGACCCGGGCGACGCCCGCGCGCATCGCATCGAGATGGTCTATCAGGACCTGTCGCTGTGCAATACGGTCGATGTGGCCGGCAACCTCTTCCTCGGCCGCGAACCCATGCGCCGTATCTGCGGCGTGCAGGTGCTAGATCATCGCAAAATGCATCACGATGCCCGCGACATGCTGAACAACCTCGGCATTCGTATCCCGAACACAAAGCTTGACGTGGAGAATCTGTCGGGCGGGCAACGTCAGGCCATCGCGATTTCGCGAGCGGTATCGTTCGATCCGAAAGTGCTGATCATGGATGAACCCACGGCCGCGCTGGCCGTGGCCGAAGTCGAAGCGGTGCTCGAACTCGTGCGCACGATCAGCGCGCGCGGCGTCAGCGTGATCCTGATCAGCCATCGGCTGCAGGACCTGTTCCTGGTGTGCGACCGCATCAGCGTGATGTACGAAGGACAGAATGTCGCGGACCGGAAGATCGGTGAAACGAACCTGGAGGAGATCGTCGATCTGATCGTCGGCCATAAGTTCAGCGCGCGGTCGGCACGTGCGCTTGCGGAGGATTGAGATGGAACTCGCCATGCACGACAAGTCCAAGGCGCCGCGCCTGCCGCTGAGGCATTTGCTCGGCCGCAATGCGGGCGTAGCCAGCATCGCGGCGTTCTTTATCGTCTGCGCTCTCGCCTTCGCGCTCACCACGCACACGTTCCTCACCGCCGGCAATCTCCTCAACGTGCTTCGTCAAAGCGCGCCGCTCCTGATCGTCGCGACAACGATGACACTCGTCATCACGACGGGCGGCATCGACTTGTCGATAGGCTCAACGCTCGCGCTCGTGGGTGCGCTCTCGGCCATCGCATTGCGGGCGGGCGTGCCGGGTATCGTCGTGCTGGTCGGCGGCCTCTCGCTTGGCGCGCTGATCGGTGCGATCAACGGCTACTTCATCGCGTTCGCGGGAATGCCCGCGTTCATCGTGACGCTTGGCACGCTATCGGTCGTGCGCGGCATCGCGCTGCTGATCACGCAGGGTTTTTCAGTGCCGATCGAAAACGACGGATGGTTCGTCGAGCTTGGCCGCGGCCGGCTGCTGGGCATGCCGACGCCTGCGGTCATAGCAATCCTTACGCTGCTTGCCGGATGGGTGACCCTCCGGCATACGCGGTTCGGGCGCTATGTGACCGGCATTGGCACGAATGCGGAAGGGGTGCGGCGGGCGGGTGTCGACGTGCGCAGCGTCACGCTCAAGGTTTATGTCCTCAGCGGCGCGGCAGCAGGTCTCGCCGGACTCATCACAACGGCGCGGCTAGGCAGCGGATCGTCAAATCAAGGTGTCGGTTTTGAACTTGCGGTGATCGCCGCGGTAGTCCTTGGCAGTACCGATCTCTTTGGCGGCCGGGGAACGATCCTTGGCACGCTGCTGGGTGCGCTGACCATCGCCGTGCTCGGTAACGGGCTGATCCTGATCAACGTCTCGCCGTTTTATACGCAGATCATCCAGGGCGCCATCATGCTGCTCGCGATCTGGCTCAACACGCGCATCTTCTCGCCGCAACGGCGCAAGAAAGGTTAAGCGATGAGTTCGATCTTCCGCCGCGACTCGCCGCTGCCGATAGGCGTTGGCAGCAGCCACGTGATGACCGTCCTCGGACCGCTGCCCATCGCGAAGATGGGGGTGACGCTGATGCATGAGCACATCCTGCTGGATGCTTCCGGAAAATGGGTGCCGCCCAGTTGTTGCAGTGATCGGTTTATCGGCGAGCAGAAAGTGCATATCGGCATTCTTGGCGCGCTGCGGATGAATCCGCTGATGAACCGCGACAATTGCCAGTTGTTCGATGCCGACGTAGCCGTTGAAGAACTGATGCGCTTCCGCGAACTGGGCGGCGATACGGTGGTCGACCCGACCAATCTCGGCATTGGCCGCGACCCTGCCGCGCTGCAACGGATCTCGCGCCGTACGGGGCTTAATATTGTGATGTCGACGGGGTTTTATCTCGAACCCTCGCATCCCGACTATGTGAAACACAAATCGATCGACGAATTGGCAGCACAACTGATCTTCGACGTTGGAGGCGCCGATGAAAAGCCTGAAGTCGTCGCGGGAATGATCGGCGAGATCGGCGTCTCGGCAGCGTTCACGGCCAACGAAGAGAAGTCGCTGCGCGCGGCCGCGCGAGCCAGTGCGGCGACGCATGTGCCTTTATCTGTACACCTGCCCGGCTGGGTGCGGCATGGACATCGCGTGCTCGACATCGTTCAGGAGGAAGGCGCCGACCTGAACCACACCGTGCTGTGTCACATGAACCCCAGCCACATGGACGTCGAATATCAGCACGCGCTTGCCAAACGCGGCGCCTGGCTCGAATACGACATGATCGGCATGGAGTACTTCTACGCCGATGAAAACGCACAATCGCCTTCCGACGAAGAAAACGCACGCGCGATCAAGGCGCTGATCGATGCGGGTTTTATCGACCGGATCCTCATGTCGCAGGACGTGTTCATGAAGATCATGCTGACGCGTTTTGGCGGTCACGGGTACGGCTACATTCTCAAGTACTTCGTGCCTCGCCTGCGTCGTCATGGCGTGACGAACGACCAGATCGAAACGATGATGATCGCGAACCCGGCGCGCGTTTTCTCGAGTAGATGACGATGTTTCTCACATAACGAAGTGAACCGGTTCCACCTTGCGCCGCGTGCCGCCGACACGGCTCGCCGCGCGCTTCAGGAGCACACGCATGACCAAATCTGTTTTGCTCGCCGGAGAGAGCTGGACGAGCATGTCGACGCACATCAAGGGCTTCGACCAGTTTCCGACCGCGACCTATCACAACGGCGCCACGATCTTCCTCGATATCTTCAAGGACAGCGACTACGTAATCACCCACATGCCGAGTCACGAAGCGCAGGAAGCCTTCCCCTCCACGCTTGACGGATTGCTCGCTTATGACGCAATCATCCTCTCGGACATCGGTGCAAATACCTTGTTGCTTCATCCGGATACGTGGGTTAAAAGCCAGCGCACGCCGAACCGTCTCAAGCTGTTGCGAGAGTATGTCGAGGCCGGACGCGGGCTGATGATGATCGGCGGTTACCTGAGCTTCCAGGGCATCAACGGCAGTGCGCGGTTTCGCAATACGCCCGTGGAGGAAGTGATGCCCGTCACATGCCTGCCTTACGACGACCGTGTCGAGGTTCCAGAAGGCTTCAACGCGAACGTGGTCGCTTCGCACCCCGTAGTCGAAGGGCTTGGAACACGGTGGCCGCACTTGCTTGGTTATAACGAAGTGCAGTTGAAACCCGGCGCGACGCTGATCGCGACCGTCCCCGAGACCGGCCACCCGTTGCTCGTCGCGGGCACACATGGCCGTGGACGCACGCTTGCGTGGACCAGCGACATGTCGAGTCACTGGTTGCCGCCGGAGTTCTCCGCCTGGGAAGGCAACGCGCGGTTATGGACGAATTGCCTCGACTGGTTGACCTCGAGTGAACAATGAACGCCAATGAAGCACGCGTTTGCGTTATCGGCAATGCGGCAATCGACCTGATCTTCCGGGTCGAGCACCTGCCGCTGGCAGGCGAGACATCGCTTGCCACCAATACATTGCGAGACTTTGGGGGCAAGGGCGCAAACCAGGCGGTGATGGCGCAACGTGCCGGCGCCCAGGTGCAGTTATTTGCAGCACTCGGCAACGATGAGGATGGCGAACGTTTCCTGGCGCGGCTCATGGAAGAGGGTATCGATACACGCCATATCGCCCGCTTGCCGTGTGCATCGGATATGTCGATCGTGACGGTCGACCAGCGCGGCGAGAACACCATCGTGACTCGCAACGAGGCCGCGGCCAGCTACGTGCCCTCGCCAGGCGCGGTACTCGATGCAACCCGCAGCGGCGACTGGATAGCCATGCAGGGCAACCTGAGCCAAGCCGTCACGGCCGATCTTTTGCTTCAGGCCCATGCGGGCCGGCGTCGCACCTTGCTTAATCCCGGACCGGTATGTTTCGATTGCCGCCCAATGCTGAACGACGTGGACGTTCTCGTGGTGAATCGTGTCGAGGCCGCCGCGCTGACCGGACTGGGCACGCCTGAGAAAGCCGCATGTTCGCTTCAGGCATCGGGCGCCAGCGATGTCGTCGTCACACTAGGTTCCCAAGGCGTTCTCTGGTGCAACGCAGGACACACGACGCTGATTCCGGCCGCGCCCGCCAATGCCATCGACACCGTCGGAGCCGGCGACGCATTCTGCGGCGCCCTCCTCGCGGCGCTCGCCCAGGGCATTGCCATGACGGCCGCCTTGCAGCGGGCGCAAGCCGCCGCTGCGTTCGCCGTCACGAGAAGCGGCACGCAAGCCGCTTTCCCGAGCCGCGCCGAATTGTCCGCACTCTTCCACTCTCTAACCTGAACTCAATCAATATGGAAACTTCATCTGGCGTTGGGCGTGGACGCACCGATTGCGTCCAGCAAATTTTTGGACGTCCGCGCGGCGTGGTGATCGGTGTGATCCACTGCCCTGCGTTTCCCGGTTCGCCACGTTATCAGGGCGCGTCGAGCGAGGCCATGTACAACGCCGCGCTCGCCGATGCGGTGGCGTACGCGAAAGGCGGCGTCGATGGCCTGATCGTCGAAAATCATGGCGACGTGCCGTTTTCGAAGCCGGACGATATTGGTCCGGAGACGTCGGCGTTCATGTCGGTCACCGCCGATCGGATCGCGCGGGAAACCGGCTTGCCGATCGGCATCAATGTGCTTGCAAACGCGGCGCTCCCCGCGCTTGCGATCGCGGCAGCAAGCGGCGCGGCGTTCGTGCGCGTGAACCAGTGGGCCAACGCATATGTTGCGAACGAGGGCTTGATAGAAGGTGCGGCGGCGGTCGCTTTGCGCTATCGCGCAAAGCTGCGTGCCGACGGTATCCACGTTTTCGCGGACGCCCACGTCAAGCATGGTGCGCACGCGATCGTGTCGGATCGTTCACTGGAGGAACTGGTGCGCGACGTCGAGTTCTTCGATGCCGACGCAATCATCGCCACAGGCCAGCGCACGGGCGACGCTGCCAGCACG
The DNA here is from genome assembly GCF_001028175.1 of Caballeronia mineralivorans PML1(12). Lineage (GTDB taxonomy): Bacteria > Pseudomonadota > Gammaproteobacteria > Burkholderiales > Burkholderiaceae > Caballeronia > Caballeronia mineralivorans. The sequence continues at coordinate 8,994 of NZ_AEJF01000087.1, forward strand.
GACTATTTGCGGCAGATCAGGAACGCAACGACATTGCCGTTGCTGGTCGGCAGCGGTTGCACCGAGCGCAACATTGCGGAAATCCTGTCGGTGGTCGACGGAGTGATCGTTGCGAGTTCGTTGAAGGTGGGAGGCGTGTGGTGGAATCCCGTCGACGAGGCCAAGGTGCGCAGCTTCATGCAAGCAGCGCGTTAGGCGGTTTGCATTGGCCGTGGGCTCGCCGTCTACCCCTTAAGCGCCCGCTTGTCCAATGATCGACGGCATTCCGGTGCAACCGGGAACCATTACCGTCGCGCCGAAATTGCCACAATGCTTCTATCGATGAAGTTCGCTTTCAAGCCGTAAGCACCGTGAATTAAAACCATAAGCAAGAGCGGTTGTTTGCGCGTCGATCCCTCCTTAAGGATGCCCTAAGCAAAGGGCGATGAACATGGCACTGCCAGACGCGAATTGTTGCCACCGATACGAACGACCGCCTGAGGACGTTCGAGCGTACGGCAGGTTGCTTCTGTGATGCTGTTCCAGTGCGCAGCGGATGCCGCACGAGGAAGATAGAACTTATTAAACACTGCTGGATTAACTGACCTTGATCGTGACGTGCGGCGGCAGGCGGTCGTACGCAAAACGTTAATCTCGCAATACAGCATGGGGAGAGCACAGTGAGCGCTTTCAACAGCGTTTTGATACAGGCGTTCGGCCGTCCAAGCGGTATCCTCGGCCGGCTAGGGGGCGCGATGATGGCCAGGATGAACCAGCCGTACGCGGCCTGGGTAATCGGCCTGCTGGAAATTCATGGAAACGATCGCGTATGCGAAGTGGGCTTTGGCCCAGGGGTTGGCATTCAGCTTCTGGCGCAGTCCGCGAACTACGTTGCCGGCATCGATCCGTCTCTGGAGATGTTGAGTCAAGCCGCCGTTCGCAATGCTCAAGCGCTCGAAAGCGGCCAGGTCGATCTGCGAATTGGCACCGCGGACCGCCTCCCTTTCGAGAACAATACATTCGACAAGGTGTTGTCGATCAATTCGATGCAAATGTGGCCGGATGCCACCGCCGGCATCGCGGAGATCTGGCGCGTGATGAAACCGGGCGCCACGATCGCGCTGGGTTTCACCGCCCATTCGGGACAGACGCGAAGCAGGCTGGTTGAAAGGCTCACAGTCGCGGGCTTTGTCAACGCAAGGGTGGTCGAAACAGAGGGGGCGTTCTGTGCGCTTGCCGTCAAGCGGTAAGCCGACAGGCCACGACCTCCGCTACGTCATCGGCCAGCGTGGGCGGCGGACCGCGGCCCACGCAGAATCTGGTAAATGCTCACCAGATGCCTCTCTCCGACCTCACCGGCGCCGGTTCGGATAGCGGCGTATCTCGGCGGCGTCACGTGAAGCGCACGACAAATCGCAGACAGATACGGCTTTATGCCCGGCCCGGCACAGCTTTGCGCGGCAGCGATAATCGCCGCATCGCCAACCTGGCCACGCAACCACGCCAGCACCTGACGATCCCGCTCGTTTTGAACTCGCACCCACCGTTCCATAGCGACCTCCATACCTGTATATATATACAGTTTTTTGAAGATAGGCTAAGCTTGTGACAAATACAAGGCGGTGAGTACGGAATCGCGTCCTCAGCTCAATGGCCGGGCGAAGCTGAGTTCGTGTCCGTCAGGATCGCTGACGTGGAAATAGCGTTCGTTCCAGGGCGCATCGCGCGGCGTGAACGCCGGCGTGATACCGGCCGCGAGTGCTTTGCGGTACATCGCGTCAACGTCCGAGACATAGATGATCACCCGGCCCCACCAGCTGATCGGGCCGTGCGTTTCCGTGGTCAGGTTGAGAAACGACCTGCCCAGTGCGAATGAAGTGAACGCTTCGTTTTCGCCGCCGTGCAATAGCGAAAAACCGAGCGCTTGGTAAAAGTGCACGGCGCGCCGCATGTCGCGCGTCGAGAAGGTCACGGCGCTCAGGCCTTCGATTTCCGGTTCGGTTCCGGCAGAGGGCAGATTCATCGGCAGGTGCGCTCCGTGGCGATGCCGCTGTTATTACGAGTGGTGGTGATGCGAGACGAGCGACAACACGGAAAGATCCGGATGCGTGCCGTCGATAATGCTTCGCCCGATGTGCGGCGCGTCCTGTACGGCGTCGTCGGCGCTCTTGAACTCGTCGTTGCCGTCCGAGTGAAAACGCACGGCTTCGCCCGGCGCATCGGCATTCGCGCCGTGACGGCAGACGTGGCCGATGTAGACATACCGGTCGCTTGCGCGCAGCGGCGCATGCTCCGGGGTCGGCTTCAACTGGGGCAGGACGTGGATATCGAAGCCTTCGTATTCAAACACGTGCCATGAAGCAGGTTCGTCGGGCATAGCGCCCTCCCTTGTGTTGATTCCCGGATCGAACGCCTGTGTGGAACGCTGCGCGCTCACGCGGCCAGCGGAAGGTTCGTCCATGCATCAACGTTACTCCTGATGCCGCTGCGAATCCATCCGGCGCCGCCGTAACGACACAACCTCGGTCCCCGGCTCCATCGGTTATTCCCGGCGCGCCGCTGAAGACTGGATTGCTGATTCCTTATCGTCGCGGAGCAGCGGTTGCAGTGCAGGAGCCAACGACTTGAGCAACTGCACCGATAGCGCACTCGTGTAGGCGTAGCGCGCCGCATAGGGCTCGTGCACATTGGCGGTCAACGTGCCAAAAAAGCGGTCGCCGATCACGAAGACGAATGTCGCGCTCCGGTTGACCTTGCGCGACTCGATCAGGCGCGCACCACGGGCGAACACATTAAAGCGCTGGTCGCCCGTTCCGGTCTTGCCATAGACGTCGAGCGTCTGTCCGTCAGGGAACGTCATGCCGGCCGCAAGACGCTTCGCCGTACCGCCGAGCACCACGTCGCGCAACAAGCCATGCACCACATCGACAATCTCCGGCGACAACACCGTGCGCGGCGTTGTCGCTGCTCGCGTGAAATGCGTCTCATAGGGCGTGCCCTTGCCGAACTCGAGTTCGGAAAATGTCTGCACCGGAAGCGTCTTGCCCCCGTTCGCAATCGTGCCAATGAGCTGTGCAAGCGCGACCGGCCGGTCGCCCGACGCGCCGATCGCCGCTGCGTAAGACGGCGTGATCGTCGCGAAGGGATAGCCCAGCGCGCGCCACGACTTGCCGATTTCGGCAAAAGCTTGCAATTCGACCATGCGCTTGATGCGCCGATCCTGAGTCGCGTGGTAACGCGTCTTGAAGAGCCATGAATAGGCGGTAAAGCGCACTGCGCGGCTCGCGTCCTGCAACTGGATCTCAGTCGCGAGCGGATGGTCCCGCAGGTAATTGACCGTCCACAGTTCGAGCGGATGAACGCTCGCGATATAACCCCGATCGTTCAAATCGAATTTGCCGATGCTGTACTTCATGTAGAGCTTCGAAAGATCGTCGGACGAAAGCCCTGCTGCGGGAGTGCGCTTCAGCGCAGCGCGCATTTGCGCGTCGAACCACGCTTGTGGTTCATCCGGCGCCACGCTGCGCAATACGGTCGCGACCTTCGCCGGCGACTTGTGCACGCCAGACAACAGGGTGGCCAGCGCTGTGTCGGGCGTCTTGCCACGATACCTCGCATAGAAACGATGCATATACACGCGGCTTTCCTGATCGGCAAAATGCGTGAGATAAGCATGGCGCGTTGCAGGGTCGTCGAGCCATTGCGACGTCGGCCCGGCGGACTGGACCATCTCGTAGTGCACGATATCGCGCATCAGCCGGACAAACACCAGGTTCACCGAATGCTGGAACGCGCGATGCACGGTGAGGATGCGGCTGTTGTCGCTCGCTTCGAAGTTATTGAAAGTCTGCGCGCCACCGCCGGTGTAGAACGTCTCGCCGGGACTCGCCGAATACTTGCGCTCGATCGCGGCATCGAGCATCGCACTGAGCGAGCGATCCGATGCATGCGACAGGTAATCAAGCGCCCAGCGCGTCAACAGATCCTGCTTGTCTGGCTTCACATCGTGCAGTTGCGCCACGCTCATCGACGCGTAACGCGCATGCAGCGTGGAGACGATCTGCAAGTATGTGATCAGCGTGCGAAGCTTGGCGGTCGAGCCGAGGTTCAGGCGTGCACCCTGATTGATGTCGAACGGCTGGTTCACGCTGTCGGTCTGGACCCGCATGAGGTTCGCCCCGTCGCGGCGCTCGAACAGCGTAAAGCTATAAGCGATTTTCGACGGATCGTCCTGCGTGCGCAGCATTTCGAAACCGTACAAGCCAGCGGCCTGCGCGCCCTCCCGGGTGGCGGCACTCGCGAGCCTTTCGCTGACGGCCTCCTGGACCCTGTTATCCAGGGTGGCGGTTGCGCTCAGGTCGAGCCGGTCGAGGTCGTAGACGTTCGATACACCGAGCGTGGCGAGCAGATGCGCCCGCAGCGCGGTGACTGCCTTGCGCGTAACGAACGATACCGGTGCGTGCACCACAGGTGCGCGATCCAGTTCGAGCCGCACTACGAGTGCGCTGTCACGCAGCGACGTCGAAATGATCCCGTTGGCAGCCAGGAGCCGCAGATAACTGTCCGTCAGGCTGTCGAGTTCAAGGTTCCCGGAACGCAGGAAACGCGACGGCGCACGTTGCGCGATCATCAGCGACAACGCTTGTTTGAACGCGAGCGCTTGCGCATCGAGCATTTCAGCAGAAGGTGGCGCATTCAGGACGCGGTTGACTTCGTCGAAGTTGCGGCCGTACCACGCCGCCAGGCCATCGCCGATGCCGTTGATTTCGCCGATGCCAGGCTTCGCGGCGAGCGGCACCGAGTTGAGATAGCGCACCACGATCTGCTTGCGCGCGGGCAATGTCTGCGGTCCGTCGAGATAGGCCCGCACGGACGCCGAAGCGATTTGCCGCAACTTCTCCGGCGGCGTCGCGGTGCGGCCGCCCGGCGAGTGACGGAATTTTTCGATCTGCGTGGCGAGCGTGCTGCCGCCCGGCGTCGGCTGATGGCGGTCGACCACGCGCATGCCCTGATCGAACACCGCCCGGCCGAAACGGCCCCAGTCCATTGCCGGATTGCGGTTCGGCTGGCTCGCGTCGAGCAGGTAGCGGTCTTCGATGAAAAGCAGCGCGTTGACCATGACTGGCGGAATCGCGTCGAAGCTGTCGTAGACCCGATTCGGATACCGCGCGCTGAAAAGCTGCGTGCCACGCGCATCGCGCAGCAGCAGCCCGGCCTGATCCTTTTCGTCGTAGGGTAGGAACAGTCCATCGTCTGCCAGCGCCAACATCCTGGCGGAATCGCGTGCCTGCGAGGCGACGGCAAAACCGCGTGCAGTAAGGCGTTCTTCGAAGGACGGCTCCAGCGCGTAACCGAGACGCACGTCGTACGGGCCACTCGCAGGAAACCGGATGCTATTGCTCGCGCCGTCGGCGAGGGTGAAGGCGACATCTCGCCCTAGTTCGGACAGATAGCGCGCCTGCAGCCGGGAGGTCTGGATTTCAATTTGAACGAAGCGCACCACGATCACCAGCGCAACCAAAAAAGCGGCAGCAAGCGACCACTTGAGCCACTTCCACAGTGACACGGTACTAGTCGTGCGAAGCGGAAATCGAATGACGGGCCGATTCATGGCGGCCTCTCCCCGATAACTGCAAAAGGGCGAAAAATGCACCCGTTACCCGTTAATAGTCTAGCGCGCAACGCAGTAACTGCGTTGTACGGGCGTACCCGACTGTGTTGGATTTCGCCGACACCATCAATCGGATCGTTTCGTCAGCGCGCAGGAATATTTTCAAGCAATGGCGCGATAATCAAGAACTGTCGGTGCCCTTTGAAACTGATCCTGCGACGTGGAGGCGAACATGCTCGAGATCGCGAGGGAACGGGCCGTGGCAACGGTGAACAAGATTCTCGAATTCGCGCTGGCTCCGTCTATTGCGTCCGCCCTGGTGAGCGCCGCGCTTGCCATGGGTTCAGCACACGCGCAGCCGCCGTCGTTCGACAGCTTCGCCCTCCCAACCGGCAGCGCGCCGCATGACGTCGCGCCGGCGCCCGACGGTTCCGTGTGGTACACCGCGCAGGCGCAAGGCGCAGTCGGACGGCTGGACCCGCGTAGCGGCAAGATCGAGAAGATTCCGCTGGGCGACGGGTCAGCACCGCACGGCGTAATCGTCGGTCCCGATCGTGCGGCATGGGTCACCGACGGCGGCCTGAACGCCATCGTCCGCATCGATCCAAAGACGCTCGCTGTCACGCGTTTTCCGTTGCCGAAGGACCGGCCGGACGCCAATCTGAACACCGCGGTCTTCGACAAACAAGGGCATCTCTGGTTTACCGGCCAAAACGGCATCTATGGCGAGCTCGATCCGAAGCTCGCCCGCATACGCGTCTTCGATGCACCCCGCGGGCGCGGCCCCTACGGTATCTGCGTGACCCCGGACGGCAGCCTGTATTTCGCGTCACTAGCGGGAAGCTATCTCGGCCGCATCGATCCCGCGAGCGGCGCAGCGCAGGTCACCGAACCACCGACGCCGAATCAGGGAGCGCGCCGCGTATGGTCCGATTCGAGGGGGCGCGTCTGGGTCAGCGAGTGGGACGTGGGGAAACTCGGCGTATTCGATCCGGCGACGCGTCAATGGCGTGAATGGCGGCTGCCCGGCCAAGATCCGCATGCATACGCGATATTCGTAGATGACCAGGACATCGTCTGGCTCAGCGAATGGAGCGCCAATGCGCTGGTACGCTTCGACCCGCGCGCCGAGCGGTTCGACGTGTTTGCGCTGCCGCGCCCGCACGCGAACGTGCGTCAGATGATGGGCCGCCCGGGAGAAGTCTGGCTATCCGAATCCGGCACCGATCATCTGCTGCGCTACCGGTCTCGCGCAGCAGATCCCGGCGGAAATTAACAGCACGCTATGCTGCCCCCCGCGAGCGCCTTGCTCGACAACGCAAGCAAAGGCGTGCATGGAACGCTCATCACCCGAGTTCGAACGAGGTCACGCCGAAAACACGCTCGACAGGAATCGCAGGCGGCTCCTGCGTGTACATTCGTGCGGTTTCGAAAACGCTTGTCATGCCGTGCCTTTTGGCCAGCGCAACCGCAGCCGGGTTGGTCTCCGGCACATCGAGGACAATGACCTCGCCCGGCATGCGCGCGCCCAAGCCATCAAACAGATTGCTTGCGATCTGATCGTTATCGGCGAAGAGCGGGCCGATCTTGCACCCTGTCCTGCAACGGCGCAGCACGCCGTACCCCGCGACACGATCATCGCGGATTGCCGTCAGCGCAACGGCGTCCGGTTGTCCGATCCATGCTGCGAGGAAGCGCGCACGTGCAGCGGGAAAGCATTGACGGTCGTACTCAACCAGTTGCTCGAACGGCAGCTCTGATGCATTCGAAATGTCTGAGTGCACCGCGCCTTGCTCGACACCCTGAAAGCGGATGTTACGATACGCAAGCTGAAAGCCCGACTTCCTGTAGTTCTCCTGCTGAGCGAGAACGCCGTCAAGACCCACGTTGCGGTTTCGCAGATAGTCCATGCCGTGCTGCCAGAGGCGCATGCCGAAACCTCTGCCGCGAAACTCCGGTTTCACGATATACAGACCGATAAAGCCAAAGCCCTCGTCATAGGCGACAGCGGATAGGCATGCGACCGGCTCGCCGCGCCACTCGCCGATAAAAAAGCCGTCTGGGTCCGCTGCCCAAAAGCACGACGCATCATGCAGGCCAGGGTTCCACCCCTCCAACGCAGCCCACTCGACCGGCAATTCGACTTCGCCCGCCGACAGGTTCCGCACGATGAAATCGCTACGCTCGTTCATGAAATGGCTACAGCCGGATAGAGGTTGGCCAAGGCGTCCAATGCGACCGGAATACGCAAAGCGACCACGTACGTTCAGCGCTCATCTGGAAGTTTCTTGATCATCTCCAGATGACGAACCTCCGTCTCATCGTCCGCCGGGAACATGCATTCAATACGTAACTCCTGCGCCGCGACGCTCTGTGGAGTCCCCACGCTTGTGACCATCGAAAAATAATTCAGGACCTTGTCGTCCTTGACGAAGCCAATGGGTATCACCGGCATGGTAGGCGCAGAGGACGAGGCGCTCAGGACGTTCTGAGCCTTCCAGCCGCCCTGCACATCGGGATAAGCAAGCAGCGCGGCGAGCAACTGCCGCGTCTGATCGTCAATCACGCGACCTACCGATTCACGGTACACGCGCTGAATCAGGCTTTTAGCCACGCCTTCCCAATCGGCAACAAACGGACGCATCCCGTCTGGATCGAAAAGCAGATGCAGCATGTTACGCGGCTCCTTTCGCGCAGCCATGTCGACGAAGCAATTGAAGAAGCGCTGTGCGGACTCGTTGGTCATAAGGACATTCCAATAGCGGTCCATTACCACGGCTGGAAATGGCTCATGTTGACGCAAGATGCGCCCAAGCGCGTTGGTGACGCTCTGCATTTCCCGGGAATTCCACGAAGCTTCGGAATACATCGGCGCGTAGCCCGCCGCCAATAGCAACGTGTTGCGTTCACGAAGAGGAATGTCGAGTGCCTGAGCGATATCCATCAGCATCTGACGACTCGGCACGCTGCGTCCGCTTTCGATAAAACTGATGTGACGCTGCGACACACCGGCATTGAACGACAGGTCCAACTGGCTTGTGCCGCGCATATCTCTCCAGTGACGCAACAGCACACCCAGTTCATTGGGCGGTGCCTTGATATCGGGATCCCCGGAATTCATCGGTCTCTCGTCCGCAAATGGATACAGATAAGCTTGGGCGATTGCCGCGCGCCGGGCATCAAACTTCCGGCGCTCGCGATCGAATCTTGCCGACAAGCATACTCCCGGTTGCGGCTTGATCCGCATGTCACTATGCCTTCCAGAGACGCGCCTGGAACGGCGCTTCTACCGGGGGCTTGGTGACGTTGCCGACGTAATTTGTGATGGTCGAAGCGGCAAGTACCGCGAGTACCTCGAGGACCTGAGCTTGATTGAAGCCTGCCTCCAGAAACCTCCCGACGTCCCGGTCATCAAGATGTCCACGCTTCTCGATCAATGTTCTAGTCAAGGTCGAGAGTGCGGCATGCTTGCGATCCTCAGGCGCGCGATCGTCGCGAATGGCTTCGACGTCTGCCGAATGAAGCCCCTCTTTCAGCGCGAGGGCAGTATGAAATGCAACCGCCCATGAACACGCGTTCGTCACGGCGTTGGTCAGCAGCAGAGTCTGTATCTGTGCCTCCGTGAAGGTACCCGCATGAACTCTCTGGAACAGACCGATGAAGCCGTTGATCAGCACGGGCGACTCGGCCATGGCTCCCGCGATGTTTGGGATCATTCCAAACGCTTGCTGCAGTTCTCGTAGTACGGGCCTGGATTGTTCCGGTGCCGAATCAATAGTGTGAATGCGATAAGTTGACATGTTTGTGTCCTCGATAGTGAAGCGCGCATCAGGATGAATTGCGCGACAACCACAGAATATTCACGAGAGGACAGCAGGCCAATTACCTCGGATGTAATAACGGGATTGGCGGGTTGGGTGTGGTGACCGCCATGGTCTCGGCAATAATGCTTGAATGGCAAAAGCGTGGGATGCCGACGGGTGTCCGTCGTCCCACGTCCGTTCTGTTCGCGGGCGACTGCGCCGAGGAAAACCTGCGCGATTGCCCGCTGCCTGGAATCATCGCGCGGTACGCCCGGTCCTCGCCGCGGTGCGAAATACCGCCACGAGCCAGAACGGCAGGACCGTGAACAGACCGACCAGCGCCGTCACGGCGCGGATGTCGCTGACTTGCCATAGTTGGCCGGCGGGATCGGCAAGCGAGGTGGATTGACTGTCCAGCAGCAGGCCCAGGACCGGAGCGACGATGATCGATGTATAGGCGAACATTGGCGCTGCCCAGTACCCGGGCAGG